>JBOHUX010000090.1:0-9250 GCA_050734915.1 Candidatus Dormibacteraceae bacterium
GCCTTGGCGTCCGGCTTGGCGGTGGCCTTGGCGGCGGGCTTGGCGGCGGGCGGGGGCACCTCGGCGGGCTCCTTCCCCGTCGTCGGGTTGATCGCCACGGGCGCCGCCGGCGCGGCCTCGGCGTTGGCGCTCGCCACCGGAGCCACCTCCGCCACCGCCTCGGCCGCGGGGGCCGCGGCTGGACCGGGCGGCGGGGCCGGTGCCGGCTGCGGCGCCAGGTCGGCCTCCGGCTCGCCGAGCTGACTCAGCTTCTTGGCGGTGCCCTTGTAGATCCAGACCTTGACCCCGATGGCGCCGAAGGTGGTGTGCGCGGTCGCGCGTCCGAACTCGATGTTGGCCCGCAGCGTGTGCAGCGGCACCTGACCCGCCCGGTCCTGCTCGCGGCGCCCCATCTCGGACCCTCGGAGCCGGCCCCCCAGCCCGACCCGGATCCCCTTGCCGCCCGCGCGCATGGTGCGCAGGATCGACTGCTTCATCGCCCGCCGGTAGCTGATCCGCCGCTCGATCTGGGAGGCGATGTTCTCCGCCACCAGCTGGGCATCCAGCTCCGGCTGCTTGATCTCCTGGATGGAGATCCGGACCCGGTTCTGGAACCTCTTCTCGAGGTCCTCGCGGAGCTGGTCCACCGAGCTGCCACCCTTCCCGATCACGATCCCCGGCTTGGCGGTGTGGATGGTAACCGTCATCTGGGCGGGCGAGCGCTCGGTCTCGATCTTGGCGATCCCCGCGTTGCGCAGCCGGCCGAGGATCAGCCGGCGCATCTCGAGGTCCTCGTGGAGCATGCGGGTGTAGTCCTTGGCGGACGCGAACCAGTTCGCCTCCCAGGGCCTGAAGACGCCGAGGCGGAACGCGTTCGGGTGAACCTTGTGGCCCAACCTAGATGTCTCCCGTGAACACCCCGGAAAGCCTTCGACTCTCCGGGGACCCCTGCGGTCCTGCTCTCTCAGTCATCTACTTCTCCACGCGATCCTCGACGACCGCCGTTATGTGACAGGTGCGCCGGAAATACTGGTGGGCCATGCCCCGGCTGACGGGCCTGATCCTCTTGATGGTGGGGCCCTCGTCCACGATCAGCCGGGTCAGCACCAGCTCGTCCTGGCTCAGGTTGAAGTTGTGCTCGGCGTTGGCGGCGGCCGACTTGATGACCTTGGCCACGTCGCGGGCGGCGTGCCGGGGCTCGAACTCGAGCTGGGCCAGCGCCTCCGCCACGCGCATCCCCTTGACGGCGTCGGCGATCAGCCGCGCCTTGCGCGGGGTCCTTCTCACGTACTTGGCCTTGGCGATCACTTCCACGGCTACTTGAGCGACGAGCTGCGCTCGGTGTGATGGCCGTGGCCGCGGAACCGCCGCGTGGGCGCGAACTCGCCCAGCTTGTGGCCGACCATGTTCTCCGAGATGTAGACGGGGATGTGGCGGGCGCCGTCGTGGACCGCGATGGTGTGCCCGACCATCTCCGGCGAGATGGTGGAGGCGCGGGCCCAGGTCCGGATCACCTTCTTCTCGCGGCGTTCGTTGAGCACCGCCACCTTCTCGGCCAGATTGTGCTCGATGTAGGGGCCCTTCTTGGTCGACCTCGACACTTATCTCCTCTCCTCGCCCGCGCCGGCCAGGCCTTCCCTTGGCACCGTCACTTCTTCTCCCGGCGCCGGATGATCAAGCGGTCGGATTGCTTCTTGGCCTTCCGGGTCCGGTAGCCGAGGGCGGGCTTGCCCCACGGCGTCTTGGGCGGTCCCCCAGGCCCGGTCTTGCCCTCCCCGCCGCCGTGCGGATGATCGACCGGGTTCATGGTCGAGCCGCGGACGGCCGGCCGCTTGCCCAACCAGCGGTTCCGGCCCGCCTTGCCGCCCGACTCGTTCTCATGGTCGAGGTTCCCCACCTGTCCCAGCGTCGCCATGCAGTGCACGTAGATCCGGCGCAGCTCGCCGGAGGGCATCCTCACCACCGCGTAGTCGCCCTCCTTGCCGAGGAGCTGAGCCGCGGTCCCCGCCGAGCGGACCAGCTGGCCGCCCCGGCCCAGCGTGAGCTCGATGTTGTGGATGGTCGAGCCGACCGGGATCCTCTGCAGGGGGAGGGCGTTGCCGACCCGGATGGGCGCCTCGGGACCACTCCTCAACTGGTCGCCGACCCGGAGGCCGAGCGGGGCCAGGATATAGCGCTTCTCCCCGTCGCGATAGTGGATGAGCGCGATCCGGGCCGAGCGATTGGGGTCGTACTCGATGGTCGCGACCCGGCCGGGGACCCCGTCCTTGTCGCGCCTGAAGTCGATGCGCCGGTAGATCCGGCGGTAGCCGCCGCCACGATGGCGGACGGTGATCCGGCCCTGCTCATTCCGCCCGGCATGGTTCGGCAGCGCCTCGATGAGGCTCTTCTCCGGCTCGGCGGCGGTGATCTCCTCGAAGGCGGAGGTGGACATGAACCGCCGCCCCGGCGAGGTTGGCTTGTACTTCTTCACAGGCATCAGCGGGTTCCTATACGCCTCCGAACAGGCCTTCGAGGCGCTGGCCCGGGCCGAGCTTGACGACGGCCTTCTTCCAGTCCGAGGTCTTCCCGACCTGCCCCCGCCGGGTGCCCCGCCGGATCTTGCCGCGGACGTTGAGCGTGTGGACGGACACGACCTTGATGCCCTGGTCCTTGTAGTGCTCCTCGAGTGCGCGCGCGATCTCCGGCTTGCTGGCCGCGGGGGCGACCCGGAACGTGTACCGGCCGTCCTGGTAGAGGGCGTAGCTGCGCTCGGAGATGACAGGTCCGAGGACAACCTGGGCGGGGGATCTGCTCACTGGCCGAAGTTCTCCTCGAGCAGCTCGAGCGCATCCCGGGCGATGACGAGGTGCTCGTGGGTGAAGAGGTCGTAGAGGCTCAGGTTGTGCGCGAGCACCGTCTTCGCCCAGGGGAGGTTGGCGATCGTGCGGCTGACGTCCCAGTTGGGCGCCGGCAGGACGACCAGGCACGAGTGCTCCACCCCGACCGAGCGCAGCAGCGCGGCCATGAGCCTGGTCCGCGGCTGGTCGAGCTCGAAGCTCTCGACGACCTTCACCTTCTCCTCGCGGGCCTTGACGCTGAGGGCGGAGCGGAGGGCGAGCCGGCGCATCTTCCGGGGCATCCGCTGCGCGAAGCTGCGCGGCCGGGGCCCGAACACGGTGCCGCCCCCGACCATGCTCGGCTCCCGCGTGGAACCGTGGCGGGCGCGGCCGGTGCCCTTCTGGCGATAGGGCTTGGCGCCCCCGCCGGCAACCAGGCCTCGGGTCTTGGTGGAGGCGCTGCCCTGGCGGGCGTTGGCCAGCTGGCGCAGGAAGGCCTGGTGCATCACCGCCTGATGGGGCGTCTCCCCGAAGACGGACTTCGCCAGGAGGACGTCGCCGCTGCGCTCGCCGCCCTTGAAGAGGCCGGCGCTGAGGGTGCCGTCACCGCCGCCGCTCGCTGCCGCGCGCGCCCTGTCCGCGCGCTTGCTGGTCACCTTGCCAGGCGCCCCGGCCGGCTTCGCTCTCGCCATCCGGGCCGGAGCCTTGGTCGCCGTCTTGGGCGGAGCCTTGGCCGGAGTCTTGGCCGGAGTCTTGGCCGCGGCCTTGACCGGAGTCTTGCCCGGAGTCTTGGCCGGTGCCTTGGCCGGGGTCTTGGCCGGGGTCTTGCCCGCGGCCTTGACCGGTGCCTTGGCCGGAACCTTGCCCGGCATCTCGGAGGAGGGCTTGGGATCCGGCACTAGCTCTTGGCCTTCCGCTTCACCGAGGACCGCACCATGACGACCGAGCCTCGGCCACCCGGCACGCCTCCCTCGACCAGGAGCAGGTTCCGGTCGGGATCCACCCGGACCACGCGCAGCGCCTGGTTGGTGGTGCGCTCGTTGCCCATCTGGCCGGCCATCTTGACGCCCTTGAAGACGCGCGCGGCGTCGGTGGCCCCGATCGAGCCGGGCTGGCGGACGTTCATGGAACCGTGGGTCTCGGGGCCCCGGCTGAAGCGGTGCCGCTTGACCATGCCCTGGAAGCCCTTGCCCTTGGAGGTGCCGCAGATGTCTACCAGCTCGCCCTCGCCGAAGATGCCGCACCGGATCTCCTGGCCGGCCTCGCCGTCCATGCCCCGAACCTCGGCCAGATGGCGGGCGGGCGCCAGCCCGGCCTTTTTGAGCTCGCCCAGCCGGGGCCTGTTGAGCCGTGCCTCCTTGACCGGTCCGAAGGCGAGCCGGACGGCGGCGTAGCCGTCCTTCTCGGCCGTCCGGAGGCCGAGCACGTGGCAGGGCCCCGCCTCCAGGACGGTGACCGCTGACACCGTGCCATCCGCGTTGAACACCTGCGTCATGCCCACCTTGCGGGCCAGCAACCCCTTCACGTGGACGATCCCCCGGTGTCGCGGGTCTCCCGCGACAAGATCTCGGCGCACATCTCAGCTCTTGATCTCGATCGAGACGCCGGCGGGCAGGTTGAGGCGCATGAGCGCGTCCACCACCCGCGGGTTGGGGTCCAGGATGTCGACGATCCGCTTGTGGGTCCGCATCTCGAACTGCTCGCGCGAGTCCTTGTCGATGAAGGGGCCCCGGATCACGGTCATCTTGTTGATCTCGGTCGGCAGCGGGATCGGGCCCGCCGTGCGGGCGTTGGTCCGGCGGGCGGTGTCCACGATGCGATCCGCCGCCTGGTCCAGGACCTTGTGGTCATAGGCCTTGAGCCTGATCCGAATCCTCTGCGCCACTTCGTGCGGGCCCCTCTTCCTGACTGCTGGCTGACTTGGAAACCGGCTACTTGACGATCGACGTCACGACGCCGGCGCCGACGGTGCGGCCGCCCTCGCGGATGGCGAAGCGGAGGCCGTCCTCGATGGCGATCGGCGTGATCAGCTCGACCTCCATCTCGACGTTGTCACCGGGTAGGCACATCTCGACGCCCTCGGGCAGCTTGATGGAACCGGTCACGTCGGTGGTGCGCATGTAGAACTGGGGGCGGTAGCCGCCGAAGAACGGCGTGTGCCGACCGCCCTCCTCCTTGGTCATCACGTACACGTTGGCCATGAAGTTGGTGTGCGGCTTGATGGAGCCGGGCTTGGCCAGCACCTGGCCCCGCTCGACGTCCTCCCGCTTGATGCCGCGGAGAAGGCAGCCGACGTTGTCGCCGGCCTGGGTGGAGGCCATCAGCTTGTGGAACATCTCGATGTCGGTGACCACCGTCTTCCGGGTCTCCTTGACGCCGGTGATCTCGATCTCCTCGTTGACCTTGAGGGTGCCCCGCTCGACACGGCCGGTCACCACCGTCCCCCGGCCCTCGATCGTGAACACGTCCTCGATCGGCATCAGGAACGGCAGGTCCACCTTGCGCTCGGGCTCGGGGATGTAGGTGTCGACGGCCTCCATGAGCTCCAGGATCTTGCCCGACCATTCCGGGTCCCCCTCCAGCGCCTTGAGCGCGGAGACGCGGACGATGGGGATGTCGTCGCCCGGGTACTCGTACCTGGAGAGAAGCTCCCGGAGGTCCAGCTCGACGAGCTCGATGAACTCCGCGTCGTCGACCATGTCGCACTTGTTGAGGGCGACGACCAGGAACGGCACGTTGACCTGGCGGGCGAGGATGATGTGCTCACGGGTCTGGGGCATGGCGCCGTCGTTGGCGGCCACGACCAGGATCGCGCCGTCCATCTGGGCGGCGCCGGTGATCATGTTCTTGATGTAGTCGTGGTGGCCGGGACAGTCCACATGGGCGTAGTGGCGGGCGTCGGTCTCGTACTCCACGTGCGAGATCGAGATGGTGATTCCGCGCTGCTTCTCCTCGGGCGCCTTGTCGATCTTGTCGAAGGCCTGGAACTCGGCCAGTCCCTTGGAGGCCAGCACCTTGGTGATGGCGGCAGTCAGCGTCGTCTTGCCATGGTCGATGTGACCGATGGTGCCGACGTTGAGGTGCGGCTTGGTCCTCTCGAACTTCTTCTTGCCCAACTTGACTTCTCCTCTACCCCAAAAAATCCCGGATCCCGCGGGGACCTCGGTGACCGGTCACTTACTTCAGCTCTTCGTCTTGCGGCGGCCGACCGACTCCGCCAGATTGGCGGGGATCTCCGCGTAATGATCGAACTCCATCGAGTACGTGGCCCGCCCCGAGGTCATCGACCTGAGATCGGTAGCGTACCCGAACATCTCGGCCAGAGGCACGGAGGCCTTGACGACCTGCGAGTTGCCGCGGCCCTCCATGCCCAGGATCTGGCCCCGGCGCGAGGAGAGATCGCCCATCACGTCGCCGAGGTGCTCCTCGGGCATGACGGCCTCGACCTTCATGATCGGCTCCAGCAGCACCGGGTCGGCCCTCCGCAGCGCCTCCTTGACGCCCATCGACCCCGCGATGTGGAACGCCATCTCACTCGAATCGACGGGGTGGAAGGAGCCGTCCACCAGCCGGACGCGGACGTCGACGACCGGGTAGCCGCCGACCACGCCGGTGGTCAGCGCCTCCTCGATGCCCTTGGCGACCGAGGGGATGTACTCGCGCGGGATGCGGCCCTGGCTGATCTTGTCTTCGAACACGAAGCCGGAGCCCTGCTCGCCGGGCTCGACCTCGAGCTCGACGTGGGCGAACTGGCCCTTGCCGCCAGTCTGGCGCACGAAGCGCCCGGTGCCGTGTGCGGCGCGCCTGATCGCCTCCTTGTAGGCAACCTGCGGCTTGCCCACGTTGGCGTCGACCCGGAACTCACGCAAGAGCCGGTCGATGATGATCTCGAGGTGCAGCTCGCCCATGCCGGCGATGATGTTCTGGCCCGTCTCGTCGTCGGTGTGGACCCGGAAGGTGGGGTCCTCCTCGGAGAGCCGCTGGAGGGCGATCGCCAGCTTGTCCTGGTCCACCTTGGTCTTGGGCTCGATGGCGACCGAGATGACCGGCTCCGGGAACGTGATCGACTCGAGGAGGATGGGCTCGTCCTCATCCGCCAGCGTGTTGCCGGTGGACGTGACCTTGAGTCCGACGGCGGCCGCGATGTCGCCCGTGAAGACCTCGTCCACGTCCTCCCGCCGCATGGCGTGCATGCGCAGGATGCGGCCGATCCGCTCGCGCCTGCCGCTGGTCACGTTGAGGACCGAGGAGCCGGCCTTGAGGCGCCCGGAGTAGACCCGGAAGAAGGTCAGCTTGCCGACCCCCTGGGGGTCCATCTGGATCTTGAAGGCAAGGGCGCTGAAGGGGGCCTCGTCGTCCACCTCTCGCACCGCCAGCTTGCCGGTCCGGGGGTCCGAACCCTCGATCGGAGGCAGGTCGGCGGGCGAGGGCAGGTAGTCGACGATCGCGTCCAGCAGCGGCTGCACGCCCCGATTGCGGAGCGAGGCGCCGCAGACGACGGGGACCAGGTGCCCCTTGACGGTGCCCCGGCGGAGCGCCGCCACGATCTGGTCGTGGGTGACGTCCAGGTCCTCGAGGTAGGCGTGCATGATCTCGTCGTCATAGTCGGCGACCGCCTCGATGAGGTCGTGTCGGAAGGCGGCGACCCTTTCGCCCATGTGGGCTGGGATCTCCGCGCTCTCGAAGTTCGCCCCGAGATCGTCCGTGTAGACGATCGCGCGCTGGTTGATGAGATCGACGATGCCCGCGAAGTCGTTCTCGGAGCCGATCGGGAGCTGGACCGCCACCGCTCGCGCGCCGAGCCGGGTGCGGATCGAGCTCAGGGAACCATAGAAGTCGGCGCCCATGCGGTCCATCTTGTTGATGAAGGCGATCCGGGGCACGCCGTAGTGATCGGCCTGCCGCCAGACCGTCTCCGACTGCGGCTCCACCCCGGCCACGGCGTCGAACACGGCGACGGCGCCGTCGAGGACGCGCAGGCTGCGCTCGACCTCCACCGTGAAGTCCACGTGCCCGGGCGTGTCCAGGATATTGATCACGTGGTCGCGCCAGTCGCAGGTGGTGGCGGCGGAGGTGATGGTGATCCCGCGCTCCTTCTCCTGCACCATCCAGTCCATGGTCGAGGCGCCTTCGTGGACCTCCCCCATCTTGTGGATGCGGCCGGCGTAGAAGAGGATCCGCTCCGTGGTCGTGGTCTTGCCGGCGTCGATGTGCGCCATGATGCCGATGTTCCGGATCCTCTCGAGCGCCAACCTGCGCTCCTGAACTCTTATGGCCAAAGCTGAGATCTCTGAACTGCTCCTGGAATTACCGGCTAGTACCGGAAGTGCGAGAAGGCCTTGTTGCTCTCGGCCATCCGGTGCGTCTCCTCGCGCCGCCGGACCGCCCCCCCGGTGTTGTTGGAGGCGTCGAGCAACTCGAAGGCAAGCTTTTCAGCCGCACTCTTCCCGCCCCGCTGGCGCGCGAAACGGATCAGCCAGCGGCGCGCCAGGGCGAGCCGGCGGTCGGGCCGGATCTCGATCGGGACCTGGTAGGTGGCGCCACCCACGCGCCGCGGCTTCACCTCGACGAGCGGGGTCGCGTTCTTGAGGGCGATCTCGAAGACCTCGAGCGGCTCCTTCTTGGCCTGCCGGCTGGCGCGGTTCAGCGCGTCGTAGACGACCTTCTCGGCGGTCGAGCGCTTGCCGTCCTTCATGACGACGTTGACGAACTTGGCGACCGCCTCGGACCCGTAGATGGGGTCCGGGGCGATCTGGCGCTTGGCGGGGCGGTTGCGGCGCGGCATCGCTAGCGGGCCGCCGCCTTCTCGCGCTTGGCGCCATATTTGGAGCGCGCCTGCTTGCGGTTGCGGGCGCCGGCGGTGTCGAGGGCGCCCCGGATGACGTGGTAGCGGACGCCGGGGAGGTCCTTGACCCGGCCGCCGCGGATGAGCACCACCGAGTGCTCCTGGAGGTTGTGACCGATGCCGGGGATGTAGGCGGTGACCTCGATCCCGGTGGTGAGCCGCACGCGGGCGACCTTGCGCAGGGCCGAGTTCGGCTTCTTGGGTGTGGTCGTGTAGACGCGCACGCAGACGCCGCGCCGCTGGGGCGAGCCTCGCAATGCCGGAGCCTTGGACTTCTTGACCAGCTCCTGGCGGCCGTTTCGGATCAGTTGCTGAATGGTCGGCAAATGGATCTCCGGGTGATCGGGGGATGGACCGGCGAGTTCCCAGGCGGCGACGGCCGGCTGGGCACAGGCGATGAGTATACCTCGCGCCCGCCGAGTGAAGAAAACGCCGGGCGCCCGCGTCTAAGTTGAACAGCTCACAAGATCAGGCGACACCTGGGAGGTAGCGCCCGGACATAGGGCCACGTCCAGTCAAGTGGTGTACGAGGTGACGACCAAGTCATCCACCAACATCAGCTGACCGCCGCCAGCTCGGGCACCACCTCCTCCTCGAGCTCGGGCAG
>JBOHUX010000091.1:0-9178 GCA_050734915.1 Candidatus Dormibacteraceae bacterium
GTGAGGGCGATCCCGACCTCGAACCAGGTGGCGGAGCTGGCGCGCGAATACGGGATCCCCCTGCTGGGCCGTCTCGAGGGCCCGATCGACCTCGACATCGACGGGGCCGACGAGATCGACCCCGACTTGAACCTGCTGAAGGGCGGCGGCGGGGCGCTGGCTCGCGAGAAGCTGGTCGCCGAGGCGGCCCGGCGCCTGGTGGTGGTCGCCGACTCCTCCAAGTTGGTCGAGCGGCTGGCGCGGGCGACCCGGCTGCCGGTCGAGGTCCTCCCCTTCCTCTGGCGCCGGACGGCGGGGCGGATCGAGGATCTGGGGGGGACGGCCTCGCTCCGGGGTGGAGAGGACCGGCCCTTCCTGACAGACAATGGCAACTGGATCCTGGACGTGAGCGTCCCCGGCGGGATCGGCGATCCGGGTGGCTTCGGGTCGGCCCTCAAGGCCCTGACCGGGGTCGTCGACCACGGTCTGTTCACCGGCCTCGCCCGCGCGTGCCTGGTGGCGGGCGAGGCCGGGGTCACCGTCCTCGGGCGTCTAGACTCCTAGACCTAGCAGACTAGTGGTTCGGGGATCGTCCGGGGCTTGCCGAACCGCAGCCGGGCTTCCATGTGGAGCGGTCGCCTAGTCCGGCCGAGGGCGCGGCACTGGAAATGCCGTAGGCGGGCAACCGCCTCGAGGGTTCGAATCCCTCCCGCTCCGCCAGTGTCCTGTCTCAAGACATCGAGGACACCTGTCGCAAGACATTGTGGACAGGCCAGCGGCCGCCGAGTGGCTGATAAGAGCGCGTCGGGTCGAGGGTGAGAGCGCGGATGAGCTCGCCGTTCTCGCTGACGGTGCGAACCTCGGCGCCGCCGGGTAGGGCGGATGGAATCCCCTGGCATCTCGACACCTCCTTGGGCTACCCCCAAATCATCAGGTGTCCACCCGATCGGGGGAAGTCCACCCGCTGGGTGCAGTGGTACAACTTGCGCCGCCTCCACGAGGCCTGCGGCTACCTGCCGCCGGCGGAGTACGGACTTCCACCTCGGGCCGCACCCTGCTTGGCCTGCCAGAGCTCCTCCTATGGTAACGAGACGGGCTATCGATCTGAGGCCGAGCAGGCCTGCCAGGTCTGCGGGCAACGGTTCTTTTCGCGCCGCCGGGATGCCAGGTACTGCAGCCCGGCCGGCGCCCAGAGCGCCTATCGGCTCCCCCACCAGCTTCCACCAGCGCCGCCACCGCTGCCCAAGCCCCTACCCCGCGACTGCAAGGTCTACGAGTGTCCGCAGTGCCAGACCCGGTCCCTGGGCGAGCAGCGCTGCGCCGACTGTGGGGTGTTCTGCCCGGCTGGTCGGGTGCTGGCGGCGAGTGCCCCCCTACGGCGGGTTGGTCGCGGTCGCGGACCTTGGCCTGCCCACCGCGGGAGCGGGAGGTGAGCCGTAGCGGCATCGATAGCGTTACCCTTCGCGAACGCCTTGACGGCGCCTCGACCAACCGTCAGGATCGTCGTCAGGTTGCCCCGGCGAGGGCCACGTTGCAAGCAGCTCAGTCTCCACGAAACCCAGAACGATTCACTTCCCGGCACGTCGTAGGACCCACGGATATGTCAGGAAACCCCGAGTAGGGTCTAAGATTTCGGGCCATGGTCGGCCCAGGCGCGAACCTGGCGCCTCTGCTCTACGCTCATTCCCGCGCGCCAGCCGGTTACCGCCATGAGTTGGCCGCTCACCTCACAGCGGTGTCGAAGCTCGCCGAGACGTTCGCGGAGCCTCTCGGTGCGAAGGAGTTTGGTGCTGCGGTCGGAGCGTGGCACGATTTGGGCAAGGCCTCCCCCGAGTTCCAGGAATACCTGTGTGCCTGCGAGATCGCTCCGGGGCTGCACGCCCGTGGACCCGACCACAAATCGGCGGGCGCGGCCCATGCGCTCCGGCGCGGAGTCGAGCCCTTGGCGATGCTTATACAGGGCCACCATGGCGGGTTGCCGAACCTCGCGGCGTCACGGACGTGGCTGAGGGAGAGGATCGTGGACGGCGATCAGGATCAGAAGGTCATCAGCAGCCTGCTGGACAGCCTCTCGGAGGACTATCGGACGCTCCTCGACATCCCCGTCGTTCCTCTTCCCAAGCTCTCCGAGATCGATGCCGAAATGTTCCTGCGCCTCTTGTTCTCCTGCCTCGTGGACGCAGACGGACTGGACACGGAATCTCATTTCAACCCAGACCTGTCCAGGATCCGCACCGGCGCTCAGGGGAGCATGGAGAGCTTGGACTCGGCAGCCGTGGGCGCGCACGCGTCGCGATTCCAGGACGCGAAGCCGACACTCGTGAACCGCATCAGGGCCGAGATCTACGACCTCGCGATGCAGGCCGCTGATGAGAGGCCCGGCTTATTTCGACTCGCTGTACCGACCGGAGGCGGCAAAACGATCACCGGAATGTCCTTCGCCACCCGACATGCGCTCAAACACGGTCTCGGGCGGATCGTGGTGGCGGTCCCATTCACCAGTATCACCGAACAAACGGCGAGCGTATACCGGTCGATCCTGGGCATCACAAATGTGATCGAGCATCACAGTGCTTTGGATCCGGCCGCGCTGGCCGATCAGCCGCCTCTGACCCGTCTGTGGTCGAGATTAGCGGCCGACAACTGGGACGCCCCCGTCATCGTCACGACCACTGTGAGGCTCTTCGAGAGTCTGCTCGGGAACCGCGTCTCCGACAGCCGCAGGCTCCACCGATTGGCGCGTGCCGTCGTCATCGTGGACGAGACTCAGGCGCTTCCGGTCCACGTTTTGGAGCCGGCAATGCACGTCCTCCAGCAGCTGGTCACGCAGTATGGGAGCACGGTTGTGCTCAGTACGGCAACGCAGCCCCAGTCTGAACAACCTGCCCTCGCCTGGTTGTCGACCGCCCGGGATATCGTCCCTCAGCCAGACAGGTTCCTCGAGGCCATGCGGCGGGTCAATTGGGAACTGGCCGGTGAGTGGGACCACGTCCGCGTCGCGGCCGAGATCGCCGCTAGGCCGCAGGTCATGGCGATCCTGAACACCCGCAAGGATGCCATCCGAGTTCTTGGTTACTGTCCCGTCGGAACATTCCACCTGTCCACACTCCTCTGCGGAGCCCACCGCCGAAAGGTGCTCGCCGAAGTGCGGCGGCGCCTGGCGGCTGGCCTGGAGTGCCGGCTCGTCAGCACCCAAGTTGTAGAAGCTGGCGTGGATGTGGACTTACCAGTCGTCCTGAGGGCGATGGCCCCGCTGGACAGCATCATCCAGGCAGCAGGTCGGTGCAACCGCGAGGGATCCCTCGACCGTGGTCTGGTGGTCGTCTTCGAAGGAGGTGGGCACCCGCCCGGGCCCTACCGGATCGCCACCGATACCACCAGGAGCCTGATCGCGAGAAGTGAGCAGGATTTCGACGACCCGAAGCTCGTCGGAGACTACTTCCGAGCGCTCTTCCGGAATGTCAATCTGGACAAGAATGACGTCCAGCTTCACCGGCGGACCCTCGCCTACGAGGAGGTCGCTAGGCGTTTCCGCATGATCGAGGACGATGGCATTGCCGTCGTGGTTCGGTATGGAGATGGTGAGAGGCTGGCGATGAGTGCGGCCGCGAGACAGGATCCCGGGCGGGCCCGGCAGGTCTGGAGGGCGCTTCAACCGTTTACGGTCAACCTCCGCAAGCGCGAACTGGAATGGGCCCGAGGAGAAGGCTGGGTTCATGAAGAAGCTCAGATTCTGATCTGGACCGCGCCCTACGACGAGGTCCTCGGCGTGGGCGGCGTCCTGATGGAGGCAATCGATGACCAACCCGCCACTTGAGGTCCGCGTCTGGGGCGACTTCGCCTGTTTCACACGGCCCGAGGCCAGGGGCGAGCGGGTCTCCTACCCGATCATGACGCCTACGGCGGCCCGTGGGGTCCTCGAGGCGATCTTCTGGAAGCCGGAGTTTCGATGGAGGGTGCTGGAGATTTGGGTCCTCCGGCCAATCAAGTTCTTCTCGATTCTCCGCAACGAGGTGACCAAGAAGGCTGCGGTCAGCGAGATCAGGAGTTGGAGTCATGGAGACGGCTTCTACGTCGAGGAGGACCGAGCCCAGCGGCACACTCTCGCCCTGCGCGACGTTGCCTACATGATCCGAGCTGACGTCGAGGTCAGGGAGGGCGTCGGGGAAAACCCCGCGAAGTATCGAGACCAGCTTCGGCGGCGCGTCGAACGCGGTGCTTGTGCGTTCACTCCGTATCTCGGTTGCCGTGAGTTCTCGGCATTCTTCGGCCCCAGGGTGCCCGCCGAGCAGCCCATTGACGAGACTGCTGAGTTGGGCCGGATGCTGCTCGATATCGAGTACTCGGAGACGAAGCCCGGCCACGGCACTCCACGCTTCTTCGAGGCCCGTCTCGATGATGGCGTCATGCCTGTCCCCACGGTGCCTTAACATGCTGCTTCAGGCATTGCGGGATCTGGCTCGCGAACCGGAGGTTATCGCGGAGATACCTCGAGACGGCTACAAGAGGGTCAGGGTCCGTTACAAGGTCCGGCTCGACCGATCTGGCCAGCTCCTGGGGGTGATTGACCTCGCGGAGGGCTCGAAGCCTCCAGGCAACCGCGGCCTGGAGATGGAAGTGCCGAATGTGCTGCGCACCTCCAAGGTCACGCCGGTCTTGTTCGCCGACGGCCCCGACTACACATTCGGCCTGACTGGCCCCAAGGGCAAGGAGGCTCGCACCAAGGCAGCACATCTAGCTTACAAGGCTCTGGCCGCTGAATGCGCCGATAGGGTGCGCCTGCCGGAGGTTACCGCCGTGGTCAAGTTCCTCTCCAGTGGGGTCGTCCCGGCAACTATCGACCCGGCAGCTGACGCGATCTGCTTCGAGGTCGAGGATACCGTCATCACCGATCTACCGGACGTGACCAGCTTCTGGACCCAGAAGGTGAGAGGGGGAGGCAAAGCACCGACCGGGGATTGCCTGGTTTGCGGGGAGGCAAAGCCGATCGTCTCTCCCTGGCCGGTCGTGATCCGAGGGATCCCTGGCGGGCAGACCTCTGGCAACCAACTTGTTTCTGCCAACGCCGCTGCCTTCGAGTCGTATGGCATGGAAGCCTCCGCCACATCTCCCACGTGTTACGACTGCGCACGCGAGTCAGTCCTTGGCCTCAACTGGCTCCTGTCGAGGCCCGACCACCACATCTCCACCTCGAACGAATCCGTCTTCGTGTTCTGGACCCGAGGGGGCCAGGCCGACTTCGGCCTGGCCACAATGATGACCGACCCCCGCCCGGACGACGTTCGGGAACTGCTGCATGCTGCCAGGACTGGGCGCCGCGGAGCGGTCGATGTAGAGGCCGCTCGCTTCAGCGGTGTCTCCCTCGCCCCAAGCGGGTCCCGGATAGCGGTTCGGAGTTGGATCGATGCGAGCGTCGCCGAGGCGAAGGTCAATCTTGCCAGCTACTTCGACGCCCAGACGATCATCCAGCCTTGGGGAGCTTCGCCTCTCCCGATCGGGCTCCGGCGCTTGGTGCTGGCCGTCACCCGGGACGAGCGCGATTGGAACTCAGTGCATCCGAGCCTGGCCGCCGACCTGCTCAACCTCGCAATGAGCGGCATCGCCCTGCCGCCTTATCCGATCGCAGCCGTCCTTCGACGGATCAGGTCCGAACAGAAGACACGCGTTTCCCACGCCAGGGCTTCGCTCTTGAAGCTGGCGCTGGCGGGCGTCGTTCCCGACCGACAGAAGGAGGCGTTCATGCAACGACTGGACCCCGACAGCGGCGACCGCGCATACCTTTGCGGCCGGCTCCTGGCCGAGCTCGAAGCTGTCCAACGAGCGGCCCTGGGGAATCCAAAAGCCAGCCTCACAGATCGCTATTTCGGCGCCGCCTCATCGGCGCCGGCGACCGTATTTGGACCGCTCCTCCGCAATGCGCAAAGTCATCTGGGCAAGCTACGCCGGGAGCGATACCGAATCTATCTGGCGATCGACCGCCGACTGCAGGACATCGCCTCGCGGCTGACCTCCATGCCCGACGTCTTGACCATGAAGGAACAAGCGGTATTCGCGCTCGGCTACTACCACCAGAAGGCTGAGGATCGGGCTGCTGCCATGGCCGCGAGGGACGGCCACCGTGCCGCCGCTGTCGAGCCTGAAGAGGGTGAGGAATAGAAGCAGCCATGAACGAGATCCACATCGATCCCAAGAAGCGCCACGACTTCAAGCTCATATTCGACGTAACCGACGGCAACCCCAATGGGGATCCCGACGCCGGCAACCTGCCGCGCGTGGACCCGGAGACCATGCAGGGCCTCGTAACCGACGTCTCCATCAAGCGCAAGGTTCGGAACTACGTCGACGCCGTGAAGGGTCCCGCCGGCGCCCCCTGGCGGATCTACGTCCAGAACCGTGGCGCGGCACTGAACACCCTCCACCAGCAGGCCTACGACGCGAAAGAGATCAGGTCGACCGGCTCGAAGCAGAAGCGCGTCGATGTCGACAATGCGCGGGCCTGGATGTGCGAGCAATTCTTCGATGTCCGGACTTTCGGGGCGGTGATGACGACAGGAGTCAACTGCGGCCAGGTGCGGGGACCGGTCCAGATCACGATGGCGAGGTCGGTGGACCCGATCGTTCCGCTTGAGCTCTCGATCACCCGGGTGGCGATCACGCGCCAGAAGGACACTGAGGTGGTGGAGGGGGAGTCCGGGGAGGGCTCCGGAGGCAAGGTCACGGAGATGGGCCGGAAGTCGTTCGTGCCCTACGGTGTCTACGTGGCCGTGGGGTCTGTCTCTCCGATCTTCGCTGCACAGACCGGGTTCTCCACCGACGACCTCGCAGTTCTCTGGGAGTCACTCGTGCACATGTGGGACCTGGACCGGTCCTCGGCGCGGGGCTTGATGTCCTGTCGCGGTCTCCACATCTTCACGCATGAGTCCAATATCGGGAATGCGCCCTCACATGTACTCCTTGACCGCGTGAATGTCACCCGCTACGACGGTGTGAAGCCACCGCGTCACTTTTCCGACTACGCCGTCGTGGTCAGCTCGGACCCGCTGCCGGAGGGGGTAACTGCAGCCACCTTGCCCTGAGGCCTGACCATAGTGGATGAACTGGAGCCGCTGCCCATCTCCGCGCTGGAGCACTTCAGCTATTGTCCCCGCCAGGCGGCGATCATCCATTCGGAGCGGATCTTCGAGGACAACGTCTTCACCGACCGCGGCCAACTTGCCCACGGTCGGGCTCACAGTCCAGACGGAGTAGATGGCAACGCTAGGTTCGCCATGCGGATCTGGTCGGAGCGGCACGGCCTGACCGGGATCGCGGACGCGGTCGAACTGCGCCCGAGCGGACCCTATCCTGTGGAGTACAAGCTGGGGGCTCGGCGGCGCTGGGTTCATGAGGCCATCCAGCTGTGCGCCCAAGCGTTCTGCCTGGAGGAGATGTTCGACTGCGATGTACCCGAGGGCGCCGTCTACTATCAGTCCTCCCGGGCTCGCCGAACGATCCAGCTGGACGCGGACCTACGGGGCCAGACCCTTACCGCAATCGAGGCTCTCCGAGAAACACTCGAGAGACGGAGGTTGCCAGATCCGGTCGCCGACAAGCGCTGCCGTCACTGTTCCCTGAACATGACTTGTCTGCCGCAGGTCGTGGTCGAGCGGAGGCGCCTCGGCCAGTTCAAAGGAGCTGTGTACAGGCTCCGCGACTGATGCAATTCCTCAACTGGCTCTACATACAGAATCCGCGGGCTTCCCTGCACCTCGATCATGACGCGCTTCGCATTCGAGCCCCCGACGTCGACACGATCACCCTGCCGCTCTTGGGCCTCGAAGGCATTGTGTGCTTCGGCTGGCCCCAGGTGTCGACACCGCTGATCCACCGCTGCGCCGAGGACGGCCGGACCATGGTCTTCCTAGATTCGGGCGGCCGCTTCAAGGCCAGGATCGAGGGGCCGTGCCATGGCAACGTCCTACTGAGGGTGGATCAACACCGAGCTGCGAGCGATCCCCATCCCACGCGCGAGATCGCGCGTCCAATCGTGGCTGCGAAACTGCGATCAGAACGGGCCTCTCTGCTGCGTGCGGCTCGCGAAAAGGAGGGCGCCGGGGTCGCCGAACTGCGCGGCGCGGCCGTCGCGGTAGGGAACCTTGTGGAGGCGGCTCGAGTGGCCGAGACGACCGATGCCCTCCGGGGGTACGAGGGCGAGGGCGCCGCACGGTACTTCGGCGTCTTCCCGTTACTTATCAACTCCGGCTCCGGGCTTTCCTTTGACGGTCGGTCCAGGAGACCGCCGCGCGGCCCGGTGAACGCGCTGTTGTCGTTCCTGTACACCGTCCTTCGTGTGGAACTCAATGCTGCCCTGGAAGCCACCGGCCTGGATCCGCAGGTCGGGTTCCTGCATACTCTCCGGCCGGGCCGTCCCGCACTGGCCCTGGACCTCATGGAGGAGCTGCGCGTCCCCCTGGCGGACCGGGTGGCACTGACCTTGATCAACCGCCGGCAACTGAGCGAGCGACACTTCATCACGGAACCTGGTGGGGCCTACAGCATGACTGCGGAGGGCCGGCAGATCGTCCTTGGACAGTACCGTTCTAAGAAGAGCGAGGAGGTTGAGCACCCTCTGCTGAAGCAGCGGGTGCCCTGGGGGTTGGTCCCCCACGCGCAGGCCAGGATTCTCGCGAGGCACCTACGGGGGGATCTCCCCACGTACGTGCCCTTCCTGGCGAAATGAACCGCCGCCGGCTCGTCCTCGTGGCCTACGATGTAAACACGGAGACACCGGCCGGAAGGCGCCGGTTACGGCTCGTCGCTCAAATCTGTTGCGGGTTTGGCGTGCGTGTCCAGAAGTCGGTCTTCGAGTGCCTGATCACGGAAGGGCAGATCAGCCGTATGACTGTCCTTCTGAGGAACGCGATGGATGAGACGGTCGACAGCCTTCGACTCTACCGGCTCACTGATGACAGACGCGGTTGCGTGGCGTTCGGCGTGGACTGCCAACTCGATCTCGAGGGCCTCCTCATTGTCTGATGTCGTGATTCTTCCGCGAACCCCTGGCTCCTCGGCTCTCAAGCTTCGGGTCCGCGATGCGACGTAGACTTGGCGTCGTCCGGGAGCGATGTCGCCGAGACCTCGGGGCAGTGGCGGCTCTGAGAAGCCGGGTTCGAATGAGCCCTTGCACCGGGTGCGCGTGCCCGGTGAGGATTGAAACCCG
>JBOHUX010000092.1:0-9128 GCA_050734915.1 Candidatus Dormibacteraceae bacterium
GGCGTGAACCGCGTCGAGGGCGGCCTGGTGGGCGACGTCGAGCGGGAGGTGGCCGGCATCGCCGGCTGGCTGACCCCGGTCCCCGGCGGTGTCGGTCCGATGACGGTCGCCATGCTGATGCGGAACACCCTGGCCGCCGCGGAGCGGCAGGGCGCTGCCGGGGGGACGATCTGATCGCGGGGCTGCTCCCGCTCACCTATCCCCAGGCGCTCGACTACCTGACCGGGCTCGGCCGCTTCGGCATCAAGATGGGCCAGGAGCGCGTCCGCGCCATCCTCGCGGAGCTCGGACATCCCGAATCGGGCCTGCGCGGCGCCCTGATCGCGGGGACGAACGGGAAGGGGTCGACGGCGGCGGTGCTGGCTTCGATCCTCAGCTGTGCCGGCCATCGCGTGGGGCTGATGCCGAAGCCCCACCTCAGCTCGTACACGGAGCGGATCCAGATCGACGGCCGTCCGATCGGGGAGGAAGAGTTCGCGGCCGCGGTCGCCGCCATCCGGGACCCCGTGGAGGGGATCGCCGCCCGGTTCGGTCACCCGACCGAGTTCGAGATCCTGACCGCGCTTGCCGTCGCCCACCTTGCGCCCCGCGTCGACCGCCTCGTCTGCGAGGTGGGCATGGGGGGGCGCCTCGACGCCACCAACGTGCTCGAGCTCGGCGTCGCGGTGGTCACCAATGTCGCCCTCGACCACCGGCAGTACCTGGGCGACACGGTGGAGGAGATCGCCGCCGAGAAGGCCGCCATCGTCAAGCCCGGCAACGCCGTCGTGACGGCCGCGCGGCCGCCGGCGCTGGCGGTGGTGGAGGCCGCCGCCCGGGGAAGAGGCGGCCCCCTCTGGCGTCTTGGCCAGGAGATCCGCCTCACGTCTCGTTCCCTCGGCTGGGAGGGGGTCGAGCTGGACGTCGCCGGGCCCGGCTTCGAGCACCGGGGCCTGCGCACGCGGCTGCTCGGGCTGCACCAGGCAGAGAACGCGGCTCTGGCCGTGGCGGCCGCGCACGCGCTGGGGGACGCCGGCGAGGACTCGGTGCGAGCCGGCCTGGAACGCACCCGCTGGCCCGGGCGCCTGGAACTGGTCGCCAGCTCGCCGCGGGTGCTGCTCGACGGCGGCCACAATCCCGACGGTCTCGGCCGGACCGGCGCCGAGCTCCGCCGGCTGATCGGCGGCGAGGCGCTGGTGATCGTCTTCGGCGCCATGGCGGACAAGGACCTGGCGGGTCTCGCCGAAGCGCTGCGGGAGATGGCTCCGGCCGCGGTGGTGTTCACCGCCGCCGCCGGCGCGGGCGGCCGGGCCGCAAGCCCGGGGGAGCTGCGCCGGATCTACGGGATGGGCACCGTCGCCACCCCGGCGGCGGCGGCGGTGGAGCGCGCGCGTGACCTCGCCGGAGGGACCGGCAACGTGCTCGTCTGCGGCTCCCTCTACCTGGTCGGTGAGGTGAGGCCGAGCCTGGTCGGCGGAGAGCACTGAACGCGGGTGATCGAGGACCGTTGAAGCCGTCGCTGAGGCGGCCCGCCGCGGGCCCCCGGGAGCCCTGCCGGATCCATCCGCTCGGCGACGCGGCGCTTCTGATCGAGATCGGATCCCGCGTCGACACCGCACTCAACTCGCGTGCCCTTGCCCTGGCGGCCGCGCTCGGGAGGCGCCCCGACGTCCGGGAGGCGGTGGCGGGCTACGCGAGCGTGACTGTCCACTACGACCCCGACACAGTGGACATGGAATCGCTGGAGGATGCCATCCGGCGACGCATGGCGAGGCCGAGGGGGACGCCGGGCCGGGAACGCCTGCACCGGATCCCAGTCGTCTACGACGGCCCTGACCTGGAGGAGGCGGCAGCCGCGCTGGGCATCGGCGCCGGAGAGATCGTCCGCCTCCACAGCGCCCCCATCTACCGAGTCTTCATGCTCGGGTTCGTGCCCGGGTTCGCCTATCTGGGGCCGCTGCCGCCGGAGCTCCGCCTGCCCAGGCGCAGCGTCCCCCGGACCGCCGTCCCGGCCGGCTCGGTCGGCGTTGCGGGCGCGCAGACGGCCGTCTATCCGTTCGCCAGCCCCGGCGGCTGGCACCTGATCGGGCGCACCCACCTGAGGCTCTTCCTGCCCGACTCCGATCCCCCCACCCTCCTGCACCCGGGCGACCGGGTCCGCTTCACGCCGCTGGCACGGGAGCCCGCGTGAGCCCGCTGCTGCGGGTCGAGGCACCCGGTCTTCTGACGACCATCCAGGACCTGGGACGGCCGGGCCACCGCGCCGCCGGGGTGTCCCCCGGGGGCGCCATGGACCGGTTCGCCCTGATGGCCGGCAACCGCCTGGTGGGCAACGAGGCGGGCGCCCCGGCCCTCGAATGCACGCTTCGCGGCCCCACGCTGGTGACGTCGAGAGGGTGCCTGGTCGCGATCACCGGCGGGGATCTGGAGCCCCGCGTCAACGGCGTGCCCGTCCCCATGTGGGAGAGCTTCATGCTCGGTCCCGGCGACCGCCTCGCGTTCGGCACCCGGCGTGCCGGTGCCCGGGCGTACGTGGCGGTGGGCGGCGGGCTGGCCGCGCAGAGGTGGCTGGGCTCGGCCTCCACCTACCTGCTCGTCGGACGAGGTGGCTTCCAGGGCCGGGTCCTTGGCGCCGGCGACGAGCTGGAGATCGCCCTGGAACCGACCGGGCCCCGCATCGCGGGGCGCCGGCTGCCGGTCGAGCTCCGCCCCCGGTACGGCCCCGGCTCGCGGCTGATGGCGATCGCGGGACCCCACGCCGACCGTCTCGCCGAGGGCGCGGGTGCCGATCTCTTCGGCGGCCACTTCACCGTCGCCCGGGACGCCGACCGCATGGGCTACCGGCTGGAGGGCCCCCGGCTCCGGTGGCGGGGCCAGGAACTGGTCTCCATGGGGGTGACCGCCGGCTGCGTCCAGGTGCCTCCCTCGGGAGAGCCGATCCTGCTCATGGCCGACCACCAGACCGCGGGCGGCTACCCGGTCGTCGCCTGCCTGGGCGCCTGCTCCCTGCCCGCCGCCGCCCAACTGCTGCCCGGCGACGGACTCGAGCTGGAGAAGGTCCCGGTCGCGACCGCGCAGTCCGAGTGGCGGCGGCTCCTGGCTGGGCTCGAAACCCTCACCTGACCCGCCGAGAGGGACGCTTGCCGCGCTACAGGCGCCCTTCCGATGCCGACCTCGAGGAGCTGGTCGAGACCCAACCCTTCCCAGAGCTCAAGGACCTCGTTCCTCCCGCTCACGACGATCGGCGTGATCCGGCGCGCCTCCGCCGGGGCTGTCGCCTATCGCCCGGCCACGATGCGGGCCGCGCGGAGCACCTCGTTCACGTCGGGCATCGGCTGCTCCTTCGAGCGCACCCAGCGCCAGCGGACGACCCCCTCGGGGTCGAGGATGAAGACCGAGCGGTTGGGCATCCCCGAGTAGCCGTCCACGTCCTCCCGCCGGACGCCCCAGGAATCGACCAGCCGGCGCTCGAAGTCGGCCACCAGCTCGAAGGGAAGGCCGTCCATCTCCTTGGCGAAGGCCTGGTGCGAGAAGACGCTGTCGACACTGGCGGCGAAGATGGCCACGCCGGCCTTCTCGAACTCGGGATGCAGGGTCCGGAACTCGGACAGCTCGCCCTTTCAGCCGCCCGTGAAGTCGAGCGCGTAGAAGGCGATCACGGTCGCCCGATGCTTGCCGGCCTCCTCGCTGAGCCGAATCTCGCCGCCGCTGGTGACGGGCAGCTTGAAGTCGGGCGCCGGCTCGCCCACGTCCAGCATCTTCCTGGCCATCGCCTGACGAAGTCTAGATGTGTGAACCAGCCCCGCGCGCGCCCGGCCGCAGGGGGCCGGTCACCACCCCCGCCCCGTCGAGCGCGCGCCGGACGGCCCGCGCCACCTCGGCGGCCCCGGGCGAGTCACCGTGCAGGCAGATGGTGTCGAGGGCGCCCGAGCGCGCCAGCCGCACCGCCTGGAGCGCGGCCCCCCCCGGCCCCAGGAGCGCGCCCGGTTCCGAGCGCGGGACGAGCCCGCGGTGCTCCGTATAACCGCGGTCGGCGAACCCTTCCCGGTAGGCGGCGAGTCCGGCCCGGCGGGCGGCGCCGATGATCTCGGAGCCGGGCTGGCCGATCAGGCCCAACCCCCACTCGGACGCCACCCGGGCCAGGACGGCGGCGGCCTCGGGATCCTCCTGGCAGCGGTGGTAGAGGGCGCCGTGCGGCTTGACGTAGGAGATGGGTCCGGCGCCGGCGAGGAGGCCGACCTGGGCTCGGAGCAGGCTCTCGACCTCGGCGATCGAGAGCCCGATCTCCTCGCGCCCGCGGCCCGCCCGATCCGGGTAGCCGGGGTGGGCGCCGACCTCGACGCCGAGCTCCCGGCAGCGGCAGGCGGTGGCGACCGCCAGCCCGGCCGAGCCCGCGTGGGCTCCGCAGCAGACGCTGGCGCTGTCGACCAGCGCCAGGATCAGCTCGTCGTCACCGGCACCCTCCCCGAGGTCGCAGTTGAGGTTGAGCACCCGGCCCGGGCCGGGTCGCGCCCCGGTCAGTGGGCTGTCGCCCCGTGCAGGAGGCGGACCGCGTGCTCGAGCGTGGGCAGGACCGCGGCCAGCGACTCCCGAGCCCCCCTCTCGCTGCCGGGCAGGTTCAGGATCAGGCTCTGGCCGCGGACCCCGGCCACGGCCCTCGAGAGAGCCGACATGGGCGTCGTCGCCAGGCCCGCCCGGCGCATCTGCTCGGCGAGTCCGGGGACCTGGTAGTCGAGCACCGACTCGGTCGCCTGCGGGGTCACGTCTCGAGGCCCGAGGCCGGTCCCGCCGGCGGTGACGATGAGATCGTGGCCGAGCTGCGCGGCGGCGGCCAGCGCCGAGGCGATGCGGTCGCGGTCGTCGGGCACCGTCTCCGTGGCGGGGATGTCGAAGCCCGCTCCGGCCAGCATGGCGACGACTGCCGGCCCGCTCCGATCCTCCATCTCACCGGCGGCGCAGCGGTCGCTGACGGTGATCACCCAGGCCCTCATGGCCTTCGCCAGTGGCCGCTCCTGCCGCCACGCTTCTCCAGCAGGCGGACGGACTCGATGAAGACCCCCGCCTCCACCGCCTTCACCATGTCGATCACCGCCAGACCCGCCACAGCGGCCGCGGTCAGCGCCTCCATCTCGACCCCGGTCCGCGCCGTCACCCGGACGGTGGCACGGATCCGGACCGCGGTCGGGAGCAGCTCGACCTTCATCTCGACCGCGCTGATCGGCAGCGGGTGGCAGAGGGGGATCAGGTCGGGCGTCCGTTTGGCCGCCATGATCCCCGCCAGCCGGGCCACGCCGAGCACGTCGCCCTTGGCCAGCGTCGAGTCCCGGACGGCCTCGGCCGTCGCCGGCTCGATGCGGACCATGCACTCCGCCACCGCCTCGCGCTCGGTGACGGGCTTGGCTCCCACGTCCACCATCCGCGCGGCCCCGGCTTCGTCGAGATGGCTCAGCGAACCGTGCTCGGTCACAGAACTCAGGATACGTCCGGCACGGGCACTCCCTGGCGCGACGCGGCTTCGCGAAACGGGGGAGTTGGCTAGGATTGGACGGCGCTTGAACCTCACCGAAAGGTCCGCCACCGGCCGGCCCGCGAGGCGGCGGTGAGCCGGGGCCGCACCTCGATCCTCGACGATGGCGAGCCGCCGGTCGGGTGCTCCTGCGGACGGGGTCCGGACGCGTGACCACCGAGGCGGTGCTCCTCGACTATGGGCTGACGCTGGTCAGCTTCGAGTTCCCGCGTGACGCGCTGCTGGAGGTCCTGGAGCGGGTTCGGCCGGCGATCGCCGGCGCGACCGGAGCGCCCGCCCCCAGCGCGCGCGAGCTGATGACAGGCGTCCTCGATCCCATCGAGGCGGACCTGGAGCTCTTGGGGGAGGATGAGGTGACCGACTACCTGGCCTTTTACGAGCGGGGCTGGCGGCGGGCCGGCCTGGCGCTGCCCCGCCCGCTCCTGGCCGAGATCCTCGATCTGGAGCAGCGGTGCTGGGATCGTGCGGTGCGACCCGCGCCCGGCGCTCTGGCGGCGCTCCGAGGCCTGCGCCTGCGCGGCGTGCGGACCGCGATCGCCTCCAACGCCCCCTTTCCTCCCGAGATGATGCGGCGCCAGATGGCGGGTGCCGGCGTCGCCCCCCTGGTCGACGCCATCGTGCTCTCGTCGGAGGTCGGGCGGCGCAAGCCCGCTCCCGAGCTGTACCGGGCCGCGCTGGGGTCGGTGGGCACGGCTCCCGACCGGGCGCTCCACGTCGGCGACCGGCTCCAGGAGGACTTCCACGGCCCCCGCCGGTTGGGCATCCGGGCGGTCATCTGCACCGCGCTGGCGCGAGAGGAGATGCCGGCCGGCGTGCCCACCATTGACAGTCTCGACCAGCTCGACCGCGTCCTGTGACCGAGCCCCGGCGGGGCCGGCGCCCGGGCCGCCTCTGGCTCTTCTTCTGGGGCCGCAAGCGGCGCGGGTTTCCCGGTCTGCTGGTGGCGATCGCCATCCTGGTGCTGGTGCTCGGGCTCAGCTACGGAGTGCCTGGGGGGGCGGGCCTCGGGCGCTGGATCGGGATCGCGTTCCTGATCCTCATCGCGCTGGTCGCATCGGGCGCTCTGCTGCTGGCTCTGGCCGCCGGGCTGAGGCGGCCCGGGAGGCGATGAGCACGGCGGCGGCTCCGGCTCCGATCCCGTTGTCCAGGTTGACCACGGTCAGGCCGGTGGCGCAGGACTGAAGCATGGCCAGGAACGCGGCCTCGCCCCGGCCCCCCATCCCGTAGCCGGTCGATACCGGCAGGCCGATCACGGGCAGATCAACCAGCCCCGCCACCAGCCCCGGGAGGACACCGTCCATGCCCGCCGCCACCACCAGCACGTCGGCATCCCAAGCGAGCAGGCCCGCGAGCGGCTCCAGAAGCCGGTGGAGCCCCGCCACCCCCACGTCGGCGACCAGCCTCGCCTCGATCCCGCACGCCTCTACGAGCATGCGGGCCTCGTCGGCAACGGCCACGTCCGAGGTGCCGGCGGTGACGATGCCGGCCCGGGCCCGGCGGGGCGCGGGCGAGAACCCGGGCCGGGTCACGCGGGCCGCGTCGGAATAGCGTGCGAGCTGGTGCCCCTCGACCTGGACCTCGCCTTCGAGCGCCCGCCAGTGCTCCTCGCCGAGTCGGCTGGCGAGGCCCTGGCCCTGCTCTCGTGCCAGCGCCACGGTCAGCCGCGCGAGGTCCTGGGGAGACTTGCCGGCGGCCAGCACGACCTCGGGCAGGCCCCGGCGCGCGATCCGGCCCACGTCGAGGCGCGCCCGGCCGCCCAGCTCCTCGAGCTGCTCCCGGCGGAGCTCGGCCTCCGCCTCGGAGGCGGTCAGCTCGCCCGCCAGCAGCCTCCGCAGCGTCTCCCTCACCGGACGGTGACCCAGATCCGCCGGCTGCGCGGGCCGTCGAACTCGCAAAGGAAGACGGCCTGCCAGCGCCCGACCCGGAGCCGTCCACGAGCGACCGGGAGGGTGACATCGACCCCGGCCAGGAGGGCCTTCAGGTGAGCGTCCGAGTTCCCCTCGGCGTGGCGCCAGTCACCCCGCTCGGGGATCAGCCCGGCGAGGTGGACGATGACGTCCCGCCGGACGTCGTCGTCGTGGCCCTCGTTGACGGCGAGCCCGCAGGTGGTGTGCGGGCAGTAGAGATGGCAGAGGCCCTCACCCACGCCGCTGGCGGCGACGACCGCCTGGACGCGGGCGGTGACGTCCACCATCTCCTCCCGGCGGGCGGTCCGAACCTCCAGTTCAACCAAGCCCCGCCAGGACCCTTCTCATCCCCGTCCGGTGCGTGCCCGACCAGTAGACGCGCCGGCAGAGCGGGCACTCCGAGTAGCGGCTCTGGGTCCGGCGGACGTGGGACGGCACCCGCGCCGCCACCGCCTCCGGGGCTCGCGCCTCCAGCTCCAGATTGCACTCGAGGCAGCGGGTGAGGGCGAGGGCGGTGTCGAGGCGGAGCCGGGCCGAGACCTGGCGCAGCTGGTCTTCGACCAGGTCGTGCTCGACGAGCAGGGCGGGAAGCCGGCCGGAGGTGATCACCCGGCGGTGCATCAGGTCCGCGTCGCGGGTGAGCAGGACGCGGCCCTCGGCCAACGCCTGCCGGACCAGATCGGCGTCGCGGACGTGCGGGCGGTAGGTGGCGTCGTAGCCGAGCACCCGAAGCCAGCGGGCGAGCCTCCCCACGTTGGCATCGGCCGCGAAGCGGAGACGCATGGAGCGATTCTAGGAGGCGGCGCGGAAGCGGCGGACTTGCCAGGCCGCCGGGGGGCTAGCATCGCCGTGAGTGGGAGAGTCGATGCCCTCGATGGGGATGCCGGACGATGTCATGCGGAGGCTGGAATCCGAAGCTCATGACTGCTACGGCTGGTCGAACGGCCCCGACGCCCGCTACGCCGCTCACAGCCACGCCTACGAGAAGGTGCTCTATTGCGTCAGCGGGTCGATCACGTTCCTGCTTGCGGCCGACGGCACCGAGGTCCGGATCGGGCCCGGCGAGCGGCTCGTGCTGGCGCCGGGAACGGTCCACTCCGCGGTGGTGGGATCCACGGGAGTCCACTGCGTGGAAGGGCGCCGCTAGCGGAGCGGCGAGCGGCGGGAACGCTCCGGCAGGGAGGTAGTATTAGATCGCGATGGGCATCATCGAGTTCATTCGCGACCGCGCCCGCTACTACAACTGCCCCGTCTGCGGCCGGAGCCTCCGGGGCTGCTCGGTCCGGATGCTCAACCACGTCGAGGACCGGTTCACCGTCCAGGTCACCTGTGCCGCCTGTCAGGTCACCTTCATCGTCGTCCTCGCCATCCAGGGCGAGGGGCTGGAGCCGGTCATCGAAGAGGAGCTGGAGGCCGTCGAGGGCGAGCTGCTGGAGATCGGGCGTCTCCCGGAAAGCAGTGCTGTCGAGGGCCTGGACAAGGGCGCGGAGCTGGAGGAGCGCGCGCCCCCCATCGAGCCCGACGAGCTGCTCGACCTGCACCTGATGCTCAAGGACTTCCAGGGCCCCCTCGCGGACCTGGTCAGAGAGCCCGGCCGCAGCCGCGGCTGAGCCGGTGGCTCGGCGCGTCTACCTCGACGACGCCGGCGGTGCGCCCCCGCTGGCCGAGATCGCGGACGCGCTGGCCGGCCTGCCCGCCGGCAACCCGTCCAGCCC
>JBOHUX010000093.1:0-9081 GCA_050734915.1 Candidatus Dormibacteraceae bacterium
CAGCCCCGCTGCCCGCAGGCGCAGAGGGGTCCGCCGGGATCGAGGATCATGTGCCCGACCTCGCCCGCGGTGCCGTGCGCGCCGGCAAAGAGCCGACCCTCCAGGATCAGGCCGGAGCCGATGCCGGTGCTCCAGGTCACGTAGACGAGGTTGCGGGCACCGCGCCCCGCTCCCCGCGTCAACTCGCCGACGGCGGCCACGTTGGCGTCGTTCTCGACGTGGACGGGAGCCCTCAGGGCGTCGGAGAGCAGCTGGCCGAGGGGAAGGTTCTTCCTCCAGCCCGGCAGATTGGGGGGATTGACGAGCACGCCGCGAACCGGATCGAGCGGCCCCGGCGCGCCCACCCCCGCCACCCACACCGGCTCGGACCGCGCCAGCCGGCCGATCGCGGCCGCCGCCCAGCGCACCGTCCCCGCGGGGCCGCCGAGCTCCGGCGTGCGCGCCCTCCGGGTACCCAGGATCCGCCCGTCGGAGCCGGCGACGGCGACCCGGATCTGCGTCCCTCCCAAATCGATGCCGGCGATCATGCCTGGTAAGACTAGCGACCCCTCCCCCCCGGGCCCCTCCGCGCCGTTCTAGCGAATGACCCGGCCGTCGCCCACCCGGCGGGTGACGCGCTCGGAGTCGAGGTGCTCGAGCAGCGCCAGCATCGGGCGGCGCGTCGAATGCAGGCGGTCGCGGAGCCCGGCGACGGTGACCGCACCCTCCGCCGCAACAACCTCCCGCACCGCGCGCACGGCGCTCTCGTAGGCCGCGCGCGTGAAGGCGACGTCCTCCGACAGCCTGACCACCTGCCCGCTTCCCACCAGCGCCCGGAACAGCTCCCTGCCGGCGCCCGCCTCGCTGATCGCATCCGAGATCGAGGGCGGCGAGTGGGGATCACGGCCAAGCACGTCGAGCAGGCGCTCGGCGGGACCCTCGGCGATCTCGAGCTCGACCTGGTGGTCGGGCAGCGCGACCGCGCCCGCGGCCTCGCGAATGGTGCCATCCTCGACGAGCGCGCGCAGGATCGCACCGAAGGCGGGCGCCTCCAGGCCGAGGCGGCTCTTCAGCTCCTCCCGAGGCATGCCCGCCCGCAGGGGGTGCTCGTGGTGATAGCCCGCCAGCTCCGAGCCGGCGAGATCGGCAAGGCGCCCCCACGCCTCGGTCGAGAAGTAGAGGTCTCCGGCCCGCCGCGCGGGGAGGCTCGCCAGCGCGGCGGGGTCGAAACGGCTCGCCCTCGCCAGCGCCGCCGCCGTGGCGCCGCGTGGGAACTTGCGGAGCTCCTCCGCCAGCCCGGCCCCGTGCAGCCGGCGTTCGAGCGATCCCACCACCTCGGGGTCGCGGCGAAGATGCCGCCGGGGGGCGACGTCCACGAAGGCGCCCCCCGCGAGCGTCGTCGAGGGGCTGGGCAGGCGGAGGACGAAGCGGTCGCCGGCATCCACGGCGACCGGCTCCGCCAGGTAGAGCTGAAGCCAGCCGGCGGCGCCCGCCTCGATGGTGTCCCCCCCCAGCACGATGGCTCGCGCGCTCACTTCCGCCGTGCCGGTGTGGAGCCTCAGCTGGGCGCCGTGGCGCAGCGCGCGCGGGCTGTCGGCCAGCACCCGGACCCGGGCGTCTATCCGCCGCGTCGCCGCCAGGCTGCCGGGGAGCGCCAGCACGTCGCCCCGCCGAAGACCTTCCCGATCGATTCCGATCAGGTTGGCGGCGACCCGGCTCCCGGGCTCCGCCACCTCGACCCGGCGGTTGTGCTGCTGGAGCCCTCGGACGCGTACGCGACGCCCGGCGGGGAGCGCCTCCAGCTGCTCGCCCACTCGCAGAGCACCGTCGACCAGGGTCCCCGTCACCACCGTCCCGAAGCCACCGACCGTGAACACCCGATCGACCGGGAGCCGGGGGCGCCCGTGGTCGAGGCGCGGCGATGTGCGGTCGAGGAGGCGGTCCAGGCAAGCGCGCAGGTCCTCGATGCCGGCGCCGGTCGCGGCGGAGACGGGGAGGATCTCGGCCCCGGCCAGCGAGGTCCCTGCCAGCCGCTCGGCGAGGTCGGCGGTGACCAGGCGGAGCCAGTCCTCCTCGACCAGGTCCACCTTGGTCAGCGCGACCACCCCGCGGTCGATCTCGAGGAGCTGCACGATGTCGAGGTGTTCGACGGTCTGCGGCATCACCCCCTCGTCGGCGGCGACCACGAGCAGCACGGCGTCGACGCCGTGGACGCCGGCGAGCATGTTCCGGATGAATCGCGCGTGGCCGGGGACGTCCACGAAGCCGACCAAGCGTCCGCTCGGCAGCGTCAGGTAGGCGAAGCCGAGGTCGATGGTCATCCCGCGCCGCTTCTCCTCCTCGAGTCGATCGGGATCGATGCCGGTCAGGGCGTGGATGAGCGTCGACTTGCCGTGATCGACGTGCCCGGCGGTTCCGATGACGTGGCTCAAGGGGGGCGGGAGGCGAGCGCCACAGCCGCTTCGACCGCGTCCAGAAGTGGGTCGTCCTCGCCGCCGAGAACGGTCCGCGGATCGAGGCAGCACATCTCGGCCTCCACGCGCGCGATCACCGGCGGCACGCCCCCCCGCAGGGCCCTGACGAGCCGCGACGCGGGCCCGAGAAGGCCCAGCAGCACGGTCGGCAGGCCGCGTTCCGGCATGGAACCGCCTCCGGCCGTCGACTCCGCCTCCACCAGGACCGTCTCCACGCCCCGGTCGGCGAGCTTGACCCCCCACCAGGCCGCCCGCCGGCGCAGCTCGGCCGGCGTCGCCGACAGCATCCGCGCCACCGGCTGGTCCAGGGCCCGCCCCAGCCGGCGCTCGCGGATGGTTGCCTCGAGAGCCGCCAGCGTCATCTTGTCCACCCGCACGGCGCGCGCCAGCGGGTGGCGCGCCATCTTCGAGATCGGCTCGCGGCTGCCCAGCGCGATACCCGCCTGAGGGCCGCCGAGCAGCTTGTCAGCGGAGAAGAGGACCACGTCCGCGTGCGCGAGCGACTCCGCCACCGAGGGCTCCCCGGCCACCTCGTCGAGGGCGCCGCTGCCGACGTCGTCGATGACGAGGAGCCCGCGGGCGCGGGCGAGCGCCGCCATCTCCGCCAGCGAGGCGGACTCGGTGAAGCCGGTGACCCGGAAGTTCGAGGTGTGGACGCGCAGCAGCGCGCCCGTGCGCTCCGTGATGGCGGCCTCGTAGTCGGCCGCCCGGGTCCGGTTGGTGGTGCCGACCTCGACCAGGCGGGCCCCCGACAGCCTCATCACGTCCGGCATCCGGAAGGAGCCGCCGATCTCGACCAGCTGCCCCCGCGAGACGATCACCTCACGCCGGCGGCAGAGGGCGGTCAGGGAGAGGAGGACGGCGGCGGCATTGTTGTTGACCGCCAGCGCCGCCTCGGCGCCGGTGAGGCGCCGCAGCAGGGCCGAGATGTGGGTGCGCCGCTCGCCCCGACGGCCCGTCGATAGGTCGAGCTCCAGGTTGCTGTAGCCCTGGCCGATCTCGGCGGCCGCGCGGGCGGCGGCCGTCGAGAGGGGCGCGCGGCCGAGGTTGGTGTGGAGCACGACGCCGGTGGCGTTGATGACGCGCACAAGGCCCGGCTCGGCCCATGCCCGCAGCCGGCGCTCAACGAGGGCGGCCCGGTCCTCGTCGGCGACCGCGCCGTCGTGCCGTTCCACTTCGAGCTGGTCGCGGATCGCGTCCACGAGGAGCGCGTGCGGGAAGCGCTCGCGAAGGCCGGCGTAGGCGGGCTCGTTGACGAGCCGGCCTACCCCGGGCAGGGGAGGAGTCCGTAATACCCGAGACATTGGCCCACGATGGCGTCCGAGGCGGGAGCGAAGAAGGGGATCAGCACCACCGCCAGCAGCCGGTAGCCGAGAAAGGAGGCGACGAAGACGACCAGCACCGCCACCATCCAGATCTCCCGGCGGCGCATGTTGGCATCGAAGAAGAAGCGCGCGTTCCGGTGCCGGAACAGCGCTTCCAGGATCCGCCACCCATCGAGGCCGGGGATCGGGAGGAGGTTGAAGGCGAACGTGGAGAGATTCAGGAAGAAGATCGCGTAGACGATGAAGGCGACGTAGCCGACGGGAGTCTGGACCAGCGAGGCCTGGTCGATCACCGCGCCCGTCCCGAGGAGGGCGCGGAGAGCGATCCCGGACACGATCGCCACCAGCAGGTTGCCACCCGGCCCCGCCACCGCGTAGCCGACCCTCCCCCAGACGCCCCGCAGCCGGTATTCGTTGATGGGCACCGGCTGACCCCAGGCGACCTTGGCCAGGAAGACGGCGATCAAACCGTAGGGTTCGATGAAGAGCCGGGGATCGTATCGGAGAAAGCCCCGGTTGCGCGGCGTCGGATCCCCCTGCCACTGGGCTGCCAGCGCGTGGGCCATCTCGTGGACGGGGATGGCGACGAGCGCAGCCGGGATCAGGAAGACGGCCGTCACCAGAAAGACGTACGGGTCGCCGAACACCCGCCTCAGTCGACCTCGATCCGCGTCGGGCGCCGGCGGGCCGGGGCCCGGCGGCGAGGGGTGCGGGGCGGCACCCCGCGGCGCGTGCCCGCCTGGTGCTCGTACATGATCACCACCGCGGTCAGCAGCTCGCGCTGGGCGTTGAGGAGGTGGACCTCCGCCTCCGGCGGCACCACGTCCCGAACCAACCCCCCGATCCGGCGGAGCAGATCGGCCCAGAGCTCGTGGTCACGGGCACCCGGGCTCACCGGCGGGCAGACCTGGAGCCGCCCCTGGCTCCCGCCTCCGTCCCCTCGCCACCCTCGAGCCTGCCGAACCGGACCCGCAGCTCATCGCCCTCCATCGCGGCACCCAGCGTCCGGCGCTGCGCCAGCACCCGGGGAAGGGCGATCTCACGCCGGTAGGGGCCGATCGTCACGAACAGCTCCTCGCCGTGCCGCGCCAGATCGATCTCCGACTTCTCCGTGAAGGGCACCTTGAGGGCGAGGACGTACTCCTCGCCCGTCTTCTCGACCCGCTGCGAGCTGCCCTCGTAGAAGCGCCACGAGGGATCCTCGGCGCCGTAGATGGCGGACGCCATCTTGGTCAGCATCCTCTCTCCCACCACTTCGCGATCGAACAGCGGCACCGTGAAGATGGGGATCGGCGAGAAGGACTTCGCGACCTCGGCCTCGTAGCGTTCGTGAATCCGCCGCCAGCCCCGGAAGAGATCGTCCTGGACACTGTCCGGGATCTGGCGATTGACCACGATGGCGTCCGTCACGTAGCCGTAGAGGCTGAGGTAGGTGAAGGCGCGCTTGGCCTCCTTGATGACCATCTTCTCGAGGTTGAGGACGATCCGCATGGTGGTCACCGAGCTGTCGGTGAGCACCACCTTCATGCCCTCCAGGTCGAGCAGGAGATCCTTGATCGAGGCGTAGATCTCGTCGCCGGGGAGCGGGAGGTCCATGAGCGGCTGCAGGACCGGCCGCGCCACCCTCATCGCCCGACGCTCCCAGGGGAAGACCTTGTTGAGCCACCAGCGCGCGACGTCGGGGAAGGTCAGCAGCTGGAGGGTCTCGCCGGTGGGGGCGCAGTCGACGATGATCACGTCGTGGTCGGCCCTGGCCGCGTAGTGCTTGATCCACATCAGGGAGGCGACCTCCTCCATTCCCGGAGGGTTGGCGACCTCCTCCGCGATCACGTCGTCGAGGCCCTGGGTGGAGAAGACCCTGACCGCGTAGTCGTGAAGGCGGCGCCAGTGCCGCTCCATCTCGTGCAGCGCGGAAACCTCGTGCGCCCAGAGGTTGTCCCCCACCCTCTCGGCCTCCGGCCCCAGCTCCACGTCGAAGGAGTCGCCCAGCGAGTGGGCGGCGTCGGTGCTCATGATCAGCGTCCGGTAGCCGGCCTTGGAGCAGGCGACGGCGGTCGCGGCGGCGACCGACGTCTTGCCCACGCCGCCCTTGCCCGTGAAGAGGATCACCCGCACTGTGAGGTGAGTATAGGTGTGGTCACCGAGGGGATCCCCCCGCCTCCGGGGCGACGGGACAGGCGTCGCCGGCGCCGCGAGACAGGGTCGCCGAGCGGTAATAGCATGGCGTCCAACGGTCAACCCCGGCCGTCAGTCCGCAGGTTCGGCTCGAGAACCAAGGGCGCGTTCGGGGCCAGTTGTTAGGAGGGAACCGACAGATGTCCGACACCCAGCCCGCACCCGTGCCAGCCTCCGCCCACCCCTGGCACGTGCCGCTCCCGCGGCAGGCCCGCAGAGTGACAACCAAGCAGATCGTCGACCGCAAGGGCCTCAACATGAGGATCGCGATCGGAGTCACGACCGCGATCGGGACCATGTGGGCCTTCTACATCTTCGCCATCTGGATGGGCGGTTGGATCGGCTGGCAGAGCAGCGGGCTGGGCCGGATCATCCACGATCCCTACCCGTTCGCCTTCCTCCTCTTCCTGGGCAACATCGTCCAGCTCTTGTTGATGCCGCTGATCATGGTCGGCCAGAACGTCCAGTCCGCCCACGCGGACGCCCGCTCCGAGGCCGATTTCGAGGTCAACCAGAAGTCGGAGGTGGAGATCGAGAAGCTCCTCGAAGGGCTGCGGCTGATCGACGAGCGGACGCTCGACATCGTTCGCCGCCTGGAGGCGGCCGAGGCCCGGAGCGGACCCGCCCCCGCCTGACGCGGGCGGCCGGCGGCGGTGGTGGGGTGCCCCGCGCCGCCGGGCCGTCAGCGGATGGCGACCGGGATGAAGAAGGAGCCGATCACCAGGAGCACCACCATGACGCCCATGGTGAGGCCGATGCGGCGCAGGTCCGAGGTGAAGTGCGGCACCTGATCGAAGGGGATGGCGGGATCCGCGCTCTCGAGGACCACCCGCCCCGCTCGCCGCTTGCCGGTCGCGGGAGGTGCCAGCTTCATCTCGACCGCCCGCACGAGGGGCTGAGCCGCGCTGGGACCGTTCGCGGCGCCCGCCTCGCCGCGAGGAGCCGCCGGAGCGACCGCTCCCGGCGCAGGATGCCGTTTCCTGTCGCGCCCCTTCCGCTTCTGCTTGCGTGCCATCGCTGGGCAGTCTATCGATTCGCCGGCGCCGGGTGCGGGCGGCAGGACAGGCAGGCGTGGGTGGTGCTGTCCTGGCGTGACGTGGAGTGCGACGTTGAAAGAAAGCGCCTGCCTGCCGGACGAGGGGTCGGGACCCAACCTTCTGCGACGTGGGCTACGACATGTTGTGTCCCGAGACCGTATATACCTCAGGATGTTGCCCTTGTCAAGACAAAGATTGTCGGAAAGAGTCGGGCATCCCCCACCATTCGCCGGGAGAGGGCCCGAACACCGACCCGGCGGGTGCGGAACCCCCCGGTCGCGCCGGCGCTGGGCGGTGGCGCGCGAGGACGAGGGCCGTGGCCTTATGGTGCGCCCGTGGAGTCTCAGGGGCCTGAGCACTGCCGCGCCTGCGGAACGGTGCTGGACGCAGCCGACGCGCGCTGCCGCACCTGCGGGAGGGCGCGGGAGCGCACCGGGCGGAGCCGGCGCGGCATGCCGGCGGACTTCCTGCCTCGCTTCGTCACCAACCTCTTCGCGGCGGCCGCCATTCTTCTGCTGGTCGGGGAGGCGCAGCTGGCCGCCTACCTGGTGGCGCCTGGCGGCCCGCCACAGCTGCTGGCGGGCCTGGGCCGCGCCGGCTTCACCTACTCCGACCCCCAGACGGCGATCTGGGAGCTCACGGTGCTGCCTCCCCTTGGCTGCGCCCTCCACATCGCGGCCTACTTCGGGCTGCGGGCGCGCCGAGCCTGGGGTTGGATCCTGGCGCTGCTGGTGTCGCTGCTCTGGTGCTTCTTTCTGGTCGGCCTGCCCGTCCTCTTCCTCCTCGTCAGGAGAGGCACGCGCCGGGCGTTCGGGATGAGGTTCTAGATGCCGAGGGGATCGAAGCCAGTCACGCGTCACTCAGGACAGTGACGGGACCCCGGCCAGCTCGGGCACCAGGTGGGACGCTTCCACGGTGCCCAGGCCGCTGGCGAGGTCGTAGCCCGGCCCCGCCGCATATCCGGGCACCGTCACGGGCGGCCGGCCCGGAACCAGGGCGGTGGTCGAGTTGTCGCCCTGGGTGACGTCCACGATGCCGGGCGCGTGCTCGGCCCCCAGCCGGTAGAGGGTGGGGCCGAGCAGGCCCAGGCGCCGGCCCGCGAGCTGGTCCGCGATCGCGACCATGCCGCTGAAGAGCGGCGCCGCCTCGCTGGTGCCGTAGAGGGTGGTCCAGCCCCCCGGACCTCCGGGGGAGGTGCAGTAGACGTCCACCTGCCCATCCCAGGCCGCGCTGAGGCTGACGTCGGGGATGCCGCGATGCCCGCCGACCACATCCCGGACCCCGGCCTGGAAGCCGGGCCGCGGGAAGATGGACGAGACGCCCCCGCCCCCGCCGCTGGCGATCCCGGCCTCGGGCGGGCTGTGCCAGACGGTGTCCGGCGCCAGACGGTTTCCCGACCCGTCGAGCTGGAGCGAGGTTCCCCCGACCGCGGTGACGAGGGGGTCCGAGGCCGGCCAGAGTGTGGTCCGGTACGGGAAGAGGGTCTTGAGGTCGTTCTCGAGGTTGGTCGCCCCCTGGTCGCCGGAGGCCGCGACGATGGTCACCCCGTGCCCCCGGGCATCCTTCTCGGCCGCGCGGAGGCCGAGGAGGGCGCCGACGTCCGGGAAGGTCTGCTCGGTGGCGCCAAAGCTCTCGTTGATGACGTCCGCGATGCCGTGGTCGATGACGTATCGCTCCGCCCGCACGATATCCGGGAAGCCGGCCACGCCCTCGCTCTCGAACGTGGGCGTCTCGACGAGGACGATGCGCGCCCCGGGAGCGACGGCGTGCGCCCACTCCACGTCCAGGCTCGCCTCCGCGGCGGCGGCGAGGCGATTGGGATCGTGGGCGTCGTAGGCCGGCACCGGGCCCGCCGGCTGCAGGACCGCGAGGTTGGGGTCGGGCAGCCCGAAGGTGCGGTCGAAGACGTGCAGGTCGTGCTCGATGGTGGGAGAGCCGTAGGAGACCACGATCACGACGGTCCGGCCGCGACCGTCGAGCCCGCGCGCATAGAGGGGGAGGAGCCCGTAAGCCCGCTCGATCTGGGCGGGCTGATAGCAGCGCCGGTGATAGAGCGCGAGGCAGGCGGCGGTCGTCGGCACCCCCCCGGCG
>JBOHUX010000094.1:0-9059 GCA_050734915.1 Candidatus Dormibacteraceae bacterium
GTTCAGAACCACTAGAATCCAGCCTGATGCACAGGCGGGCTCTGATCGCCCTCGTGGCCGGCTGCGTGATGGCCGGCCTCGCGGCCGGGGGGATCCTGGCCGTCGCCATCCCCCGTCTGCACGCGAGGCCGGCGGCGGCGACAGTCCAGCCGCGACTCCCGGGCTGGGCGACCAACCGGGTACCGCCCCCGATCCCGCTCGTCGACGAGAGCGGTCGCGCCACTTCGCTGGCCGACTTCCGAGGCCGCGTCGTCGTCCTGGCTCCCTCGCTCACCCTCTGCGGGGAGGTCTGTCCGATGACCACCGGCGCGCTGATCCAGATCCAGCATGCCGTGGACGCGGCCGGCCTTGGGACCAAGGTGGCGGTGGCCGAGGTGACCGTCGACCCCTGGCGTGACTCACCGGCCCGGCTGCGCGCCTACGCGAAGCTGACCGGGGTCGATTTCCACCTCCTGACCGGCAGCGTGGACGACATCGCCCGCTTCTGGAAGTTCTTCCAGATCGGCTACCGGAAGGTGCCCCAGAAGACTCCTCCGGACCTCGACTGGTGGACCAATCGGCCGCTGACGTTCGACGTCGAGCACTCGGACGCCATCTTCCTGATCGACGCCCGCGGCCACGAGCGCCGCTTCATGGTGGGCATGCCCGACCTGGGCGGACGGCTGTCGCCGAGCCTCAAGGCCCTGCTCAGCCCGTCGGGGCTGCAGAACCTCAAGACCCCGACCGCGGGCTGGACGGTGGCGCAGGCGCTCCAGGACCTCGGCGCTCTCCTCGGCCGGCCCGTGCCTCCGGCCCCCGGCTGATCGTCTTCTCGACGAAGCGGGCCTGGCTCGCCGCCGCGCTGACGGCAGCCCTGACCGCCTGCGGCGGCGCCCCCGCCGCCCGGCCCCCGACCCAGGTTCCCCGCCTGCCCTCACCGTCGCGATGGCTCTCCTACGACGAGCCGTCCCGGACCGCCGACCTCACCCTGGTCGCCGGCTATGACAGCGCCTTCGGAGGCTTCAACTTCGACGGCTACGCCAAGGGCCAGGCCGTCTTCTCGGTGCCCTCCGGCTGGCGGGTCACCGTCCACTGCACCGACCGCATGACCCGCTCGGCGTCCTGCGCCATCGCCCGCCTGGGAGACACATCGCCGGCCTTCCCGGGGGCATCCTCGCCGCGGCCGCTGAGTGGGCTGGCACCCGGCGCCTCGGTGACGTTCTCATTCGTCGCCGGCGAGGCCGGCGACTACCGCGTGCTGAGCCTGGTGCCCGGAGATCAGCCGGCCGGACTCTGGGACATCTTCGAGGTCACCCCCGGTGGCACGCCCGCGGCGAGGCTACGGAGCGGCTGAATTCAGCCCGCGATGCCGCCGGCCGCCACGGCTACGAAGAGCAGGCCCAGGTAGAGGATCGAGAAGTGGAAGAGGAGAGCCGCCCACCGCCGCCCCCGCTCCCGGAGCGCCGCCCCGGCGAGGCCGACCAGGATCAGCCCCAGCACCAGGCTGCTGGCCAGGTAGACGGGGCCCAGCCAGATCGCGGGGACGATGCTCACGGCCAGGAGGACAATGGAGTAGACGAGAATCGACCGCCTCGCCCTCGCCTCCCCGCCCTCCAGAGAGGGCAGCATGGGCACCCGGACCCCGGCGTACTGGCGTCTCAGCAGGAGCGCGAGGGCCCAGAAGTGAGGCGGCGTCCAGAAGAAGATGACGGCGAAGAGGACGACCGCCTCCAGCGACAGCGAATGGGTCACGATCGCCCAACCGACCAGCGGCGGGAACGCGCCCGCGGCCCCCCCGATGACGATGTTCTGGCTCGTCGACCGCTTGAGCCACATGGTGTAGACGAGCACGTAGAAGACGCCGCCAGAGAGCGCCAGCAGCCCGGCCAGGAGGTTGGCGCCGAAGGTGAGGACCAAGAAGCCGGCCGCGCTCAGCGCGAGCCCGAAGGCGAGTCCGTTCCCGGCCGCGATCCGGCCGGCCGGGATCGGCCGCTCACAGGTGCGGTCCATGTGGGCGTCGATGTCGCGGTCGAACCAGCAGTTGATCGCCGCCGCGCCTCCCGCCGACAGCCCGCCCCCCGCCAGGGCGACGAGCCCGAGAGCGAGGCCGGACCGGCCATGGGAGGCGGCCAGGAAGGTGCCCATCTCGGTGACCAGGAGCAGGAGCATGATCCTCGGCTTGGTCAGGCTCACGTAGTCGCCGAGAAGCCGCCAGGCGGCCGACCGCGGCCGGGCGGCCAGCGCCAGCCCCGAGCTCTCCACGCTCAACTCAGACGTGGCCGCTACAGCCGGCGCCGGAAGAGGACGGTCCAGGCCCACCAGCCGCCCACCAGCGCCAGGCACGCGAGCGGGATCACCAGCGACAGGACGGACGCCGTCTGGAAGGTCGGCGGGGGGGCCGCAAGGTAGCTCATCGTCACTTCACTCCAATCACGGGTGTCGCCCGTCCGGCGCGGGCGCTATGCGGGGCCATCGTCGGAGACGACGGCCACGCGCCGGCGCCGCCGACCATGCTGGGCGGTTCCGTCCATGCTCGTCTCGACCCACTTGTAGATGAGGCAGAACCCCATTATCGCGAAGGGGATGCTGCCGATCATCCACATGATGGCGCCCCCCATCTGCTGGTCCGCCATCACGCCGAGCCCGCTCGGCGAGGATTCCCGGATGGCGTAGGCGGGGTAGAGCGGCGTGCCGCTGAACACCATCACCAGGGCCAAAAGCCAACTGGGGAACATCGAGGCCGCCATGTAGAAGAAGCGGTGCGCGTAGTCGAGCCGGGCGTGGAAGGGCGAGGAGTCGATGAGCTGGGCCCAGAAGATGACCGCGAAGAGCAGGAAGGAGGTGTGCTCCAGTGAGTGCAAGGCCTGGTTCTGGAGTGCGCGGTCATACAGGAACGGCACGTGCCACCCGATCAGGATGGCATTGAACAGAACCCAGGCCGCGGGCGGGGAGACCACGAACCTCCCGGCCGCCCGGAGCGGGGCCGCCCTCGCGCTCTGGACCACCGCCCGGGCCACCGGGCGCCGGAAGGCGAGCGGGAAGCCCGACCAGAGCCGCATCCAGGGAGCGGCGATGACGAAGAACGGCGCCGCCACCACCAGCAGCAGCATGTGCTGGATCATGTGCGCCCAGAACATCGAATCGGCCCAGCCGTCCATCGGCGGCTGGAGGGCGACCACGATGGAGACCAGCCCGGCGTAGAAGGCCGCCGTCCGCCAGCGCCGGACGGGCGAGTGAACCCGCCGGGTGCCGGAGCGGGAGATCAGGACCAGTCGCTGGCGGCCGCCGAGCTCGTAGAGCACCGCGGCGACCAGCACCCCGACCAGGGGCAGGTTGTCGTACCAGTCCGGGGCGATGATCACTGGCGGCCGGCCGCTAGGCCACGATGTAGAGGAGGATGAAGGTGAGCACCTCGACCATGGCCAGGAAGTACCAGTAGACGCTGAAGGCCTCGACCTCGCCGGCCGCGATCTCACCCGCCGCCACCGCCGGGCTGCGAAGGGACTTGGCCAGGATCGTCTCCAGGTAGAAGACGCCGCCGAACAGGGTGGCCGCGTAGAAGCCCGTCCAGCCGAAGAAGACGCTCGCGTAGGTGCCACCGGTGGGCCGGAACCCGGCCTTGAAGAACTGATCGCAGATGAGCGCCAGCCCGGCCGCGCCGAGGAGGAGCGACACCCCGGCCGCGAGGTGCCAGGCGCCGTGGGGGCCGCTGGTGCGGCGCACGCGCACGCCCGCCCAGAGCACCCCCGCGCTGATCACGATGCAGGCCAGGATGGCGATGCCGAAACCCAGCGGTGGATTGGTGCCCTTGGGGCGCCACTGGCCCTCGATGTTCAGCTCGCGCAGGTAGTAGAAGGAGAAGACGAAGGCGATGAACAGAAACGCCATCCCCGCCGACCAGAGGCGCGCGCCCGCCCACAGGTTCCGGGCCACGATCTCCCGCTCGGTGGGGACGATGTACTCGCTCCGGGTCAGATCACGCATCGGCTAGTCTCCTGACGCCAGGGCGGCGCCGAGCGGGGTGAGGTTGGCGACCGCGGGCGCGTCCGGTACGCCGTACTCGTAGGGGCCGGACTGGATGAAGGGGATCTGGTCGAAGTTGTCGAGCGGGACCGGGCTCGTGAGCTGCCACTCCAGGGAGAGAGAGTGCCAGGGGTTCTCGCCGGCGACCTGGCGGGCGAACACGAACGAGTAGACGAGGTTGGCTGCGAAGACGACCATCGACATCCCGATCACCCAGGCCGAGGCGGTGATGAAGTCGTTGAGACCCTGGAGGGTGGGATCGTAGGCCGACACCCGTCGCGGCTGGCCCAGGAAGCCGACGACCAGGAAGCCGAAGAAGGTGAAGTTGAAGGCGATGAAGAACATCCAGAACTGGATCTTGCCGAGGGTCTCGTTGAGGAAGTACCCGGTCAGCTTGGGGAACCAGTAGTAGATGCCGGCGAAGAAGGCGAAGACGAGGCCGCCCATGATCGTGTAGTGGAAGTGGCCGGTGACGAAGAAGGAGCCGTGGGTCGTCACGTCGCTGGGGGCGTCGGAGTTGTAGACGCCCGAGACGCCGCCGATGAAGAAGTTGAAGAAGAGCGCGAGGGCGAAGAGCATGGGGACCGTGTAGCGGATCTTGGCCCGCCAGAGGGTGCCGACGGCGTTCAGGAAGATGAACCCGGTCGGGATCGAGATCATCTCCGTCGTGAGCATGTAGAAGGGGCGCAGGTTGGCGTTGATGCCGCTCACGAAGAGGTGGTGCTGCCAGACGAAGAAGCTCAGCAGCGAGACCCCGAGCATGCCCGCCACCGCCAGCGGATAGCCCCAGAGAGGCTTGCGCGCGAAGACGACGATGATCTCCAGCACGAGGCCGAAGCCGGGCAGCGCCAGGATGTAGACCTCCGGGTGACCGAAGACCCAGAAGAGGTTCTCGTAGAGATAGGGGGTGCCCCCCCCCGAGGTCTGGAAGAAGGTCGTACCGACGGTGCGGTCGAGCAGCACCAGCGCCATGCTCACGATCAGGACCGGCGCCGCCAGCAGCATCAGGAAGCTGGTCGCGAAGACCGCCCAGACGAAGATCGGGAGCCGGCCCCAGGTCATCCCCGGAGCGCGCATGGTGATCACGGTCGCCAGCATGTTGAGGCCGACGATGGCCATCGACAGCCCGATCAGTGCGAAGGAGAGCAGATAGCTGTCCATGCCCATCTTGGCCTGGTCGGAGAGGTTCCCGTAGCCGGTCCAGCCGGAGGGGAAGCCGCCCGCTCCGATCGCCCCCAGAAGGATGATCTCGGCGGCCGGCACCAGCCAGAAGCTGAGCGACTCCAGGCGCGGGAATGCCATCCGCTTGGCGCCGATGAGGATGGGTACGAAGTAGTTGCCGAAGGGGCCCACGATCAGGGCCGACATCATCATCATCATCATCGTGCCGTGCAGGCCGACCAGCGTGATGTAGGTCTGCGCCGTCCAGAAGTGCTCGACCGGGAAGAGCAGCTCGGTCCGGATGAACATCGCGTTGAGGCCGGCCACGAAGAAGAAGAAGAGGACGCCGACCAGGTACTGGATCCCCACCACCTTGTGGTCGGTGCACATGCGGAAGTACCGCTCGACGCCGGCGGTGTCGTGCTCGTACTCCTCGCCCCTCCCCGCCTGGTCCGGGCTGATGGCCGCGAAATGATGCGCGGGCCGGCCCAGCATGCGCTGGATCGGGTAGTTGAGGAAGCCGAGGCCGATCAGGAACCCGGCCACGCCGATCAGGCAGCCGAGGACGAAGCCGACGTCGTTCTGGTCGGTGACGACCTGGTACTTGAGGCCGCCGGCGATGTAACCGCCGATCACGTAGTTGCCCAGGAGGTAGCCGCCGATGCCGAGGATGACGGCGATCAGAAGGTCGATGCCCGGAAGGCGCCGCCAGCTGCGCTGACGAATGTCCACGCCCGCTACGCTCACCTCAGTTCTCCTCCGTTCCGATGGGAACAGTTGGGCATCTACCCGGCCCTTCCTTCGGGCGATTCGATGTAGACGCGGGAATACGGGTCGAGTGCCTTGGTCGCCGGCGCCCACTGCGCCTGCTGGGCGGCGATCCAGCCGCTGAAGTCGCTGGAGCTGACCACCTGCCCGGTGGTCGCCATGTGACCGTGCCAGAGTCCGCAGAGCTCGGCGCAGCGTACGCTGAAGGTCCCGTTCTGGAGCGGCTGCGCGAAGGCGATGTTGTCGCTGCCGGGCACCGCGTCCGCCTTCACGCCCAGCTGGTACGCCCAGAAGGAGTGGATGACGTCGATGGAGGTGACGTGGAACTCCACCAGCTTGTTGACGGGCAGCTCCAGCGAGGTCGTCTCGACCCCGCCGTAGCTCGGGAAGCGGAAGGTCCACTGCCACTGCTCGCCGATGACCTGGACCTGGAGCGCGTTCTGCGCGCTGGCCGGGATCGCGACCGAGATCGGGCTCGGACCCTGGCCGCCGCCGGCACCGTGCTCGCCAGGCCAGAGCTCGTAGCTGCCCCAGGCGGCGAGGAAGAAGACGGCCAGGAAGGTGAGCGCGATCCAGACTCCGATCGTCTGCAGGTCGCCCTTGAGCGGGGGTCCGTCCTCGAAGCCGGGGCCGCGCTGCCGGAACGTGTAGAGGGAGTACCCGAAGAAGATGATCAGGAACATCACGACCGGGTCCACCACGGCCGCCATGACGATGTTGTCATAGGCCTGCAGGCGCGACACGTCGCTCATGCCGAAGGGTGGCATGTGGGGTCCGAGCAGGAAGTAGAGGAGCGGCGAGGTGATGGCGCTGACGACGACCCAGATGATCAGCATGCGCCGGAGCTGGGGGCCCGCCTTGGACCAGAGCCGCATCATTGGACGATCATCTCCCCGTCCATGTAGCCGATCGACTGCATGGGGCCGCCCCAGCCCTGGAAGAACCCGGCCGCGCAGGGCACGAAGCACTGCCACCGGATCTCCCCGGGGCCGCCGGTCCGGAAGCTGAACGTGACCGTGGTGTGATCACTGGACTTGGGATCGCAGGGCCCGGCGCCGCAGACGTTCTTGGCCGTGGCCGGGATGCCCAGGAGCGGAACGCTGACGCCGAGGTCGGGGATGGTGAAGGAGTGACCGGCGGTGGCCGGGTCGATCATCTGGACCTGCTTGCCGTTGACCGTCATGGTCCCGTCCGCCGTGCCCCGCACCTGCCCCCAGAGGGGGTTCCGGAAGCCGCTGGCGGAGTCGAACTGGTAGATGGTCACGTTGATCAGGGAGTGGGCCGGCACCGTGAAGTAGGTCGAGTGCCTCCAGGTCCCCGCCGAGTCCTGGACGAAGTAGGAGACCCAGTCGGGCGTCGGCGCCGATCCGTACGCGGGCACGACCTGGAGGGTGATGTTGGCCGTGCCCGAGGTGGAGTTGGACGCGGTGGCGGTGGCCGGGTGATAGAGGAGGAAGGCGACGATGTAGAAACCGACCATCACGCCCGCCGCGGCCACCCCCAGCGTGACCGCCAGAACTCTGATCACGACCGCCTCCTCGGGCCGGTGGCCACCGCGCGGACCCGCGCCGCACGACCTCGATGACGGCAACCTCCGGCGCGGACGTCGCAGTTCGCCAACGCCGCCTCTCGCGTCATCTGCGGCCTCTCCTTCACCCACCGGATGTCACCGGGCCGCATCGATAGGCCCTGCGGAGTGACCAATCCGGACGTCACTCGGGAATCTATATCGGCTAGAGGGCTCGGAGAATTACAAAGCTGTCATGTGGGCTCGGGCGGCGGCTCCGGGCGCCGGGCGACCGCCGGTATGGAGAGCTCGAAGGTGCTCCCCCGGGCGGGCGCGCTGGTCACGCCCAGCGCCCCACCATGGGCCTCGGCGACGGTGCGGACGATGCTGAGCCCGAGGCCCATCCCGCCCGCGTCACGGCTCCGGCCCTCATCGGCGCGCCCGAACCTTTCGAAGATGCGCCCCTGATCGGCTGGGGAGATGCCGGTGCCATCGTCCGCGACCCGGATCCGGGCCAGCCCCCCCTCCTCGCGTACGGAGACCTCGATGCTGCCCTCCGGGCGGGTGTGCTTGACGGCGTTCTCGATCAGCGCGTCAAGGGCCAGCGCCAGGCGGTCGGAGTCGCATTCGATGACGGCCTCGTCCATCGTTCCCATCCGCCACCGGCGGGGGGTGGCGGACCAGCGCCGGAGGGCCTCCACGAGCATCGGCTCCACCTCCAGCGGGCGCCGGTGGAGGAAGTCCGGGTCCTCCGCCGCCGCCAGCAGCAGGAGCCGTTCGGCCAGGCGCCTCAAGCGGGTCAGCTCCTCCACCACGACGCGGACGTCGCCCGCCAGCTGGCCGCCCGCGCCCGTCATCCTCTGGATCAGCTCGGCGTGGCCGAGGGCTGTGGTGATCGGCGTCCGCAGCTCGTGGGAGGCATCCTGGACGAACTGCCGCTCCCGCTCCAGGAGGCGGAGGTTGGAGCCGAGGACGCTCTCCACCTCCCTGGTCGCGGCGAGGCGGCGGCGAGCATGCCAGACCATGGCCACGAACATGGCCGCCATGAGCGGCACCTCGGTCACCTCGTCGAGAGGCTGCGCCCCGCTGCGGACGTCCACCACGAGCGTGGTGCCGGTCATGATCATGATCGCGGCCAGCACCGCCGTCGTCGTGGTGACGCTCCAGACCCGGAACCCGTAGAGGATCGTCAGGCTCACCCAGATGAAGTGGAAGGGGACCGTCTCCCACTCCGCGAAGACGACCGTGGCGACGAGGTTGGCGGCCGTGAAGACCCCCCAGAGCACGTCCACCCAGCGCATCTCACGGAACGGCCACCGCTCGCGGGCGAGGAACGACGCCGCCCGGTGCCCCGCCGACCTGACCGGGACGGCGATGGCCGCCGGGTTCTCAGCCATCGATCCGGTACCCCTCCCCACGCACGGTCTGGATGGCGCCGGCGCCGAGCTTGGCCCGCAGGCGACGCACGTAGACGTCGACGACGTTCGAGCCGGGGTCGAACCGGTAGCCCCAGACCGCGTCCAGCAGGTGGCCCTTGGACACGGTCCGGCCGAGATGGCGCATGAGCTCCTGGAGCATCAGGAACTCCCGCTCGGCGAGCACCACCGCCCCCTGGCCGGCG
>JBOHUX010000095.1:0-9000 GCA_050734915.1 Candidatus Dormibacteraceae bacterium
GTGACGATCACGCGCGCACCTCGGTCGGAGAGGTTCCCGAGGGTCGGTAGCGCGGCCCGGATGCGAGTGTCGCCGGCGATGGAGCCATCCTCGAGCGGAACGTTCAGGTCCTCGCGGACCAGCACCCGCCTGCCCGCCACCTGGACCTGCTCGTAGGAGGCCTTCACGCGACCGTCAGAGCCGCTCCGCCATGAGTGTGATGAGATCGACCATCCGGCAGCTGAAGCCCCACTCGTTGTCGTACCAGGAGACGACCTTCACCCAGTCGTCGCCGAGCATGGCGGTGAGAGGCGCGTCGACGATCGACGAATGGGGGTCGGTTTTCATGTCGGATGACACCAGCTCCTCGTGGGATACGCGCAGGATCCCCCGCAGCGAGCCTCCCGCCGCCGCCTCGAAGGCAGCATTGACCTCCTGGGCGGTGGTCGGGCGGGCGACCTGGGCGGTGAGGTCGATCACCGAGACGTCGAGGACGGGGACGCGGAAGGAGATTCCCTGGAACCTGCCGCTCAGCTCCGGCAGAACCTCGGCTACGGCCCGGTTGGCGCCCGTCGAGGTGGGGATTATGTTGTCGGCCGCCGCCCGGGCCCGCCGGAGATCCTTGTGGGGGAGATCCTGGAGGCGCTGGTCGGCCGTGTACGCGTGGATCGTTGTCATCATCCCCTTCTCGACGCCTAAGGCGTCCTGGAGAACCTTGACCAGGGGGACCAGGCAGTTGGTCGTGCAGCTGCCGTTGGAGACCACGTCGTGCCGGGAGGGGTCGTAGCCCTCGTGGTTGACGCCCATCACGACCGTGTAGTCCTGGTTGGTGGCGGGGGCGGAGATGATCACCTTGCGGGCGCCCCCGGCGTCGATGTGGGCACGCGCCTTCCGGCCGTCGGTGAAGAGCCCGGTCGACTCGACGACGATGTCGACGCCGAGGTCGCGCCAGGGCAGCTCGCCGGGATCCTTGACGGAGAGGAACCGAAAGGCGCGACCGTCCACCTCGATCGTCTCGTCGCCCGCGGTCACGGCCGGCCCGAAGGTGCCGAGCGCGGTGTCGTGCTTGAGCAGATGCGCGAACGTGGCGGCATCGCCGATGTCGTTGACGGCGACGATTTCGATCTCGGAATCGAGCTGGTGGGCGGCCCGGAAGATGTTCCGACCGATGCGGCCGAACCCGTTGACGCCTACCTTGATCGACATACCTGCTGGCTGGGTCTCCCCTGCTCGAACGCTGGACGGGGTACCGGCTAAATGTATCCGGTGCACGCACCGGCGCGAGCCGCCGGAGGAGGTCGGTCAGGCGCTCCGGCTGCTGACGCGGCCGCTCGTGCCGTCGCCGCCGTGCTCGCCGGCGAGCTCGACAAGGCGCCGCAGCCGGTGATTGACGGCCGACTTGCTGAGGCCCATCCGGCCCGCCAGCTCGGTCAGGTTCAGCTCCGGGTTCTCGCGCCTCTGGCGCGCCATCTCCTGCAGCGCCGGCGAGAGCTGGGCGAGGGCTCGCGTGTCGCCCAGCTGCTCGATCGCCTCCACCTGCCGGAGCGCCGAGCCGATCGTCTTGTCGATGTTGGCGGTCTCGAAGTTCAGCCGCCGGTTGACCTGGCCACGCACCTCGCGCACGACGCGGGCGTTCTCGAACTCCAGGACCCCCCGACTGGCACCCATCATCGAGAGCAGGCGCACGATGCTGTCGCCCTCCTTGACATAGACCACATGATGGCTGTCGCGCTCCATCATCCCCGCCCTCACCTGCGCCTCGTGCGCCAGTCTCAGCAGCACGGTTGCCCAGCCCAGGGTGGGGACCACAAACTCGAGGTGATACCGGGCGCTGGGCGCGTTGACCGAGCCGCAGCCGAGGAAGAAGCCGCGCGCGAACGCCTTGCGATCGCAGGTGGCGTCGGGCAGCGACCTCGCCGCCGGGCGCGAGAAGGCGACCTCCATGCCCGCCGGAAGCGGCAGCTCGATGAAGAAGGACATCCGCTTCGAGCTCTTGACGGCGTGGTACCTGGCCTCCATCCGAGCCAGGCTCCGGCCCAGCCGGACCACCTTGCGGGCCACCGTGTTCTTGAGCAGCGAGAAATACGCGGCTTGCCCCTCGCCGTGGGGGATCAGCCGCCCGCGGCTGGAGTAGAAGACGCCGAGCAGCTCGCTGATCTGGCAGCAGGGCCGGGCGGGCACGAGCCCGGCCAGCTCGTTCTTTACCTCTGTCGAATAGGAGATGCCGATCCAACCTCCGCTGGGACTGTCCTCCCTCCCGTCGGGCACCCCCGAAGGCCCCGCCGATCCAGTCTAGCCGTCCGACGGCGGGGCATGGGTCCGGCCACCGGGAACGTGGGGGAGGTCCACCTATAATCGGGCCAGATGAGACCGTCCGCGCGAGAGCCGGAGGGATCCCGGATGGCCGGCAGCAGTCAGGCCGTCTCGGCGGAGGCCCCGGATGCCGTCAGCACCGCGTTTGGCGCCGGGGAGACCGAGCCCGAGTCACCTGGCCTGCGGCCGCGGCAGCTTCTCGCGATGTACCGGCACATGGTCATGGCTCGCGCCGTGGACCGGAAGATGTGGGTCCTCAACCGGCAGGGCAAGGCGCCCTTCGTGATCTCGGGACAGGGCCATGAAGCGGCCCAGGTGGGAATGGCGGCGGCGCTGCGGCCGGGCCAGGATTGGGTCGTCCCCTACTACCGCGACCTGGCGCTCTGCATGGCGGTCGGGCTCACAGCCCGGGAGTTCATGCTCTCGATCTACGCGCGTGCCGAGGATCCCAGCTCCGGTGGCCGCCAGATGCCGTCCCACTTCGGGCTCCGGCGGGCGAAGATCGCGACCACCTCCAGCACCGTGGCCACGCAGGTCATCCATGCGGCTGGCATCGCGTACGCCGCCAAGACGCGGGGCCTGGACGAGGTCGTCCTCACCTGCCTGGGCGAGGGCAGCACCTCGGAGGGCGACTGGCACGAGGGCCTCAACTTCGCGGGCATCCACCGGCTGCCGTTCATCTGCATGGTTCAGGACAACGACTACGCGATCTCGGTCCCCCACCGCCTCCAGATGGGCGTCGACACGGTCGCCAAGCGCGCGGCGGGTTACGGGCTGGCCGGGGAGACGGTGGACGGCGGCGACATCCTGACCGTCTTCGAGGTCGCCAGGCGGGCCGTGGATCGCGCGCGCTCCGGGGGCGGGGCGACCCTGATCGACGTCAAGTGCGCCCGGTTCACCTCCCACTCCTCCGATGACGATCAGCGCCGCTACCGCCCGCAGGACGAACTGGAGGCGATGCTCCACCGGGATCCGATCGAGCGCTTCCGGAACCACCTCCTCGACTCCTCGGTGCTCAGCGATGCGGACGACGAGAAGCTGCAGCAGGACTGCGCGACCGAGGTGGAGGAGGCGGTCGCCTACGCCGAGCAGGCGTCCTCTCCCAGCCCCGCCGACACCACCAGGCACGTCTACGCAGACTGAGATGCGCGAGGCTCGGCGCGAAGCGCACCCAGGGGGGAGCGGCCCAGCCGCGTGTGGGGAGACCCCCGCAGCTTGGTCCCTCGGCGCGGCCGCGTGGGGGGAGTCCCCGACACTTCGGCTCCTCATTGAAGGGCGTTACGCATGGCGGTGAAGACTCTCATCGACGGAGTGCGGGAAGGCCTCACCGAGGAGATGGAGCGCGACGAGCGGGTCTGGGTGCTGGGAGAGGACGTCGGCAAGAAGGGCGGCGTCTTCCTCGCCACGGACGGCCTCTTCGGCAAGTTCGGGGAGGCCCGCGTGCTCGACACCCCCCTCGCCGAGTCGCTGATCGTCGGCGTCGCCATCGGCTCGGCCCTCAACGGCCTCATCCCGGTCGCCGAGATCCAGTTTGCGGACTTCATCCATCCCGCGTTCGACCAGATCGTGAGCGAGGCAGCCCGCGTCCGCTACCGCTCCAACGGCGACTTCAGCTGCCCGATCGTGATCAGGGCGCCGTTCGGAGGCGGCGTCCATGGCGGCCTCTACCACTCGCAATCGGTGGAGGCCTTCTACGCCCACGTTCCGGGCCTCAAGGTCGTCATCCCCTCCACGCCCGACGATGCCAAGGGCCTGCTCAAGTCCGCGGTCCGCGACCCCGACCCGGTCATGTTCTTCGAGCACAAGAAGATGTACCGGCTGATCAAGGGTGAGATCCCGGACGGCGAGCACCTGGTCACCATCGGCCCCGCCGCCATCCGGCGGGAGGGCCTCAAGATGAGCGTCTTCGCCTGGGGCCTGATGGTCCACTACTGCCTGGAGGCGGCCGAGACCCTCCAGCGGGAGGGCGTCAGCATCGAGGTCATCGACCTCCGCACGCTGCGACCGCTCGACACCGAGACCATCCTCGGCTCGGTCCGGAAGACCGGCAAGGCGATGATCGTCTACGAGGACAACCTCACCGGCGGCTTCGGCGCCGAGGTGGCGGCGATCATCTCCGAACACGCCTTCGAGCACCTGGACGGCCCCGTCGTGCGGATCGCCGCCCCCGACGTGCCGGGCATGCCCTTCAACAAGGCGCAGGAGGAGTTCTTCATGCCCAGCCCCGACAAGATCGCCGACGCGATGCGAAAGCTCGCCCGCTACTGACCCCCTCACTCGCCTAGGCCTAGGGCCAGCCAGCGTACGGGGCGGCCGTGCGCGCCGGCCGTCGCCAGCAGGCGCTCCTCACCCCCCGGCCAGAGGGTCAGCCTGACCTCGTACTGACCGGGCGCGGGTTCCATCCGCAGCCAGGCAACCGGCGCGCTGAGGGTGGCCATCCTGCCCGCGTCGGACACCGCCCGGCGCACCCGGACCCGGGAGTCGGCGCTGAAGTACTGGACCGCGATGGAGTGGAAGACGATCGTGGCCAGGCCCGGGGCCGGCGCCAGGACCGCCTGCAGCCAGTCGGCCGCGTCGGCCGCGTCGACCCTGGCGGGCACGCGCCTGGCGACCTCGATGGCGCCGCGCAGGCGCTGGAAGCGCTCGGTCTGATCCGCCCAGACGTAGGAGAGGAGCGTCATCTCCCCCCCCGCGGTGGTGGCGTCCAGCGGCGCGATGTCACAGCCGCGCCGCTCTGCGACGAGGGCGCGGACGTGGAGCGGCGGAGCGGCGCCCTCGAACGGGTCTCCGAGATAGACCGGCGACGCCGCATCCCCCCAGAGCTGGGCGCCCGCCCGGTACCGATAGTGATCCCACCTGAGGTTGAGCCCTGCGCTGCAGCCCAGCTCGAGCAGCCGCAGCGGCAGCGCGCAGGCCCGGCTCACGGCCAGGAACCCGCCCAGCAAAGCGGCGCAGCGGCCCACCTCGTTGGTCTGCAGGGGACGCTCCACGAGCTCGGCGAGTTCGGCGCGGTGGGACACGAGGGCCCGCCGGAACGCCGGCCACGACCGTTCGGGGTCCAGCGAGCCGCCGGCGGAGGGGTAGCCGGAGGCGAGCTCGGGCAGGCGACCCTCGAGGACGAGGCGGTGGACGCCCCCCATCAGGCGCAGCGCCAGCGCCGACGGAGCCGGGTCGGCCTCGTGGCCTCGCAGCACCTCCCAGGCGGGACCGCCTTCCTCCGCATCGCGCCCCGCCTCGCCGAGCAGATGGCCGTAGAGGGGCGAGCCGAGCTCGTGACACCAGCGACCCTGATCGCGCAGCCGGCGGGCGACGGCCTGGCGGCCGGGGGCCGTCAAGCCGCGCGGAGCATCGCCCGGGCGGCGTCGGCCAGATCGGCGGCGCTCACCTCCGGCACCGGAAGGGTGCCCAGGTATTCCGGCTCGACGGTCGCGATCCAGGCCGTGCGGAGACCGGCCCGGGACGCGCCCGCCACGTCCCAGGAATGCGCGGCGACCAGCCAGAGATCCCCCCGGGCACGCTTCTTGGCCATCGCGTAGACCTCGGGATGAGGCTTGGTCTTCCTGACCTGGTCGCAGGAGAGGAGCGAATCGAACGAGCCGAGCAGTCCCGCCCGGGTGAGCAGCGCCGTCGTGCTCGCGACCGAGCCGTTGGTGAGCGCCAGAAGCCTCCAGCCCGCGCTCGTCAGAGCGGCGCATGCCTGGCCCGCCCCGGGCGCAGGATCCAGTTCCGCGAATGCCTTCATGACGGCGTCCTGCTGCGGCTTGCCGGCCTTGACGCGCAGCGAGCGAAGGGTGCGGGGAAGCTCCGAGCGGAGCATCTCCTCGAGCGGCCGGTAGCCTCCCGAGTGGGAGAGGGCGAACGCGTCCCGCAGCGTCTGGGCGAACCAGAGGTCGAGGGCGACGGCGGGGGCGCCGATCTCATCCAGTGCCCGCCGCGCGCGGTCGAGCGTGAAGAAGGTCCCCAGCATGTCGAAGGCCACCGTCGCCACTTCCCGAGGATACTGTGCGCTATGGCTGGTGCGGACCGCGGGCCGCGATCTCCAACTCGGCCGCGCGGTTGGCGTACCCGGGGTGGCGGGGGCGCCGGACTCGATACCACGCCATCGTCTCAGCGAGGGCCTCCTCGAGGGGGCCGGGCTCGAACCCCAGCTCCGCGCGGGCGCGACCAACGGCCAGGCCGCCCGGCCGGGCCGGGTCGGGCCCGTAGGGCGCGGCGCCCTCGGGCAGGCTCGCGAACGGCACCGGTACCAGGCGGGGCTCGCGCCCCATCAGGGCGGCGATGCCCTCGATCAACAGCTTCACGCTGACACCCTCGAAGGCGACGTTGTAGGCGCCCCCGGCCGGCCGCCGGAGGTCCGCCGCCAGCGCCAGGCAGTAGCCCACATCCCTCACCCACGCCAGCCCCGCCGGCCTCTCGAACGAGTCGGCGGGGACCAGCAGCGGCTCGCCGTCGTCCACCCGCTGGAAGTACGCGGCGATCCGGCCGGTGGGGTCGCCGGCGCCGAGGACGGCGGGCGGCCGGACCACCGCCCATTCCATGTCCCGCGAACGCGCCAGCAGCACCTCGCACCAGCGCTTGCCCTCCGCGTAACCGAGCGGCCCCTCCGGCACCTCGCCCGCCGGCGGGTGGAAGTCACCCTCCCGGGCCGGCCTGCCCCGGAGGTCCGGATACACCGCGCCGGTGGAGGCGAGCACGTACCGGCCGCCGTGGAAGTGCCGGAGCACGGCCCGCACCTCGCCGGGCTGGTGGCAGGCGAGGTCGAGGAGCACGTCCGGCCGCACCTCGCCCAGCACCCGCGCCAGCCCGTCCTCGTCCCGGCGATCGAACGCGACGTGGCTGGTGAAGGTGCCGAACGGCTGCGGAGTGCGGCTGGCGGCGACCGTCTCGAAGCCCCGACGCATCAGCTCTTTGCAGGTGGCGGCGCCGATGAAGCCGGTCCCGCCGATGACGAGGACCTTCACGGCCAGCCGGCTGGCCGGCTCCCGCTCAAAGGTCGCGCGCCCGCACCTGCACCTCCACCTCCTCGAGGCCGGCCAGGCGCCTTGCCATCTCCGCCGCGAGCACGACCGAACGGTGGCGGCCACCGGTGCAGCCGAAGGCGATCACCAGCTCCGGCCGGCCCGCACCCCGCCATCTGGGGATGACCACCCGGAGCGTCTGCTCCAGGTTGTCCAGCAGCTCCATCGCGGCGGGCTGGCCGAGCACGTGGTCCCGCACCGGATCCTCGAATCCGGTCAGAGGGCGCAGCTCCAGATCCCAGTACGGGTTGTCCAGGAACCGGGTGTCGATCACCCAGTTGGCCTCCTCCGGCAGCCCCTGCTTGAAGCCGAACGCAAGGGTGGTCACGAGCATCCTCTCGCGCGACCTGAGGCGCCGCGCCAGATCCGTCAGATCGCTCACCAACGCTCGGTGATGAGCCCGCGCGAAGGATCCCTCCAGCTCGCCATCGTCCTCGCCGACGTGGACGAGCACGTACCTCAGGTGGCGGAGGTCTGCCTCTCGCAGCATCTCGGCCAGGCCCCCGTGGCGGACCACGGCCACGTCGGCCTTGGGGTCGGGGATCCCCACCGGCAACCCGGAGAAGATCGGGTAGCCCTCGGCTTTGAAGATCTCGGCCGCCTGGCCCAGATCCGAACCCCCCAGGATGACCACGCTCACCGGGCGCGCGGCCGGGGCCCGGTCACAGGAGCTCCTTGAGCCGCCGCGCGACCCGCTCCGTCACGCCGGCCGCCACGATCAGGTCAACGGGCGCCTCCCGGATCGCCTGCACGGTCCCGAAGGTTCGCAGGAGCGTGCGCTTGCGGGCCGGCCCGATGCCCTCCACCGAGTCCAGGGGCGAGGAGAGCGCCCTCCTGGAACGCACCTTCCGGTGCAGTGTGATCGCGAACCGGTGCGCCTCGTCGCGGATCCGCTGGACCAGGAACATGCCCGGTGAGTCGTGCTCCTGGACGATCGGCTCCGCACGGCCAGGCGCGAAGATCTCCTCCCGCTCCTTGGCGAGGCCGAAGGTGGGGATGTCGGCGTAGCCGAGCTCCTCCAGCACCTCGACGGTGGCGCTCAGCTGCCCCTTGCCGCCGTCGATCAGGATCAGGTCGGGGAGGGCCGAGAAGGAGCGATCGGCGGCGTCCGTGTCGTGACCGTTGGCGCCACCGACCGCCCGGTCGCCGGCGCCGCCCGACCGGCGCTGGGCCCGCTCCAGCCTTCCGAAGCGGCGTCGGAGGACCTCCTGGTGCATGGCGAAGTCGTTCGGCCCGGACGTGTACCTGATCTTGAAGTGGCGGTAGTGCTCGGTCCGGGGGTGGCCCTCCTCGAAGACGACCATGGCGCCCGTGGCGGAGTCGCCCTGCAGATTGGAGATGTCGTAGCACTCGATCCGGTGTGGCGGCCCGTCCAGGTCGAGTGCCTCCGCCAGCGCGGTCAGCATGGGCTCGGTGCGGCTGCGGTCGTAGTCGGATCGGATGCGGTGCTGCTTGAGCTCCTCGGCGGCCGTCTGTCCAAGCTGGGCGACCAGCGCCCGCTTCCGTCCCCGCCGGGGGACGGCCAGGCGAACCGGTCCTCCCCGGCGGTGGGTCAGCCAGTCGGTGACCAGGTCCGGCTCATGGACCTGGCCCGGCAGCAGGACCGAGCGGGGCAGATGGGTGGCACTCCCGTAGTACTGGAGCAGGAAGCCCCGCAGCAACTCCCCCTCCTCGACGCCCTCATCATCGT
>JBOHUX010000096.1:0-8938 GCA_050734915.1 Candidatus Dormibacteraceae bacterium
CCTCCATCCTCTCGCTGGCGACCGCGCTGCCCGCCCACCGGATGGCGGCCCAGGCGGGCGCGGACCTGCTCGCCTCGGTCTGGCCGCGGCTGCGGGCCGGCACGCGCGGCGGCGGCCTCGGAAGCGCCAGGTTCACCGTCGAGCCGGCGGCGCGGCTGCTCGAGGAGCGGAGTCTCGGCCAGAGCATGGAGGCGTACACGCGGCACGCGCTGTCGCTGGGTGAGGAGGCCGCCTCCCTCGCGCTCGGCCGCGCCGGGCTCGCCGGCGGGGACGTGGACCTCGTCATCTCGGTCTCCTGCACCGGCTACCTGGTCCCCTCCCTGGAGGCGCGCCTGGCCGGCCGCCTGGGCCTGCGTCCCGACGTCATCCGACTGCCGATCACAGAGCTGGGCTGCTCGGGTGGCAGCGCCGGCATCGCCTTCGCCCACCGCCACCTGGCGGGATGGCCCCGGCACCGGGTGCTGGTCTTGGCGGTCGAGGTGCCCTCGCTCAACTTCCAGCCCGGCGACACATCGCTGGACAACATGGCGGCTTCGCTGGTGTTCGGGGACGGTGCCGCCGCCGCGGTCATGACCGGGGGCCGCGGCGAGGGCCTGAGCGTCGAGTCGGTCGCCAGCCACCTGGTCCCGGACAGCCTGGCGGTGCTCGGCTACGACCTTCGTGACGACGGATTCCACGTCGTCCTCGACCGCGCCCTGGCGCGCCTGGTTCGCGACTCGCTGGGGCCGGTCGTGGACGGATTCCGGAAGAGTGCCGGCATCGAACGGGTCGACTTCCTGGCCGCGCATGGCGGCGGCCCCCGCATCCTGGAGGCGGTCGAGGGCGCCCTCGGCCTCGACCCCTGTGCCCTCGCGGTATCCCGGCAGCTATTCACCCGCATCGGCAACGTCTCCTCGGCCTCGATCCTGTTCGCGCTGGAGGCGATGGCCGCCTCCCTGGGCGAGGAGCCGGCCGAGGGCCTTGGCCTCGGCTTCGGCCCCGGCCTCAGCATCGAGCTTGCCCATCTGCGCTGGGCCGGAGGCCGGGCTAGATGAGGCATCTAGAAGATGCCGGGGATGAAGCGGGCCTTGCCCGAGAAGCGCTCCCGGTAGGCGGGGATCTCCTCCAGCAGCCTCTCCTCGGCCGCGATTCGGCGCGCGACGATGAGGGCGTTGGCGGCCGACAGCACCAGCGCGCTGGCCCAGGCGCCGGCGGCCATCGGAAGCGCCGCGAACTCGACGATCACGGCCAGGTAGTTGGGGTGCCTGAGGTGGCGGTAGGGCCCCCTCTCGACCGGGTCGAGGCCGGCGGCAACGATGGCGCGCACGTTCCAGGCTTCGCCGAGCGAGCGGATGCTCCACCATCTGAGCGCGGTCGCGCCGACCAGCAGTGCCAGCCAGGGCCAGGCCGGCCGGGGCCGCCGGGGTCGGAACCCGACCTCGACCAGGGGCATCACGAAGAGGGCGCCGTGCACCACCACCATCACCGGATATCCGGCGGCCGCCGCCTGGCGTCCCGGGTGCCGGGCCGAGTGGGTGCGGGAGACGGCCAGCTCGCGCAGGCGCTGGAGGCCCGCGGCTAGGACCACCCCCAGATACCAGGCCGGGATCCGCCGGGCCGGCGCCATGGCCAAGCAATACCACAGTGGCGGCCCCCACCGGGAAGATCTCGGCGAGAGGCACCGGCGCGACCCTCCCAGCCCGGAATATCGCCGGCGAAGGACCCCGTTAGCCTGTGAAAAGAGATGGGCGAGGTGAAGCCGGTCGGGCGCGCCCCGGCCCCCCTCTTGATGGACGGGGCCGCGGAGAGAGACGTCGACTCCATCCCCTGGACCCCGCAGCTGGTCAGGGTCATGGCGGGGCTGATGGTGGCCATGTTCGTCGCCGCCATGGATGCGACGGTGGTGGGGACGGCGCTGCCGACCATCGCTCGCGAGCTGGGCGGCTTCTCGCTCTATCCATGGGTGTTCACCGGCTACCTGCTGACGGGGACGACCACGGTCCCCATCTGGGGACGCCTGGCGGACGTCTTCGGCCGCAAGCGGGTCCTCCTGGCCGGGCTCGCCATCTTCGTGGCCGCCTCGGTCCTCTGCGGCATCGCTCCCAGCATGCTAGTGCTGATCGCCTTCCGCACCCTGCAGGGCGTCGGCGCCGGGTGCCTGCAGCCGCTCGTCATGACCGTCGTCGGCGACATCTTCCCTCTCCGCCAGCGTGCCCGTCTGCAGGGCGCGTTCAGCGCGATGTGGGCGCTGGCCGCGGTCGGCGGGCCGCTCCTGGGGGCGGGATTCGTGTCCACCATCGGATGGCGCTGGATCTTCGACATCAACCTTCCCGTCGGCCTCGTGGCGGCGGCGCTGATCTGGGGCTACCGGGAGCGGCGGCCGGCCGGCGAACGGGGGCGCATCGACCTCTGGGGCGCCCTCCTGCTCACCGCCGGCATCGCGCTCCTGCTCTGGGGGCTCGGCGCCGGCACGGTGGGCGCACAGCCCAGGTGGCCGGTGGTGGCGGGGGGCGCCGTCCTCCTGGGCGCCTTTGCGTTCGCCGAGCGGCGGAGCGTGGCGCCGACGGTCCCGCTGGAGCTGCTCCGCCACCGCGTGATCGGTCCCGCGGTGCTGGCGGCGGTGCTGGCGGGCACCCTCTCCTTCGGGCTCACCGCCTACGTGCCGCTCTACGTGCAGGGCGCGCTGGGAGGGAGCCCCTACCAGGCGGGGGCGGCGATCGCGCCCATGTCACTCGGCTGGCCGGTCGCCTCCGTGCTCTCCGGAAGGCTTCTGGTCCGGACCGGATACCGCCCGCTGGTGGTCGTCGGGGCAGCCTCCATGGTGCTCGGCTCGCTCATGCTGGCGCTCGATCCCGCCGGCCGCGGGGTGGCCTGGGTGGGCCTCAGCGCGGCGGTGGTGGGCTTCGGGATGGGCATGCTGACGACCCCCGTCCTGATCGTCATCCAGAGCTCGGTGGCCTGGGCTCAGCGTGGCGCCGCGACCGCCCTCAACCAGTTCTCGCGGACCATCGGAGGGGCGATCGGGATCTCGCTGATGGGCATCCTGCTGGAGGCGCGGATCCACGGCGTGCCGGGGCGCGCCGCCCTGGGGGCGGGCATCCACCTCGTCTACTGGGTGCTGGTCATCCTGGCGACGGCCACCCTCGTCACCACCGCCGCCATCCTCATCACGGGCCGGAGCCGCCCCGCGGTCGTGTAGCCGCCGGCCTCCGCGGCGCGGCCGGAAGAGGCTCAGCGGTCGAGCAGGGTCGCCAGCACCGCCTCTGCGGTCGGCATCCGGTTGGCGGCCTGGTCCCAGACCGCCGAGCTGGGCCCGTCGATGACGTCGGCGGTCACCTCGAGCCCCCGGTGGGCGGGGAGGCAGTGCATGAAGATGGCGCCCGGCGCCGCGAGGGCCATCAGCCGGCCATCGACGCGATAGGGCGCCAGCCGGACGATGCGCTCGAACTCCCGGCCCTCCGAGCCCATCGAGACCCAGACGTCCGTGTAGACGCAGTCGGCACCTGCCACCGCCTCCTCGGGCGAGCTGACGACGGCCACGCCGCCCCCGCTGCGCCCGACCACCGCCGCCGCCCGCTCCAGCACCTCGCGGTCTGGACGGTGCTCGTCCGGGCAGGCGACCTTGATGCCGACGCCAGCCAGCGCGCAGGCCTCGATCAGGGAGTGCACGACATTGCCGCGCCCGTCGCCCAGGAAGGCGACGCGGAGGCCCGGGAGGCGCCCGAAGCGTTCACGCAGCGTGAGCAGGTCGGCGAGCGCCTGGCACGGGTGGTGATCGTCCGAGAGCGCGTTGACGATGGGGATCGCGGCCACCTCCGCCATCTCCTCCAGGCGAAGGTGCGAAAAGGTGCGGACGACAAGCACCGAAGAGTAGGCGGAGATGGCGCGCACGGTGTCGCCGATCGTTTCGCCGCGGCTCAGCTGCAGCTCGGCCGGATCCATGAAGATCGGCAGCAGCCCCAGCCGGTGCGCGGCCGCCGCGATCGAGAGGCGCGTCCGTGTGGAGGGCTTCTCGAAAAGACAGGTCGCGGTCCGTCCGGCCAGGGACGAGGATCGGGCCGGCGCCGGCTCGGCCTTCATGGCGGCGGCGAGGTCGAGCAGGGAGATCAGCTCCTCTTCCCGAAGGTCGGTGACGCGGAGGAGGTGGCGGGTGGCGACGGCGCTGCTCACGTGGCCCCCCCCGCCCACCGCCGCAGCCGCGCCGCTTCCCGGGCGACGACGCGAGCCCTGGCCTCCACCCGGCGGGGGTGGGGGCCGCCGGGCAGATCGCGGCGCCGCAGCGACCGCGCCGCGTCCGTGGCGGGGACGTGGGTTCCCTCCCGGACCTGGCGCCCCACCTCGCCGTGCGCCAGGCGGAAAGGCGCTCCCGCCGCCACCATGGCCTCGGCGGTGTCGGTGGCGAGAAGGTCGGGGTCGGCGCAGGCCGCCTCCAGCCGGCCCCGGTTGAACCGCAGCCGCCCGACCAGCAGGCGCGCCGCGGCGAGGCATTGGAGCGCGTTGGCGACGGCCGGGACGAGGTGGACGCGGTCCTCCTGGAGGTCGCGGTCGTAGGCGAGCGGGAGTCCTTTGAGGACGGTCGCCAGGCCCACCAGGGAACCCAGGGCCCGGCCGCTGCGCCCCCGCAGCAGCTCGGCGACGTCGGGGTTGCGCTTCTGCGGCATCAGGCTGGAGCCGGTGGATACCTCGCCCGAATGCTCGAGGAAGCCGAACTCGACGGTCGACCAGAGGACGATGTCCTCCGCCAGCCGGCTCAGGTGCAGCCCCACGGTCAGGCAGGCGTAGGCGAGGTCGAGCGCGAAGTCCCGGTCGGCGACGGCGTCGATGCTGTTCTGGGTCAGGCGCGCAAAGCCGAGCTGGGCGGCGACAACTCGGCGCCGGAGGGGCAGTGTCGAGCCGGCCAGGGCACCCGAGCCGAGCGGCATCTCACCGGCCGCCTCGAAGGCCACCCGCAGCCGGCCGGCGTCGCGCAGGAGCGGCTCGGCGTGGGCGAGCAGGACGTGCCCGGCGGTCACCGGCTGCGCCCGCTGCAGGTGCGTGTAGCCCGGCATCCGCCAGCCGGCGTGGTCCAGCGCGGAGGCGGCCAGCGCCTCGATCAGGGAGGCCAGCTCGGCGGTCAGCGAGCGGGCCGAGCGGCGGCAGTAGAGCCGGAGGTCGAGGGCGACCTGATCGTTCCGGGAGCGCCCCGCGTGAAGGCGCCCGGCCGCCTCGGGGACCAGCTCGACGAGGCGCCGCTCGACGGCGGTGTGGATGTCCTCGTCGGTGGGCGCGAAGGTGAAGGTCTCCTCGATCAGCTCGATGCGGATCCGGTCCAGACCGGCCTCCAGCTGCGCCAGGTCGGAGGGGGAGATGAGGCCGGCCTCCGCGAGCCCGCGGGCGTGCGCCCGGCTGCCGTCAACGTCGTGGAGCCAGAGCTCCCGGTCCAGCTCCAGCGAGGAGGCGAAACGCTCCAGCTCCGGCAGCAGGCCGGCGTCGAGGCGGGATCCCCAGAGCTTGCCATCCATGGCCGCTCAGGCGAGCCGCCGGGGGTCGGGGCCGAGGAGTCGATCGAGATCCACGCCTTGGAGCGCGCCCTGGACGGTGGCCGCGGTGCGCAGGCCCAGGCCCCAGAGCGAGATGAACCCGGCCGCCGCCGTCTGATCGAACTCGTCATCGCCGCCGTAGGTCGCCAGCTGGAGGCGGTAGAGCTGGTCGGGCGACTTCCGGCCCACCACCTGGACCGAGCCCCGGTAGAGCTTGAGCCTCACCTGCCCCCGCACATGGCGCTGGGTGTGGGCCACGAAGGCGTGGAGCGCCTCCCGGAGGGGGCTGAACCAGAGGCCGTCGTAGACCATCTGCGCCCACTGCCGCGCGACCGTGTCCTTGAAGCGGGCGACGTCCTTGGTGAGGGTGATGTCCTCGAGCGCCTGGTGCGCCTGGAGCAGGAGCACCGCCGCCGGGGCCTCGTAGATCTCGCGCGACTTGATGCCGATCAGCCGGTTCTCCAGGTGGTCGATGCGGCCCACCCCGTGCTCGCCACCGATCCGGTTCAGCTCCGCCACCAGCTCCGCCCCCTCGAGCGGGCGGCCGTCCAGGCTGACCGGGATTCCCTCTTCGAACCCGATCTCCAGGTAGGCCGGCCGGCTGGGGCAGTCGTCGGGCGCGCGCGTCCACTCGAAGACGGCGGCGGGCGGCTCCTGCCAGGGATCCTCGAGCACGCCCGCCTCCACCGAGCGGCCCCAGAGGTTCTCGTCGGTCGAGTAGGGCGACTCGGCCGTGGCCGGGATCGGGATCGCATTGGCGGCCGCGTACTCGATCTCCTGATCGCGGTTCATCCCCCACTCGCGTACGGGCGCGATCACCTCCAGGCCAGGGGCGAGCGCCGCGGTGGCGACGTCCAGGCGGACCTGGTCGTTGCCCTTGCCGGTGCAGCCGTGGGCGACGGCGGTCGCGCCCTCCCGGCGGGCGACCGCGACCAGCATCGCGGCGATCAGCGGGCGACCGATCGCGGTCGCCAGCGGATACTCCGTCTCGTAGACGGCCCCGGCCTGGAGCGTGGGCCAGACGAACTGGGTGACGAAGGGGCGGCGCCCGTCCACGACGTAGGCGGCCCAGGCCCCGATCTGGAGCGCCCGCGCCTGGATCGCGTCGAGATCCCTCTTCTCGCCCAGATCGACGGTGAGGGCGACCACGTCCCAGTCCCGGTCCTTGAGCCACCGGATGGCGACCGAGGTGTCGAGGCCGCCGGAATATGCCAGGACCAGCTTACGGGCCAACGTCGGAGCCGCCTTGCAGGAAGGTCTTGAGCCGGCCCGCCGCGGCCCCTTCGGTGAGCACCACGATGGCGGTGTCGTCGCCGGCGACGGTCCCCGCGACGCCCTCGATGCCGGTCTCGTCGATGGCCCGCGCGACGAGGTTGGCGGTGCCGGGGGGCGTCCGGACGACAGCCAGGAACTGTACGACGGTGATCGACAGGACGTGGTCGGAGACGGTGGCGGCCACCTGCCGGTAGCCGGCGGGCGTCCTCACCAGACCCAGCTCCTGGACGTCTCGGGAGACGGTGGCCTGGGTGGCCTGGAGCCCGAAGCCGGCGAGGGCCGCGGCCAGCTCGCGCTGGGTGTGGATGGCGCCCGCGGAGATCACGTCGAGGATGGCGCGCCGGCGCCGCTGCTTTGGCCCTGCGGTCCCATCCTGAGTCATCGCAGCCGCGCCTCGATGATGGTCGCGGCCCGCTCCACGTCGGCGGGGCCGAGAATCAGTGGAGGCACCATCCGGACCGCCCCGTCCCCGATCGCGTTGACGATCAGCCCGGCCTCCAGGCAGCCCGCCTCGAGCGCCTTGGCGCCGCCCCTGACGCCAATCGCGAGCATCAGCCCGAGGCCGCGCACCTCCTCCACCCCGTCGATCTCGGCCAGCGCCTCGCGAAGCTGTCCACCGGTCTGGAGGGCGTTCTCGACCAGGCCCTCCGAGCTGATCGTGGAGAGCACCGCGAGACCCGCCGCGCAGGCGAGGGGCCCGCCGCCGAAGGTGGCGCCATGATCGCCCGGCTCCAGCATGTCGGCGTGGGGCGCGACCAGGCAGGCTCCGATGGGGACGCCGCCGCCCAGGCCCTTGGCCAACGTCATCACGTCCGGCGTGACGCCCAGTTGCTGGTGGGCGAACCAGCTGCCGGTGCGGCCGAGGCCGGTCTGGATCTCGTCCAGGATGAGGAGCAGCCCCTGCTCGTCGCACCAGGAGCGCACGCCCTCCAGGTACCCGGGCGCGGCCGGGATCACCCCGCTCTCGCCCAGGACCGGCTCCAGCAGCACGGCGGCGGTCGCCGAGACGGTCGCCGCTCTGATCGCGTCGAGGTCGTTGAACGGCACGTGGTCGAAGCCGTCGGGCATGGGCCGGAAGGGCTCCTGATATCTGGGCTGGCCGGTCGCCGCCAGGCTGGCCAGGGTCCGGCCGTGGAACGATCCCAGCGCGCTGATGATCCGGTAGGCGCCGTCGCGGTTCCGCCCTCCCCACTTGCGCGCGATCTTGATCGCCGTCTCGTTCGCCTCCGCGCCGCTGTTGGAGAAGAAGACTCGAGCCGGGAAGGCGAGTTCGACGAGCCTGCGCGCCAGCTCCACCTGGGGTGCCGTGTAGTAGAGGTTCGAGGTGTGGACGAGCTGGGCCGCCTGCCCGGCGATCGCCCTCAAGAGCACGGGATGGGCGTGCCCGAGGAGGTTGACCGCGATCCCGGCGACGAGGTCCAGGTATTCACGGCCGGCGCTGTCGTAGAGATGGCAGCCGCTGCCCCGCACGAAGGCCACCGGGAGGCGCTTGAAGGTGCCCATCACATACCGGTGCTCGAGCTCCACGATCTCCTCCAGCGAGAGCGGGCTCACGGTGTCACCATCGTCCCCACCCCGGCTTCGGTGAACAGCTCGAGGAGGAGCGCATGGGGGAGTCGGCCGTCGATCACGTGCGCCAGGGGGACCGCGTCCAGGCTCCGGATGCAGGCCTTGAGCTTGGGGATCATCCCGTCCGAGACCTCGCCGTTGACGATCATGGCCTCGGCCTGGCCCCGGCGAAGCTCGCCGGCGACCTCGCCGTCCGGCCTCAGGACGCCCGGCACGTCGGTGAGCAGGATGAGCTTGGCCGCCCCCAGCGCGACCGCCACCTCCGCCGCGGCGGTGTCGGCGTTGATGTTGTAGGAGTTGCCGTCGTAGCCGAGCCCGATCGAGGCCAGCACCGGAATGTAGCCGCGGGAGAGGAGGGCCTCGATGGGCTCGGTCGCGATCTGGGTGACGCGGCCCACGAACCCGAGCCGGGGGTCCTCGCCCTCGGCGATGATGGTGGGGCCGTCCTCGCCGCTCATTCCGATCGCCTGGGCGCCGAGGCGGTTGAGGGTGGCCACCAGCTCCGGATTGACCTTGCCGGTGAGGACCATCTTGACGACCTCGATGGTCCTCTCGTCGGTGACGCGGAGGCCGTCTTGGAACTCGGAGGTCAGGCT
>JBOHUX010000097.1:0-8914 GCA_050734915.1 Candidatus Dormibacteraceae bacterium
GCCGCGCCCTCCTCGCTGGCCGCCGCCGCCGCGCCGTGGCGGCTGCCGGCGCCGCTCTCCCGAACTGTGACGCTCGCCACCGGGGGCCGGCTGCTGGTGCTGGGCGGCCTCGATGCCGCCGGGGGCTCGACCGCCGCCGTGCTCAGCATCCAGCCCTCGACGGGGGCGGTGGCCCGGGCCGGCCGGCTCCGCCTGCCCACCCACGACGCGGCGGGTGCGATCCTGGGCGGCACGGCGTTCGTCTTCGGCGGTGGTGCCGCGATGTCGATCGACGACGTGCAGGCCTTCCGCCCGGGACCTGGCGCTGGCGGGGAGGGGGGGATCGCCGGCCATCTGCCCCGGCCCAGATCCGACGTGGTCGCGGCCACGTCCGGCGCCGAGGCGATGCTGGCGGGCGGCTACGATGGTCAGTCGGCCGCCCTCTCGGTCCTCGCGACCACCGACGGCAGCCACTTCCGGGTGCTGGGGCGCCTCCCGCACGCGGTCCGCTATGCGGCCGCCGCCGTCCTCGGTCGGTACCTCTATGTCATCGGCGGCGAATGGTCCGGTCGGCCGGTGCCGTACGTCCAAAGACTGGACCTGGCCACGGGCGGGGCGGCGGTGGTCGGCGGCCTCGCAGTCCCCACCGGCCACGCCGCCGCTCTCGTGCTGGATGGAGAGCTCTGGGTGCTGGGGGGACGAACCGCGGTCGGTGCCACCGACGCCATCCTGAGGATGGACCCCGGGGGAACCGGCTTTCAGCCGGCCGGTCGCCTGCCCGCGCCCGTCTCGGACGCGGGCGCCGCCGTGCTGGGCGGAGTCGGCTATCTGCTCGGAGGCGAGGGGGCGACCGCCCTCACCACGTCGGTGGTCGAGCTCCGTCCCGGCCGCTAGCCACCGGTGCTCACGATGCGGTCGCGCCATCGCCGCCCAAGGTGGGCGGCGCTCCCCCTGGCGTCGATGCTCGGCGCCATCCTGGCCGCGCCGGCGCTGGCGTCGTGTGGGGAGTACGTGGACAAGTTCGCTCCCACCCCGCCGCCGTCCACCAGCGCCCAGCACCCGAGCACCCGGTTCTTCTCCTACGACCGGGCGAGCCGGACGGTGATCCTGACCCTGATCGCCGGCTCCAGCGCCAGCGACAACGCCTTCAACTTCGACGGTTACTCGGGGGGGGCCATGACAGTCTCCGTGCCCGCCGGGTGGACGGTGACCGTGCAGTGCGCCAACCGGGGCACCGTCCGCCACTCGTGCGTGATCGTGCGCGGGCACGCCTCCACGACTCCGGCGTTCCCGGGGGCTTCCAGCCCCGACCCCACCCGGGGACTGCCGCCCGGCGGGGTGGCGACGTTCCATTTCACGCCCACGGTGGCGGGCGACTACCTTGTCGCCTGCCTGGTCCCCGGCCATCAGGACGCCGGCATGTGGGATCGCTTCCAGGTCACCCGGCGCGGGCTTCCGTCGATCGGCTTCCCCCCCGCCTGAGCCGGGCCCGTCGCGGACCTGGCCCCCAGAGTCCTGGCAGAGATTATCTGACATCGGGCCGGTGCGTTCTGTGGTATCCAATAAGAAGTTTTGACCACCTCTCCGACCTGGGCCGGGCGCCGACGCCACCTCCTCGACGCCATCGTGCTGCTGTGGGTCCTGGTCTGGCTCGGGCTCGGGGTAACCGTCTCCCGGCAGGTTGGCGACGTCGGCGCCCTCGCCGCCACCGTCTCGGATGTCGGCATCACCATGAACGAGGCGGCACGGTCGCTCTCGGCGCTGGCGGCGCTGCCGCTGGTGGGCGCCAACGTCGCCCCCATCGTGGAGAGCGCCCGCCAGGCGGCGGCCAGCGCCGCCGCCAACAGCCAGACCCTGCGCTCCTCCATTGCCACGATCAGCCTCCTCCTCGGCGTCTACCTGACCGCGGTGCCCATCCTGCTCGTCCTCGCCCTCTATCTGCCGATCCGCATCAGTCGCGCCCGGGAGGTAGGTGCCATCCGGCACGCCCTGAGCCTGGCGGATCCGGTCCTCGACGAGTTCCTCGCCCGCCGGGCGGCCCGCAACCTGCCCTTCCACGTCCTCCGCGAGGTGACGGCAGCCCCCTGGCGAGACCTGGAGGAGGGACGCTTCCGCGCCCTCGCCGACGCCGAACTGGCGCGCCTTGGCATCCGGCGCTCCAGTTAGCCCGCCCTCGCCGGCCGACACGGCGCGGGCTGGGCGCCTGACCCGTGGCTTCGCCTGGACGGTCGTCCACCTGCGCTATCCGATCGTCGCCGCCTGGATCGCCGCCGCCGTCGCGGCGCACATGTACCTTCCGGCGATCAGCCAGATCGAGGGTGGCCCGCTCAACCTTCTGGCGCCGGCGGGGTCGACCTCGCTCCAGGTTCAGAAGGCCTCGGTCAAGGCCTTCGGCACCCCTCTGCTGACGCAGTCGGAGGTGGTGCAGAGAGATCCGCGCGGCCTATCCGCGCAGGCCCAGGCGCGGGTCTTCCAGCGCGTCTACGTGCTCGACACCAGATCCCACCCGGACGTCTCGGGGCTGGCGGCCGCGATCCCGATCACCAACACGCTCCGCCTTCTCCCGGGCTCGAGGGAGAGCTCGACGACGGCCGTCACCTACCTCTTCTTCTCGCCCCAGCTCAATCTTGGCCAGCGCTACCAGCAGGCGCACACGCTCGAGCACCGGTACTTCCAGCGGCCCGGCGACCACCTGGTCGGCGTGACCGGCGCCGGCCCCGCCCGATGGGAGCAGGGGCTGATCCTCGACCATTCCCTGGCCCAGGTGGAGATCGCCACGCTCCTCCTCATCACCCTCGTCGGCGCCATTGCCTTCCGGGGCGTCGGCGCCCCCCTGATCACCCTCTTCGCGGCCGGCATCGCCTACGAGATCTCGATCCGCGTCATCGCCTGGGGAGGCCAACGCCAGGGCTTCACGATCCCGGTCGAGCTGCAGCCCCTGCTCGTCGTTCTCCTGCTCGCCATCGTCACCGACTACTCGATCTTCTTCATGTCCGGAGCGCGGCGGCTGCTGCGTTCAGGAACCGGTGGCGTCGCGGCCGCCGGCGCGGCCTCGCTCGAGTTCACCCCGATCATCTTCACGGCCGGGCTCACCGTCTCCGCCAGCACCGCCGCGCTGCTGGCCGCCAACATCCAGTTCCTCCGCGCGTTGGGTCCGGGGATGGCGGTGTCGGTCTTCATCGGCCTGGTGGCCGCGATCACGCTGGTGCCGGCGCTGATCGCCATCTTCGGCCGGCTCGTCTTCTGGCCCAGCCTCGGCGCCGGCGACGTCCGCCCCCTGACCGGCGAGGAGAGGGCGCGCCAGGCGAGGCTTTCGGTCCGGGGCCGGATCGTCGGCCTGATCGCCCGCCCGCTGGTGGCGGTGCCCCTCGCGCTCCTGCTCATCGCCGGGCTGCTGGCCGCCGGCCAGCTCCTGCGCGACGTGCGGTTCGGGGTGGACCTCATCAAGGGCATGCCCGGCAGCGCCGAGTCGGAACGGGCGGCGGTGGCCGCCGGGAGGGGCTTCGCGCCTGGCGTGGTGGCGCCGACCCTGGTCCTGGTCCAGGGGCCGGGCCTGGCTCGGCGGCAGCCCGCCCTCGCGCGCCTCCAGATGCTGATCGCCGACCAGCCGGGGGTGGCGGGGGTGATCGGGCCGCGAGAGCAGCTGCCGGGGGTGCCCCGAAACATCGTCGTCAATTCCGCCGGCGACGCCGCCCGGTACGTGGTCATCCTCGACAGCGACCCCTACCAGGCGACCGCCATCGACCACGTGCGGGCGCTGCGCGTCCGGCTCTTGGCCCTGTCCCGCCAGGCCGGCGTCACCGGCGTCAGGCTCGGGGTCGGGGGGGACACCGCGATCGCGTCCGAGACCATCGACGCCACCGTCGGCGGCATCTGGCGGATCGCCGTCGCCATGGTGCTGGTGGACCTGGCCCTGCTCGCCCTCTTCCTGCGCTCGCTGATCGCCCCGGTCTACCTGCTGGGGGCGAGCGTGCTGGCGCTGGGTGCCCCGCTCGGGATCGGCGCCTACGTCTTCGAACGTCTCCTCGGGACCGGGGATCTCAGCTACTTCGTGCCCATCGCCGCCGGGGTGCTGCTGGTCGCTCTCGGCTCCGACTACAACATCTTCGTGGTCGGCCGGATCTCGGAGGAGGCCCGCCGCCGGCCTCGGCGGGAGGCGCTTCGCGTCGCCGTCCCGCTCGCCACCAGCTCCATCTCCGTGGCCGGCATCACGCTCGCCGCCAGCTTCGCCCTCCTCGCCATCGTCCCCACCACCCCCTTCCGAGAGTTCGCCTTCGTGATGGCGGTCGGCATCCTGATCGACTCCTTCCTTGTCCGCTCGTACCTGGTCCCGGCCCTGATCGCGGTGCTCGGCAACCTCAACCGCTGGCCGCGGGCAGCCCCCGCTCCCGCTCCCTGATCCGGAGAGATTATCCTGATGCCGGTATCAAGTCATGTGTGAGCCATGAGGGTGAGATCAGCCCGGGTCCGGACGGTGCTCTTCTGGTCGGTCTGGTTCGTGCTGCTGTTCGGCCTCTATCTGCTGCTTGTGGACACGCTCATCATCCCCGAGCTGGGCGTCGGCCTCGCCTCGGCCGCCCTCGGGGCGACCGGCGTGGAGGCGATCCGCAAGCAGGGCCGGATTGGGTTCGCGCCCCGCTGGAGGTGGCTCCTTGCGCTCCGGGTCCTCCCCGGCCGCGTCCTCGTCGACCTGGCGAGGGTCTTCGGCGTCCTCGGCCAGGGCGCCATCCGCCGCCAGGCGCCGCGCGGCGCCGTCCTGGGGATCCCGTACGATGCCGGTGAGGGGGATGATGGGCGTGTCTCGGCGCGCCATGTCGTGACCACGCTCGCGACCTCCTTCACGCCGGGCACCATCGTGCTCGGAATCGACCGGGACCTGGGCCTCCTCCTCGTCCACGAGCTGGGCCGGGACGGCGACGCCGACCGCGCCCAGCTCGCCGTGAGGCTCTGAGGACACGTGGCGGGGATGAACGAGTGGCTGCTGGCCGCCACCGTCCTCCTCATCTCACTGGTTCCGCTGCTCTGGCTGGCGTTCAGGTCCAACCCGGGTGACGCGCTGGTGGTGCTGGAGATGGCGACCGTGGTCATCGTCCTGGTGATGGCGCTGATCGCCGAGGGGTTTGGTCGCGCCCCGTTCATGGACCTGGCGGTCGTGCTGGCCATCCTCTCCCTGGGGGGGGCCTTCACCTTCGCCCGGTTTCTGGAACGCTGGGTTTGACGCCGTCCGGCGCGGCGGTCCACGTGCTGCTGGCGATCGGCGTCGGGGTCGAGGTCGCCTCCGTGCTGGGGCTGCTGCTGATGCACAACGCGTTCGACCGGCTCCACTACCTGGGGCCGGCCGCGATCGCCGGGCCGCCCTTCATCGCCGCCGCCATCGTCGTGCGAGAGGGCCACTCCGGCGCCGGCATCAAGGCCGTGCTCATCGCGCTGATCCTCATGCTCATGAGTCCCGCCGTGGCCCACGCGGTCAGTCGCGCGATCCGGATCCGGGAGTTCGGACACTGGGTGGTGATGCCGGAGGAGCGGCCCGGCGCCCGCGACAGCCGACCCGGCCCGGATCGGCGTCCTTGACCGCGCTTCAGGTGGTAATCATGGTCGTCGTCGGGACCGGCGCCGCCGGGGTGGTCCTGACGCGCGATCCGCTCCGGCAGGCGATCATGGTCAGCTTCTACGGCCTCACCCTGGCGGTTCTCTTCCTGATCTGGCAGGCGCCCGACGTCTCGCTCTCCGAGATCGTCATCGGAGCGGTGGCGCTGCCCCTGATGATCCTTCTCGCGATCGCCAAGACCCGGGGTCGGCAGGAATGACGCCCGGCCGGCGCCGGAACCTCTTCCTGGCCGCCGCCGCGATCTTCGCCGGCCTCTTCCTCTGGGGCTTCTGGGGCCTCCCCGGCTTCGGCCACTACCCGGGACCGTACGGCGACGTCATCAACCACGTGGTCGTGCCCGAGCGCCACATCACCGACGCCATCACCGCCGTCAATCTCGACTTCCGCGGCGTGGACACGATCGGCGAGGAGTTCATCCTCTTCGCGGCCGTGATCGGTGTGGCGGTCCTCCTCCGGGCGCTCAGGACAGAGCGGGCCCGTCCTCCCGAGGACGAGGCGGCGGGCAGGGTCGGGGCCGCCACCAGCGATGCGGTCCGCGTCGTCGCCCTGGCCGCCGTCGCGCCCACCGCGCTGCTCGGGCTCTACGTGGTGACGCACGGGCAGCTGACCCCGGGCGGCGGATTCCAGGGCGGCGTCATCCTCGCCACCGCGGTGCTGCTGGTCTACCTGGCGGGCGAGTACGTCGTGCTCAGGCGGGTGAGCCCGCTCGCCGCCATGGAGGCGGCGGAGGCGGTGGGGGCGGGCGGCTTCGCCGTCCTCGGTCTGGTCGGCGTGGTGGCCGGGGGAGCCTTCCTCCAGAACACGCTCCCGCTCGGAGTCACCGGCAGCATCGACTCGGGCGGCATGGTCTCCATCATCAACGCGCTCGTCGGGCTCGAGGTCGCCGCCGGCTTCGTCATCATCATCTCGGAGTTCCTGGAACAGGCGCTGAGCCTGCGCCGGGGGGGCCGGGCGTGACCTACCTGCCCTGGATCCTGGCCGCCTGGCTCTTCGTCATCGGCGTCTACGGCGTGGTCACGAGCCGGAACCTGATCCATCTCGTCATCTGCCTTGCCGTGGTCCAGTCGTCCACGTACATCGCCCTGCTCTCGGTCGGCTTCAAGAACGGCGCCGCGGCCCCCATCTTCTACGACATCCCGACCCGCACCCCGGCCGTGGACCCGGTCGTGCAGGCGCTCTGCCTCACCGATGTCGTCGTCGAGGCGACGGTGATGGCCGTGCTGCTGGCGCTCACCGTCCAGGCCCACAAGCGTTTCGGGACCCTGGATCCCGAGGGGCTGCGGCCCTTCAAGGGGTGAGCACCCCGGTCCCCGCGCTGGCCCCCATGGTGCCGCTGATCGTGGCGGCCGCGCTCGGGGGGACGAACTCCCTCACCCGGCGCCGCGTCATCGATCCCGTGGCGACGGCCACGGCCGCCGCAGTGCTCGCCATGTGCGTGTTCCTGCTCATCCAGTCTTCTCATCACACGATCGTCTACTGGTTCGGCGGCTGGACCCCGAGGCGGGGGATCGCGCTCGGGGTCTCCTTCGTCATCGATCCGATCGGGGCCGGCGCGGCGGTGCTGGGCTCGGGCCTCGTGCTCGCCGCGCTCGTCTTCTCCTGGCGCTACTTCGACGCCGTCGGCAGCCTCTACCACTCGCTGATGCTGGTCTTCCTGGCGGCCATGGTCGGCTTCTCGCTCACCGGCGACATCTTCGATCTCTTCGTGTTCTTCGAGCTCATGAGCGTCGCCGCCTTCGTGCTCACGGGCTACAAGGTCGAGGAGCAGGGTCCCATCCAGGGCGCCCTCAACTTCGCGGTCACCGGCACCCTCGCCGCCCTCCTGGTCCTGACCGGCATCGCGCTCGTCTACGGCCGCACCGGCGCTCTCAACCTGGCCCAGATCGGCCGCTCGCTGGCGGGTCACCCGGCCGACGGGCTGATCGTGGTCGCGTTCGTGTTCCTGATGGCCGGCTTCTTCATCAAGGCGGCGGTGGTTCCCTTCCATCTCTGGCTCCCCGACGCCGAAACGGTGGCGCCCATCCCCGTCTGCGTCCTGCTCTCGGGCGTGATGGTCGAGCTCGGCCTCTACGCCGTCTGGAGGATCTACTGGACGGCATTCTCGGGGCCGCTGGCCGCTCACGGGGGCATCGTCCGCGAGGTGCTGGTGATCGCCGGCGTCGCCACCGGGCTGGTGGGCGCCGTGATGTGCTTCTACCAGCACCATCTGAAGCGACTGCTCGCCTTCTCGACGATCAGCCACGTCGGCGTCTTCCTGATCGGCGCCGCGCTGCTGACCCCCCTCGGGCTGGCGGGCTCGGCGGTGTACGTCCTCGGCCACGCCGGCGTCAAGGCCTCCCTCTTCTTGTGCGTCGGGATCATCACCCACCGGCTCCGGAGCGTGGACGAGATCCGGCTGCGGGGCAGGGGCCGCCGGATGGTCGCCACCGGCGTGCTCTACGCGCTGGGCGGACTGGGGCTGTCGGGGATGCCTCCCTTCGGCACCTTCCTCGGCGGCTCGATGATCGAGGGAGCGGCGGGGGGCCTCGGATACCCGTGGGTGCAGGGGATCGTGATGGTGATCGCGATCTTGGTCGGCGCCGCGGTGCTGCGGACCGCCGCCTACGTGTTCCTCGGCTGGGGCGTCCCCGAGCACGATGCCTTCTATTCCCCACGGCTCGGCGACGAGCTGGAGCCGGAGACCATCGAGCACCGCTCGGCGACCCCGAGCCTGATGGTCCTCCCTGCCGCGGCGCTGCTCGCCGGGGGGCTGGTGACGGGGCTGGTGCCGCAGCTGGCCGGGCACGCCCAGCAGGCGGCGGCCCTCTTCCAGGACCGCGCCCTCTATGCCGCGACCGTGCTCGGCGGCGACGCGGCGCCGCCCCGGATGGCGATCCGGCTCGCGCTGCCGACCGGGAGCGACTACGCCCACGGTCTCGGCTCGACGGCGGGCGCGGTGCTGCTGGCGGCGGCCACCCTCTACCGCCGGCGCCTGCCGTCGTTGGTCCGGCACGCGCTGGCGCGGATCGTGGGACCGCCCGTGATCGCGCTGCGGTCGCTCCAGAGCGGCAACGTGACCGACTACGTGACCTGGATCATGGTCGGGGTCGCCGCCTTCGGTGCCGTCTTCGCCCTCGCCATCCGATAGCCCACACGGCGTCGCGCCCGCTCGAAGGCCGCCGTCCTGCCGGAGTCCCGGCCTTCGCGCTGCTCCCCGCCGACGGCTGGCCCGTCACAGCATCGATCACAACCACTTCCGAGATTCCTTGGGAGAGAACCGGTCGTCTCGGCGGGAACCTTCCCGCATCGGCCGGTGATCCGGACCGGGCGACCGTGCGTATCCAGAGA
>JBOHUX010000098.1:0-8809 GCA_050734915.1 Candidatus Dormibacteraceae bacterium
CCCGTGACGCGGTCGCGGGAGCCGGGCCCGCCTTCTCTCTCGGGCGGCCACCGGGTCACCACGCCACGCGCTCCGAGCAGATGGGCTTCTGCCTCGTCAACTCGATCGCCTTCGCGGCCCGGACAGCGCTCGAAGACGGGGTGGAACGGGTCGCCATCGTCGATTTCGATGTCCATCACGGGAACGGCACCCAGGACATCTTCTACGAGGAGGGGGCCGTCCTCTACATCTCCAGCCATCAGTGGCCGCTCTACCCGGGCACGGGCTCCCGGTCCGATCGCGGCGGGGGCGCGGGGGAGGGGATGACGGTGAACCTGCCGCTGCCTCCCGGCTGCGGCGACGAGGAATACCGGCGGCTGTTCGAGACCCTCGTGCTGCCCGCCCTGACTAGCTTCGAGCCCGGGCTCCTCCTGGTTTCGGCCGGCTACGACGCGCACCGCCGCGATCCCCTCGCCCAGATGGAGGTGACGGGCGCCGGGTTCCGGGCTCTGGCGGAGCTCCTCCTCAGCGCCGGGCCCCCCTGCGCCTTCGTGCTCGAGGGCGGCTACGACCCGGTCGGGTTGCGAGAGGGCATCACCGCCACGGTTGAGGCGATGGCGGCGGGATGACAGAATTCAAGTCGCCATGAAAGGACGAGACAAGCGCGGGCGCGAGGAAAAGAAGAAGAGGAAGCCGAAGAAGCAGCCGATCGACCTCGGGGTGGCCGGAGTCCCCTTCCGGCACCACGAGGTGCCCCCGGCGCCGGCATCGGCCCCACCGGCACCCGCGCGTCCGGAAGAGTAGGCGGGCCTGCCCCCCGGTCCGAGATCCTGACATCCAGCTGAACCCGGCCGATCTCGGTCTGGTCCTGATCGGTTTCGGCGTGGGCACGTTCGGGACCCTGATCGGAGCCGGGGGGGGCTTCCTCCTGGTGCCGATCCTGCTCCTCATCCATCCCCACCTGGCGCCGGTCAAGATCGCGACCATGTCCCTGGCGGTGGTGCTCGCCAATGCCGGCTCGGGCTCGGTCAGCTACTACCGTCTCCGGCGCGCCGACTATCGGTCCGGCGCGGTGCTGGCCCTGGCCACGCTGCCCGGCGCCATCCTGGGCGCCGTCTTCGTGGACCGCGTTCCCAGGCACGCGTTCGACGTCATCCTGGGGCTCGTCCTGCTGGCCGTCTCCGCCCTCCTGGTCTTCCGGCCCCGGCGCCGCCTCGGCCTCCTGACCGGTGCTCCCCTGGTGGCCGCGCGGGAGGTGCGGGACAGCGACGGCAAAGTCTATCGCTTTCGCTTCAACCTCGGCCTGGCCGCCCTGCTCAGCCTGGGCATCGGGTTCCTCTCCAGCCTGCTCGGGATCGGCGGCGGCATCATCCACGTGCCGCTGCTGATCATCTTCTTCGAGTTCCCGGCCCACGTCGCCACCGCCACCTCGCACTTCGTGCTCACGGTCATGGCCGGGGCGGGGACGGTGACCCACCTGGTGAGGGGGGACTTCGCGGGCGTCGTCGTGCAGACGCTCGCGCTGGCCCTGGGCGTGCTGGTGGGGGCACCGTTCGGGGCCGCCCTCTCACGCCGGGTCGATGCCCACATCATCGTCCGCCTGCTGGCGGTGGGCCTGGCCGTGGTGGCGGTCCGGCTCCTCATCGCCGGCCCCTGACCGGGCCCCGGGGGCGGGCCCAGGGCGGCGGACCTCGAGCCCTCCGGCGGGCGCGTGTAGAGTGGCGGGTGTAGACACGGTACGTACCAGTACCGGCCGCCGGTCGGAGGTCTCCGGGGCCGACGGCGGCTCTGGCCCCGTCCCGGAGGAGGTGGTTTGAGCCCGATGCTTTCCTACGAGCTCACCGACGAGCAGCGCGAGATCCGGGACTGGGTGCACGAATTCGCCGAGCGCGAGATCCGGCCCGTGGCGCCGCGATACGACGAGGCCGAGGAGTTCCCCTGGGAGATCGTCGAGAAGGCGGCCGCGCTGGGCATCTATTCGGTCGAGTTCATGCAGCAGACGTTCGGCGATCCCACCGGGCTGCTGCCGGCCCTGGTGGCGGAGGAGCTCTGCTGGGGCTGCGCGGGCATCGCGCTGGCGATCCAGGGAACCGGCCTGCCGGTGGCCGCGATCTTCAACCAGGGCACCCCCGACCAGATCGCGACCTGGATCCCCGCTTGCTATGGCAGCCGCGAGAAGCTCGCCCTGGGTGCCTTCTGCGTGACCGAGGCGGACGCCGGCTCCGATGTCTCCTCGATGAAGACGCGAGCGGTTCGGGACGGCGGTGACTGGGTCATCAACGGCCAGAAGATCTTCATCACCAACGGGGGCATCGCCGACGTCCACGTCGTCGTGGCGGCGGTGGAGCCCGACCTCGGCAGCCGCGGCCAGGCCTCGTTCGTGGTGCCGCCAGGCACGGCCGGCCTGCGGCAGGGCAAGAAGGAGCGGAAGATGGGAATCCGAGCCTCGCACACCGCCGAGGTGATCCTCGAGGACGTCCGGGTCCCGTCCGACTGCCTGCTGGGCGGCCCCGAGAAGCTCGACGCCAAGCTGGCCCGGGCTCGCGAGGGCGCTCACCAGCGGTCCTCGGTGGCCCTCAAGACCTTCGAGATGACGCGGCCCATCGTGGGGGCTCAGGCGCTGGGGATCGCCCGTGCGGCCTTCGAGTTCGCCCTCCGGTACGCCAAGGAGCGGCGCCAGTTCGGACGGCCGCTGATCGAGAACCAGGCCATCGCCTTCAAGCTCGCTGACATGGCGGTCGAGATCGAGGCCGCCCGCGGCCTGATCTGGCGAGCGCTCTGGGAGGGCCGCCATGGCGGAGAGTTCAAGAAGGCCGAGGGGTCGATGGCCAAACTGAAGGCGGGCGAGGTCGCGGTGAAGGTCACCGAGGAGGCGATCCAGATCTGCGGCGGCTACGGGTACGTGCGCGACTTCCCGGTCGAGAAGTGGCACCGGGATGCCAAGATCTACACCCTCTTCGAGGGCACCTCGGAGATTCAGCGGGTGGTCGTCTCGCGGGCGCTGGCGGCACTCTAGCGGTCGCTCGGTGGTGACCTCGACGACGCGGGTGGCGGGCGCCTCCGAAGACCGTCAGGCGCGGCACCTCGAGCGCCGCGAGGCGCGGCGGCGGCGCCTGGAGAGGGCGGCGCTCGAGCTCTTCGCCGCCCGCGGCTACCAGGCCACCGCCGTGGAGGACGTGGTCGCCCGCGCCCGGACCTCCAAGAGCGCCTTCTATGAGCTCTTCAGCTCCAAAGAGGACTGCCTCGGCCAGCTGCTGGCCCGGCGGGGCGGAGCCCTCGTCCGCGCGGTCACCCTCGCCGCCGCGGAGGGCGGAGATCCCCAGGAGCGGATCCGGCGCGCGATCCGGAGCTTTGTCGGCGCCTGCCTGGCCCATGCGCCCCTCGCCCGCCTGCTGCTGGTGGAGTCGGTCGGCGTCAGCAGCTCGATCGAGGTCGCCCGTCACGCGCTCCACGGGCGTTTCGCGGACCTCCTCGAGGCCGAGGTTCGGGAGGCGGCGGCGGAGCCGTTCTACGCGGACGTGGATCCGGCCCTGTTCGGGCAGGCCGTGGTGGGGGCCGTCAGCCAGGCCACCGGCCACTTCCTGGCCCACCCGGGAGGCGATCCCGAGGCTCTGGCGGCCGCTCTCTGCCGGATCTTCGCCCCGGAGCCGGCGCGTGGCTGACCCCCAAGATCTCATGGCTTGGGTTCTCCCAGCCGCTGACTCAAAACTGGACGAGGCCTTGACTTTTCGATCGTCTGGTCGCATGATCACGGCGCACTTGGGGGATCAGGTCAAGAGCACCTCCTGGGAGGGTCTCCCCAGGGTTGCCTCATGGGAGGTGATGGTACCGTGGATGGGATGCCGATGTGGACCACGTACGGTCAGAACGCCTCGCAACAGGCGGTTCACGACTATCTCGTCTCGATCGGGGGCTTCGACAACTCCGGCACCTACCGCTGGGCGGTTCCACCCACTCTGAATCACTTCGAGCAAAGCAACACGTACGTGCTCCAACAGATCGGCCCGGGTGGTGGAGGGACGATCAACGACTCCGGGCCATCGGATCTGTGGAGCTACACGACGGTCGACATCAACTTCAATTTTCCGCCCGCCTACAACATCGAAACTCAAAGCTACTACCACGGCAATCCGCTTTGGCGCTACCCCAACCAGGATTACAAGCACTACTTCCCCGCCCAGCGCTACACGCCGACCGGCAACATCTGGGTGGACGATCCGCACCCCCCCAGCAATTGACGGGTACTACTACAAGAACATCTGGGAGGCGATCGACAACTTCACGAGCGGCTGGGACGGCCGGGGCGGGTTCGTCCCCAACCAGGTCATCTGGTAACAGCGCTGGCAGTCCTGGTACGTCATGGGCGAGGGGGCCGCCGGGTGGCTCCCTCGCTGGTGGCCATGCTGATGCTGGCCGGCTGTCAACCCCCGCCCGGTCATGCCTCGCCCCACCCTCCAGGCCCGCATGTCTCACCGACCGCCCCCCCGACTCCCGCTATCGTGGCCATGGTCCCCGATACGCTGATAGTTCTAGGCCCATATGCAGTGGGGGACATGGCCTGCGATGGCTCCGTGGTCACCCTCTCCAGCTCCACGGTACCCCGAGAATCGCGCGAAAATGCACTCAGGGTCGTCGATAGGCGTTCCGGAGCGCAGACCGTGATCACCTTGAGAGACCACGGCGGAACTATCGACGATTTTGTCCCGGTCTCCGGCCAGTGGGCGCTGGTCATGGAGTACAAGCAGCTGGGCATGTCCTCCAGCGCACAGTTCTGGTACCTGCGGGCGGTGAACCTGGGCACGCGCCAGGTGATCTCCCTGGCCCAGGCGACAGGACCACCGGCGACGACCGAGCTGCCCTTCTACACCATCTCGGGGAATCGCATAGTGTGGGACCAGGTGACCGCCGCCGGTGTCAAGGTCCTGGACATGTACGACCTCGGCACGCGGCGCAGCTCCACTGTCCCTCTGCCGCTCGGCGTCTATCCCGTGCGCCCCATCCTGGTGGGCGACCAGCTGGTGTTCCTCGACAACAGCACCGATCCCCATCGCGCCCGGGAGGAGTTCGACACCGGCGGCGGCCAGCTGATGCGCTACGACCTCTCGACCGGGCAGTTGATCCGGCTCGACTCGACCAATGATGCCCGGAATCCGAGCGCGAATGACTCGCTGATCGCGTGGTCGGACGAGACCGCGGGTGGGAACAACAGCATCAAGATCACTCCGATCGCCGGGCATGGGATCAAGCCGCTTGCCCCGCTCGCCATCCAGGCGTTCCTCAGCGATTCCTATGCGGCGTGGTATGACTACAACGCCCGGCAGCTGTTCGCGTACTCGTTCGCCGAGCATCGAACCGTCCAGCTGACCGTCGCCGGCGAGCCCGACCTTCGCGCCCAGTATGCGCTCTGCGGCGCCACCTTCTACTACGCGCTGCCGCCCGACGTCGATGGCGACCGGAGCGTGATCCGATCGCTCGATCTGAGCCAGGCGTTCGCCGCGCATTAGCACGTTCACGAAGGACTTTTGCGCGCGCCGGAACGTCGGGGCTCCTCGCTGAATTGAGTGGGTCGAGACACTCTGTGGGGATCACGCTTCCCCCAGGAGGCCTCGCCATGGAAACCCGACCGGGTTCACTGCCCGGAGCCCGGCGTGCACCAGGTGGCGATGCCCTGGGCGCGGGAGGGGGGCGGCTTCACGCTCTTGTTCGAGGCGTTGGGGATGGCGTTGATGCGGGAGATGCCGGTCAAGGCGGCGGCGCGGATCGTGGCTGCCGGACCGACAAGCGCTGCATCGTCATGATCTACATGACCGCCGGCAAGCTCAGCTTCCGACCACCCACTTGAAACAGCGGGGAGCCAGATCGCGTGGATGGCAAGGATGGCAACGATCGCATCCGACGCGCCTACGAGCGCGCCGCGAGCGGATACGACCGCGGCATCAAGATCGCCGACCGCCTCCTGGAGCGGGGGCGCCGGAAGGTGGGGGAGGCGACGCCGGGCCGGGTCCTCGAGGTGGGGATCGGAACCGGACTCAGCCTCCCCTTCTACGCGCCATCGGCGGAGATCACCGGCATCGATCTCAGCTCGGCGATGCTGGCCCGGGCCGCGGAGCGCGCGGGCCGCCTCGACCGCGGGGTCGTCCTCCACGAGATGGACGCTGAACAGCTGGACTTCGCGGACGCGAGCTTCGACTCGGTCGCCTTCAGCCTCGTCCTCTGCACCGTCCCCGACGTGCCCCAGGCGCTCGCCGAGGCCCTGCGGGTGGTCCGGCCGGGCGGCGCGCTCGCCTTTCTGGAGCACGTGCGCAGCGACCGGCCCGCGATCGCGGCGCTTCAGGGCGCGATCAACGTGGTCAGCTCGCGGCTGGCCAACGATCACTTCAACCGCGACACCGAGGGCGCCGTCCGCGCCGCGGGGGTCGAGGTGACCGCAGTCGACCGGTGGGGGCTCGGAGCCCTGACGGTGATCGTCGGGCGCCGGCCGTTGGGGGTGTGAAGGGTGGTTGTCCTCCGAACATGCGTTCGCTATACTTCACGAGTATGAGAACCCTCCAGACTCAGATGCGGCTTCGCCGCCTGGTCCGGGCGCATTCCGAGTTCAGCGCCCGCCTGGCCGCGGCGCCGCCCAGCCGCCAGCTCGCCGGCGCCGCCCGAGACCGGCTGCTCAAGCTGACGGCGGACCTGCGGGAGACCTGGGCCCGCGAGGCCGTCCTGCCGTTGCCGGCCGCGGCGGCGGCCGAGCTCCCGGCGCGGCCGCTCCAGCGCCACGTCAGCCGGGCCATCGCCGCCATCGAGGTCGCGATCGTGGCCATGGATCGTCCCGGCGTCGACCTCAACGGGCTCGATGCCGAGTTCCAGGAGGCGGCTCTGCCGCTGATGCTCTGCCTGCAGGGCCTGGAGCACCTGCCCCAGGACCAGCTGGCAGGCCTCTTGAGACCGGAGCTGGCCCGCTCCGCCTGAGCCCTGGCGGCCCCAAACGGGCGATGCTAGGTATAACAGTCATTATCGGCAACATCATCACGCGGTGACGGCGAGGCCTCTGGCCTCGATCTCGGCGCAGATCTCCCCCGCCCGGCGGATGAACGCATTCACGGCCGGGGACCGGTAGCGGTCGCGGTGCCAGGCCAGCGCCAGCCGCCGCGGCGGCATCGACCTCAGCTCCAGGATCCTGATCGTCTCGTCCTTCTCGTTGAGGGCCAGCAGGGGCATCAGTGCGGCGCCCATCCCAGCCGCGACCAGCGCCTGAACGATGCCGTTGTCGTCGGAGCGGAAGGTCACGTCGGGTTCGATACCCTGGCTGCGCAGGTACGCCTCGGTGTGGGCCATGCTCCGACACCCCTGGAAACCGATCAGCTTCAGGCCCGCCAGCGCCTCGAGGCCCGGCGGCCCCATCGTCGCCAGGGCGTCGTCGGCCGCCACCGCCAGGGCGTAGGGATCCCTCATCAGCTCGTTCGACTCGAAGGGGCCGTCGAGGAGCGGCAGGACCGTGAAGCTCAGATCCAGATCGCCGCGCTCCACCCGCCGGAGCAGGAGCTCGTCCTCGGCTTCTTCGGTGAGCTGGAGCTCCACCGCCGGCCACTCGAGCGCGAACTCCCGCAGCAGTCTCGGCAGCACCTTGGTCCCCACACTCTGGTAGGTGCCCACCCGGATCCGGCCCGCCCTCCCCTCGCCAAAGGCCTGGAGGTCGGCGCGGGCCGCCTCGAGGCGGGCGACGATCGCCTCGGCGTGCTTGACGAGCAGCCGGCCTGGCTCGGTCAGCAGGACCCGGCGGCGCCCGCGCGAACGTTCCAGGAGCCGGTGCCCGACCGCCTGCTCGAGGCCGGCGATCTGCTGGCTGAGGGCCGAAGCGGAGCAGTCCAGCCGGTCGGCCGCAGCCCAGAACGAGCCCGAGTCGGCGATGGTACGCAGCGCGATCAGCCGGCGGAGGTCGAGCCCGCTCCAATGATTAGCGTCCATGATGTTAATTCATAGCAAATTGACTAGCTTGAAACAAGTTGGAAGAGCATGATCTTGTTCATGGCGGAGGGGATCATGCTCACGACACTGCTGCTGGCGATCGGTCCTCTGGCCATCTGGCTCGGCGAGGACTCGCGGATCGACGAGGTCGAGGCACGCCGCCGGTGGTCGCGGCCGGGAGGTCCGGGGGTCCGGAGGCGGCGCTATCGACGCAGCAGCGAAACGATCATGGCGATCGCGGCCACGCCCATGGCGGCGGTCGCCCCCCAGGTCAGGAGCCGGCTCAGGGGTCCGCTCACGTTCTTCTTCATGACCTTCCGGTCCGAGGCCAGGAGCACGATCAGGACCAGCAGCGGCGGGGCGACGACGCCGTTGATGACGGCGGTCAGGAAGAGCGCTCGGATGGGGTCGATGTGGAGGAAGTTCATCGCCACCCCCGCCAGGGTCCCGGCCACGATCATCCCGTAGAAGGTCGGCCGGTACCTGGCCTTGACGGCCAGCCCCCCCCTGATGCCCCAGAATTCCTTGATGGCATAGGCCGCCGAGGCGGAGAGGACCGGAATGGCGAGCAGCCCGGTGCCGATCAGCCCGACCGCGAAGAGGGCGAAGGCGAAGGGGCCGGCCAACGGCGCCAGCGCCTGGGCGGCCTGCCCGGCCGTCTGCACGCCCGTCTTCCCGTGCGCGTGGAGGACCGCCGCCGAGGTCAGGATGATGAAGTACATGACGATCTGGGAGAAGCCCATCCCGACCACGATGTCGGTCCGGGCCGCCGCCAGCTCCCTGACTCGAACGCCCCGGCGCTCCGCCTCGGTCCTCTGCCCCGCCGCCCGCATCAGGTCCACCTCCGCCGACGCCTGCCAGAAGAAGAGGTAGGGCA
>JBOHUX010000099.1:0-8787 GCA_050734915.1 Candidatus Dormibacteraceae bacterium
GGTCGAGACCGACCTCGGCGAGCGCATGGTCCAGCTCACCGGCAGTCATCCCTCCCACCTCATCGCCCCCGCCATCCACCTGACCAAGGAGGACGCCGCCCGCGTCTTCGGAGTCGAGCCGGAGGTTGCCGCCATCCAGGCCGAGGCGCGCCGCTCCCTGCGCGAGAAGTTCATCGGTGCCTCCGTGGGCATCACCGGCGCCAACGCGGCGATCGCCGAAACCGGGACCCTGATGCTGGTCACCAACGAGGGCAACGCCGACCTCACCACCACCTTGCCGCCGGTCCATGTCGCGGTCTTCGGCACCGACAAGCTGGTCGCCACCCTCGACGACGCCGTCTCCATGCTGCGGATGCTGGGCCGCTCCGGCACCGGCCAGCGGATGACCAGCTACGTGAACTGGATCACCGGCCCCTCCCGGTCGGCCGACATCGAGCAGTCACTCGAGATCGGCGTCCATGGTCCCCGCGAGGTGCACTGCGTCGTCATCGACAACGGCCGTTCGGCGATGGCCGCCGACCCCGTCTTCAAGGAGGCCCTCGACTGCATCCGCTGCGGCGCCTGCTCGAACGTCTGTCCGCCCTTCATGGCGGTCGGCGGCCACCAGTTCGGCCACGTCTACACCGGCCCCATCGGACTCGTCCTCACGCCCTTCCACCACGGCCCCGAGGCGGTCGAGCTGCCGCAGTCGCTGTGCGTGCAGTGCAACGCCTGCCAGGAGGTCTGCCCGGTCGGCATCCCGCTGCCGCGGCAGATCCTGGAGCACCGCCGCCGCAGCCGGCGACCGCTCATCAAGGAGGCGGCGCTGGAGCTCTGGGGGCACCGGGGCGTGGCCGGCCCCGCGCTCCGCGCGGCGGCCCCGCTGACGGCGCTGGCTCCCGGCGCCCCCGCCCGCCTGGCGAGGTGGCCCTTCCGCTCCCGCGTCCGTCGCGGCGGCAGCGGGGACCCGGTCACTATCTTCGCGTCGTGCCTGGTCGACCGTGTCAGCCCGGGGACGGGCCAGGCACTGGAGACGATCATCCGCGCGGCCGGCTTCAGCGTCGAGTTCCCGAAACGCCAATGGTGCTGCGGCCTCATCGCGGCCAACGCGGGCAGGTTCGAGGAGGGCGCGAGCATGGCCGGGCAGCTGGCGGAGGCCCTGGCCGGGTCCCCGGGGCCCATCGTCACCCCCTCGGCATCCTGCTTCGGCGCCATGGCCGAGGAGGCGACCGAATGGGGCGCCGCGGGGGACGCGCTCTGGAACGTGAGGTCGCGCATGCGCGACTCGACCCGCTTCCTTCTTCAGCTGCTGGAGGCCAATCCCGACCTCGTGCGGGCGCCCTCGGGGGAGCGGATCGCCTATCACGACTCCTGCCAGACGCTCCGCCGGCTCGGCCTCCAGGCGGAGCCGCGCCGCGTCCTCGAGCTGGCCGGATTCGAGGTGGTCCCCATCCCCGACCTCGCGGCCTGCTGCGGGTTCGGGGGCACCTTCAGCGCCGAGTGGCCCCAGGTCGCCGCGCGGATCGCCGGCTGGAAGCTGGAGGCGATCGCCCGTACAGGCTGCGCGGTGGTCGCCTCCGACAACCCGGGCTGCCTCATGCACATCGCGGGCGCCGCCCGCCGCCGAGGGGCCGACCTGCGCGTGGCGCACGTCTTGGAGCTGGTCGCGGAGCGGCTCGCCTGAGCGGGCCGCCGGGTGCCTCGCCGGCGCTGCCACCACTCCGGCAGGGGCTACGCTACTGGTCTTGAAGGTCACCCTCTCGAGCCAGCCCCCCGCCCTCCTCGACCTCGACGCCCTCGCCGTCCCTCTCTCCAGCGATCCCGTCTCGGATCCCGACGTGCTCGAGCTCGACCGCGCGCTCGGCGGCGTCATCCAGGAGGCGAGCGCCTCCGGCGAGCACCGGGGCCGCATCCACGAGGTGCTCCCCCTCCGCCTCGCGGCCGGCGCGGGCCCCCGGCGGCTCCTCCTCTACGGCCTCGGCGCCCCCCGGGACCTGGACGGCCAGCGGCTTCGCTACGCCCATCACGAGATGGTCCGCGCCGCCCGCACCTACGGCTACCGGCGCCTCGGCGTCCTGCGCGGATCGCCGCTCGACCGGGGCAGCCTGGACGCGGTCGTGGAGGGCTGCGTCCTGGGCGCCTGGGAGCGCCGCAGCCGCCAGACAGGGCCGCCTCAGCGCTCGACGCTCGAGGAGCTGGTCCTGGCCGGGTTCGGTGCGGGCCGCGAGCGGGAGGCGGCCCGGGCGGTCGAGCTGGGCGAGGCGAGCAACCGCGCGCGCGAGTGGCAGAACCTCCCGCCCAACGAGCTCACCCCCGCCGCCTTCGCCGAGGAGGCGGCCAAGATCGCCGACCGCCACCGACTGGAGATCGAGGTGCTGGGGCCGGCCGAGCTGCGGACACAAGGCTACAGCCTGATTCTCGGAGTCGCCGCCGGCTCCGCCGAGCCAGCCCGGCTGGTCCGGCTTCGCCACCGCGGCGCCGCCGGCGGCCCGGTCCTGGCGCTGGTCGGGAAGGGAATCACCTTCGACACCGGCGGCATCTCCATCAAGCCCGCCAAGGACATGCACCTCATGAAGGCGGACATGGGGGGAGCGGCCAACGTGCTCGCCGCCATGGAGGTGATCGCCAGCCGGGGCGTCGCCGCGGACGTGATGGCGGTCCTGGCCATGGCCGAGAACATGCCCGGCGGCGCCGCGCAGCGTCCCGGCGACGTGCTCCGGAGCGCGAACGGCAAGACGGTCGAGGTGATCAACACCGACGCCGAGGGCCGCCTCGTGCTCGCCGACGCGATCACCCACGCGATCCGCCACGGCGCCACCCACATCGTCGATCTCGCCACGCTCACCGGCGCCGCGAGAACGGCCATCGGCCACGCCGCCAGTGCGGCGGTGGCCGGCGACGACGAGCTCTGGGGGAACCTCCAGGAGGCTTCCCGGCGAGCTGGGGACCGCGTCTGGCGGCTGCCCAACTACCCGGACTACCGGGTCCTCCTCCGGAGCCAGTTCGCCGACCTCAAGAACGCGGATTACGGTGAGGCGGGGGCGATCACGGGAGCCATGTTCATCCAGGAGTTCACCGAGGGCCGCCCCTGGGTCCATCTCGACATCGCGGCCAGCCACTGGAACGAGAACACCCTTCTCACCACGGTCCCGCGAGGACCCACCGGCGCCGCCTGCCGCCTGCTCGTCCACCTGGCGGAACTTATCGCCGGGGAACTTTCTCCCGCCTTGCCAGGGTAGGCTAGAGAGCAGCTTTGCTGGACGAGATCACGGGGCCCGCCGACCTCAAGCGCCTCCGCCCCGAGCAACTGCCGGAGCTCGCCCAGGAGATCCGCGACTTCCTGGTCGGGCATATCGCGGAGACCGGCGGCCATCTCTCCCCCAACCTCGGCGTCGTCGAGATGACCCTCGCCCTCCATCGCGTCTTCGACAGCCCCCAGGACGCCATCGTCTGGGACACCGGGCACCAGGCCTACGTGCACAAGCTGGTCACGGGCCGGGCGCCCGAGTTCGCGACGCTGAAGCGGGCGGGTGGCATCTCCGGCTACCCCAACCGCGCGGAGAGCGAGCACGACCTGGTCGAGAACAGCCACGCCTCCACCTCGCTCAGCTACGCCCTGGGGATCGCGGAGGCGAAGCTCCGGCGGCGGGCGCCGGGCAAGGTGATCGCCATCATCGGCGATGGCGCGCTGACCGGAGGCATGGCGATGGAGGCGCTCAACCAGATCGCCCAGCTCCAGCCGCCCAACCTGATCGTCGTCCTCAATGACAACGGCCGCTCCTACGCGCCCACGGTGGGCGGCCTCGCCCACCACCTCGCCCAGCTCCGCGTCGATCCTCGCTACGAGCGCGTCAAGGACGAGATCGGCCAGCGGCTCCGCGATCTCCCCCGGCTGGGGGGGATGGCCGACGAGGCCGCCCACCGTCTCAAGGAGAGCTTGAAGCAGCTCCTGCAGCCGTCCACCGTGTTCGACGGGCTCGGGCTCAAGTACGCGGGGCCGGTGGACGGCCATGACCTGGGCGCCCTCCAGGACATCCTGACCCGGGCCCGCGGGCTCAAGGAGCCGGTCGTCATCCACGTCCTCACCGAGAAGGGCCGCGGCTACGGCCCCGCGGGCGAGGATGAGATCGACAAGATGCACAGCATCGGCGCCTTCGACCCCCTCACCGGCCAGCCCCTGCGGACCGAGCTCACCTACACGGACGTGTTCGGGCAGGCGCTCCTCGCGGCCGCCGTCCAGCACCCGGACGTGGTCGGGGTGACGGCGGCGATGGCGTCCTCGACGGGCCTGCTCGAGTTCGCCCAGGAGTTCCCGGAGCGGTTCTTCGACGTCGGCATCTGCGAGCAGCACGCGGTCACCTTCGCGGCCGGGATGGCGATGAGCGGCCTCCGTCCCGTCGTCTGCATCTACTCAACCTTCCTGCAGCGTGCCTTCGACCAGGTGATCATGGACGTCGCGCTGCACCGGCTGCCGGTCGTCTTCATCCTCGACCGGGCGGGCGTGACGGGTCCCGACGGGCCCTCCCATCACGGGCTCTTCGACCTCAGCTATCTGCGGATGATCCCCAACATGTCGGTGGCGGCACCCGCCAACGCCACCGAGCTCTGCGCGCTCTTCGAGACCGCGCTCACGATGAAGGGCCCGGTCGCCATCCGCTATCCCAAGGGCACCGTGTCCGAGACGCCCGATCTGCCCGTCGAGCCCCTCCCGGTCGGCCGCTGGGAGGAGATCCGCCGGGGCGAGGACGTCTGCTTCTTCGCCATCGGCCGCATGGTCGAGATCGCGGTCGAGGCCGCCGAGCGGCTGGGCCGCGAGGGCGTCTCCTGCGGGGTCGTCAACGCGCGCTGGCTGAAGCCCATGGACCCTCGGCTCCGGGGCTGGGCGGAGCGCTATCGGGCCATCATCACGGTCGAGGACAACGTGACCACGGGAGGGTTCGGGGCCGCGGCTCTGGAGGTGCTGGCCACCTCCGGGCTGGCCGGCAAGGTGCAGGTGCTCGGTCTGCCCGACACCTTCCTGGCCCACGGCTCGGCGGCCGGCATCCTGCGCGACCACGGCCTCGACGCCGAGGGACTGGCCCGTGCGGCCCGGGCGGCGGCGTCCGCCGCCGGCTCGCCCTCCGAGGCGCCCGCGCCCGCGCCCCCGACGACGAAGTCGGCGTAGCGTCCCGGGCATGAGCCCGCTCGATATCGTGGAACCGCCGGAGCGCCCCGGCTTCGAGCAGCCGGAACCGCCTCCTGTCGAACAGCCGGAACCCGAGATAGTGCCCCGGAAACCGGAGCCGGAGGCGCCCGACCCGCCGGAGCCGGAGCTGCCGCCCGACCAGGGCCCAGCACCACACCCGGAGCCTCCCGCCCCTCGCGGCTGCGGCGCGCGCCGGAGCCGGAGCCCATCTCAGATCGGCTTTCGGCCCGCGAACCCCTCCCCGATCCGGTGCCAGTGGAGGATGGAGCCCTCGCCCAGCATCCAGCAGAGCTCGACCAGCTCGCCGTCCCGGAGGGAGGGGAAGTCGAGCAGCCCGGCGATCGGGTCCTTGATCTGGATGCCGAGCGCGTCCAGCTCCGAGAGCGTCGCCGCCAGGCCGGCCTCGGCGTCGACGACGGCGGCCCGGGCGGCCTGGTACGCCTCCTCGGGCAGGTCGCCGTCGCGCTCCGCGCCCGGGCGCCGGCGCCGGTAGTCGGCCGTCGCCACGGCCTCCTGCAGCTCGGGGAGCCGGGAGAGCAGTTCGGCGAGGTGGGCGGCCAGGGCGCGCACCTCGGGCAGGACCCGGTTCGCCTCCTCGATCGTGAAGGTGCGCGTGGCCATGCCGTCAATCATCCTCCGGCCTCAGCGACCGGAGCGCCGGGTGGCCAGACGCTCCACGAGCACGCGCCGCAGCACCACCGCCTGGTTGCGCTGCTCATCGGCGGCTCCGAACAGGAGCGTCAGCGGGCCTGCCCGCGCCATCGCCTCCAGCTCTCGCAGGCGCTCCGCGCGCTCCGGCTCCCTCAACTCCTCCCGGTACCGCCGCTCGAACTCCTCCCAGCGCTCGGATCGGTGCCCGAACCACCCCCGCAGCTCGGCCGAGGGAGCCACCTCCCGCGCCCAGAGGTCGGCCCCCAGCGCGTCCTTGCGGATTCCCCGCGGCCAGACGCGGTCGACGAGGACCCGGTGGCCGCCGCGGCCGGCCCGGCTACCCGGGCCGGAGCCATAGACCCTGCGAACCTCGATCCAGGCCTCCGGCATCCGGCCCTCACCGTCGAGCTCGGCGGCGAAGCAGGGCGCCTCGCCCCCCAATTCGAGGTCGTCGTCGCGCGAATCGCCGGGCATGCCCGCAGCGATCTTATTCCCCGCCGCGCCCCCACCGTGCCCGCGGTTGGCGCCACACTGAGAGAGTGCCCATCACACCCTGGAGCGTCGCGGGGCTGGGTGCGCTCGGCTACGTGGTCGGAGGCATCCCCGTCGGCTGGCTGCTCGTCCGCTGGGGCAGCCACCTCGACATCCGGGCCCTGGGCACCGGCAACATCGGCACCTCGAACATCTATCGCAACGCGGGGACCGGGGTCGCGAGCCTGGTCGGACCCCTGCAGTTCGCCCAGGGCCTGGCGCCGGTGCTGGTGGCACGGTGGCTGGGCGCGCCGACCTGGCTGTGGGCGCTGGCCGGCGTCTGCGCCGTGATCGGCAACGGCTGGCCCGTCTACCTGGGCCTCCGGGGAGGCCGCGGGGTGGCCGTCACGACCGGCGTGGTGGCCGGACTCGGCGCCCTGCCGCTGGCGATCCTGCTCGCCGCCTACCTGGCCGGCTTCCTCGCCCACCGCATCGCCCTCGGCGTCTTCGCCGGCATGCTGACGCTGCCGGTGGTCGGATATCTCTCGGACGGCCTGCCGGTCGCCATGGGGCTGGCCGCCGTCCTCGGCGTCATCATCGCCCGCCGCATGGAGGGCCTGCTTCAGGACTTCCACGACCGGCCGCATGAACGGCTCCCGGTGCTGACTCGGCGCCTGTTCCTCGACGAGCGGCCCGGACAGCGCCTGGTGGGTCCCAACGGAGAGGGCGCCGGCGGCGGTGCCGCCCACCAGACCAGCTCCTGATCGTCATCTCTCGCTGATCATCTCCGGCCCGGATTCAGGGGAAAGCCGATCACCTCCGGCTGAGCCTGGCGCACCGGGTAGACGAGAGGGGTGGCGCCCGCGTCCACCTGTCCGAGCGGGTAGAGCTCGACCGGGCGGGGGACGTCCGCCGCCGCCGCGATCGACCAGCTGACCTGGTAGCGCACCCTGGCGCTGACGCGGTAGCCGGCTGACTGGGCCTGGTAGAGGTGGCGGATGGTGGATGGGCGCGGATAGGCCCGGCCCATGCCGTCGATGCCCGGCTCGGAGGCCGTGGCACCGTCCCCGAAGTCCCAGGTGACCTCGATCGGCGTGGCGGCGATCGTGTACTGGCGGCCTGCCCAACTCTCCGAGGAGGTGACCGGGGAGGACGCCGGCGAGATCCAGAACCAGCTTTCGAGCCCGGTCAGCCCCCAGGCGGATGGGTTGGCGGCGACCCGCCCGGGGTCGAGCCGCAGGTCTGGCATCGGCGGCGGCGCCAGGGCGCGGCCGCAGGCGACCTCCTCGGGGGTGGCGTTCCCCAACTTGTCGTAGGCGCGGACGTGCAGGCAGGCGGTGTCACCGGGGCCGAGGTTGCGCGCGACGGCGACCCGTGGCCAGGGCGTGGACCGGCCGTCACGGGCGGGACCGCCGTTCACCGTCAGCCAGGACGTGTAGTGGTCCATGCCCGCCTCGTAGTAGTCGCGGCCGGCGCCGTCCCCGCGGTCCGCGACCGGGTCCCAGGTGAAGTCCACGGAACTCGAACCGACCGCGGTCACGCGAGGCTGCGGCGGGTAAGGGGGGACCGAATCGACGTAGATGTCGAGGACAGGATAGCCGTAGACATCGGCCATGTAGGGAGGCGGCATCCCCGCCGCCGATCCGCCCCCGCCCATGCCGCACTGGCCGCCGAAGGTCCAGTTGTGATACGCGATGTACTGCTTGACGTGGCCGTGGACCGACCAGCCGTAGGAGGCGAAGTTCCAGTGGCCGACCCGGCGGTAGGGAACCCGCATCAGGTGCCGCCAGCCGGAGTCGGCGCCCGGGCGGCCGTTCCAGTCGCCGTACCAGCGCCCGTACCAATCGTCGTACCCGGGGTTGGGGTGGATGCCCCAGAAGGTCGCCTGCTCGGGATTGCCGCCCACCTCGGGATCGCTGGTGGCGAGCACGCCGTAGCTGCGGGGCAGAAATGAATGCCAGGGGCAGAATCCGTAGGGGTCGCCGTAGGAGCTGCCCCAGCGGGAGGCGGCGGCGGCGGTCGGAAGGGCGGCCATGACGGCCGCCGCCACCAGGGCCGCCGGCAGGAGTTGGAGCGCTTGCGGCCGTCGCATCTCCCGCTCAGGCTAGAGTCGGCGCCCCGGCCTGGGAACGGCTGCTGTTAAGAGGCGGGGGAGACCGGCAGCTCGATCGTGAAGGTGCTCCCTGACCCGGGTTCGCTCCGGACCATGATCCGCCCGCCCATCAGGTGCGCCAGCCGCCGGCTGAGGGGCAGCCCGAGCCCCGTCCCCTCGTGGGTGCGGCTGCGGCCGGTCTCGATCTGGACGAAGTCCTGGAAGATGCGCTCCAGGTCTCCGGCGGGGATCCCAACCCCGGTGTCGGTGACCGCCAGCCTCACCACCGCGCCGCGGCGCCGGATCGTGAGCAGGACGTCGCCGCCCTCGTCCGTGAACTTGATCGCATTGGACAGGAAGTTGAGCAGGACCTGGGTCAGCCGGAGGCGGTCGGCGCGGACCCTCAACC
>JBOHUX010000100.1:0-8740 GCA_050734915.1 Candidatus Dormibacteraceae bacterium
CGCGGAGCTTGCGCACGACCTGCTCCAGAGTGTGCTTCCTGCCCTTCACTTCGGTTCCTCCTTGCCCTCTCGGGCGATGATGGAACCTCATATCAGATGGACCAGTTCTAGGGGGTCAGGTCACACGGACCTGACGGCCCAGCCGGGAGGGCAACCGAGCTCTTCGTCCGCTGGTTCAAGGCCAGAGGCAGCGCCGCCCACCAGCGGCCGACGACAAGGCGGTCAACGCGGTGACCGCTCGAGCGCGAGCGGTAGCGAGCCTGCTCAGCCACTCGGCTTCCTGGTCGGGCCGGACGCTGTCCCACAGACTTCCCAAGGGACCTGTCTCGGCCACCAGCGACGAGCGTACTCGGAGGCCGACCGTCCCAGCTCTCAGAGCCGGTGTCCTCGCCAGACTCTGAAAGCAAGCTGTACCGCTTCCACTGCGGCGCTCACAACGCAAAGAAGAAGGAGCACTTGAGCTGCACTGCCGAGGGGATATCGAGCCACCACTCTGAGGTAGGTGGGACTCATCGAATAGGCGAGTATGACGACGCTCATCCCGAGCACCGCGATGACTGTCATGGCCCAGGACCACCAGCTTTGGGGGAGCGCAGGGGGCCACCTTGTGGGCAGACGTCGCGGCAGCTTGGTCGCCCCCACCCCGATCCTTCGATACGCCGGTTCGGATCGCCTCCGCTGGGATGCCCACAAGGCAATCGCCTCAGCTCTGGTGTGGATCCGGTTCCTTTCGTAGAGTCGCTCCAGGTAGGTGCCCACCGTCCGCTCCGAGAGCCCCAGTCGCACCGCCACCTGCTTGTTGGAGAGCCCGTCGGCCAGCATCCTAAGGATCTCCTCTTCCCTTGGAGTCACCCGCAGTTCGCTCGGGGGTCCCGACGCTACGTCCAGATGCGCCAGGCGAGCCATCGCGGGAGACATTCTAAGGCCTGCCAGGCGATGACCAGGCACGTGCTCGGGACCATGCTGGTCGGGCGATCACCCGACCTGGCGACCCTCGACCGTCGGTTACCCGACTTGACGACTGCCGGGCCCCTCTGCGAGATTCGCGGGCGCCCACACCCCGATCTCGGGTTTCGAGGGGACTGACATGACCCAGCTCCGCCGACTTCTTTCAGCGCTCTGCCTGGCGGCCACAGCGAGCGGCGCCCTGCCCCTTGCCGTCGACGCGAACATGGGACCGACGATGCAGTGGGGGGATCCTCTGGGAATCGGAGCCGAGCCGCTTAAGCTCGGGCAGCTGTCCATGGACCACTCCCACCAGTGCGCGGATGGGAGCCGACGCCGATGTGAGGTCGAGGACATCCTGCGAGTCCCCGAACACTACGAGGTCACGCACAAGCCGCCGCCGAACACACCCGTCTACGCGATGACTGGTTTGGCGTGCGGGAGACATTACGGCTGGCCAAGTTACGAAGTCGATGACCACAACTATTTGGGCCAGGTCATCACTCGGGTGACGCTCTCTGGGGAGGACTGGTGGGACGGATGCACCTCTGGCTGGGCTTGGACCAGTCTGAGTTGCTCGGCCGCCCCTGGCTATAGCTGTGGGGCGGGAGCGTGGGGTAGCTTCTGGGATCCTGGGCTCGGGGCTGCAACCGCGTGGGGGAACCAGCCGACTACGAGTTCATGCTGTCGCACGACGTGGTATCTGAGGATGGACATCTACCCAGGAGGGAGTTTGCGCAGGCGATACTCGACATCCTGAGGCCTCATCGGCCTTGTGCCTCCGCTCACCCCGCGCTCGTTGCCAGTATCGCTGAGATCGACAACATCGACGAAAGATCAGTATCGAATCGCCCTTATGACGTCGATCTTGGTGGCTTGGCGGGCGGGAACCACGCCGACCACCGCCCCTAGAGTCACCGAGATGGCCAATCCGACCAGCGCCGCCTGAGTGGGAAATGTGCTGGTGACGATCTCCCCAGGGGCGATACTCGAGAGGACGGTCGGGACCAACAGCGTCGTCAGCAGCGCAAGGCCCACACCGGCGAGGCCTGCCATGACGGTCGTTGACATCGTTTCGGCAAGAACGATCACGAAGATACTCCGGATGGACGCTCCAAACGCGCGACGGATTCCGAACTCGTGCACCCGGTCCCTGACGCTCGCGAGACCAAGGTTGAGCAGACCCATGCCTCCTGTCAGGAGTGACACGCCCGCGATCCCGGCCAGCACCACCTGGATCACTTGGAGACCGGACTGCAAAGTATCGATGCCGTCGATCCTCTGAATCGTGACCCCGTCGCTCCCGGCCCACGCGGAAAGATCATGCTTCATGACAGCGATGAGGGTATCGGACTTGTCGGGGGAGATGCGCGCTACGTAAGAGAACGAAATGGATGCTCCCGAGGGGGCACCCCACCGCTCCAGCACCGCCGCGGGGAGGTAGATCGAGCTGTCCTCCGTGCTTGTCGAAGCGACTACTCCGGCCACGACGGCCTTCACCGGGATCGACGTGCCCAGCCAGAGGCGGGCCCCCACGGCCGTGGCGGGATCCAGCCCCAGATGCCCCGCGGCCGTGGAGTTGAGCACGACGATCGGCGCTAGCATCCGCGAATCGCCGTCGTCCAACCATCGCCCGACTGCCATGTTCATCAGCCTGACGGCGGCGAGAGAGGGATAGACGCCCTTGAGAAGAACCCCCGCGTTGTGATCTCGGTAACGTGCCGCAGCAGAGACTGTCTCCATCGGAGAGGCATCCCCGACGCCATAGCGCCGCATGCGACCATCGAGCATCTCACGTAAGCTGGCTGGGCCAAGACGGACAGGCACGCGGGGGAAGGCGATGTTCACTGTTGCTGGGCGCCCCAGAGTCCGCTCCAGACCCGCGGCGAGGGTGGCTTGTCCGATCTCGCCGGCGCTGACCACGACGGTCACGGACCAGACGCCGATTACGACACTGATCATGGCGAGCAGGGTTCGCGTCCGGTTGGCGCTGATCTCTTCAAGGGCGGCGACGAGCCAGACGGCGAGTCTCACGCTGGGAGTGGGGCCAGCACGCCGTCCCTGAGCACGAGCACCCGGTCGGCTCGGGCCGCGACCTCAGCGTCGTGGGTGATCAAGATGAGTGACCTTCGCCGCCGTCGGACGAGCCCGAAAAGCAAATCCAGAACGTCCCGTCCAGTGTCTACGTCCAAGGAGCCGGTCGGTTCGTCGGCGAGGATATAATGAGGATCCCGGCATAGACTTCTGGCGATGGCAACTCGCTGCTGCTCCCCCCCGGAGAGCCTGGCAGGCAGGGAATCGAGGCGGTGCCCAAGCCCGACATCCGCCAGCAATCGCGAGGCAACCTTCGTTCGCGTTCGGAACTCTCCCGGTGGCGCATGGTAGAGCGGAGCCGCGACGTTGGCCAGGGCCGTTCGATTTTGAAGCAGGAAGAAGTTCTGGAAGATGAACCCGAAGTGAGACCCCCTGAGTACCGCGAGGCGCCGATCCGCCAGCTTCAGGACATCGGTCCCCCCGAGCGTGTAATCACCGCAGTCAGGACGATCCAGAAGGCCGACGACATTCAGCAGCGTGGTCTTCCCCGACCCCGACCGTCCCAGAACGGCCAGCGACTCTCCAAGCCGGATCTCAAGATCCAAGCCCCGCAGGATCTCAAGCCATTCACCGGAGGGCAGTCGCACCCTCTTGCGGATGTTCCGGAGCGCGATCATGGCGAATGGGACCCGCCGACCAGTGGGTTGGGGAAGATCGAAGGCGGGAGATCGAGAATCTTGTCACCCTGTTGCAGCCCCTCCAGGACCTGCACGTGAATGCCATCGGTGAGCCCGAGACGGACGAGGCGCGTCTCCCGTCGTCCATCTGCCCCCACAAGAGTCACGTAGCCGCTTTCGGCCGACCCCTCCACCGCGGTGACTGGGATGATCAAGGCATCCTTCGCAACGCCAGTCGTGGCGGCAAGCAGACAGCGTATCCCAGCGAAGACACGGGTTCCGGGGGGGATCCGACACCTCAGCTGCACTGGCTGTGATGTCGCATCGCTCGACGACAATCCTCCCGCACCGGGTAGACCAAGAGAGAGGACAGGGCAGTTGAACGGCGCCGGTCCCTTTTCTATCTGGACGAGCACCTGGGACGGCCTCTCACCATAGAAGCGATACAGGAGAGAGGGATCCACAGTCGCCACGGCGTCAAAGGTGTCCGGCTCGAACTGAGCGATCACCATCCCGATCGTCACGGCCTGACCGGGAATGACATCGAACCCCGCGACAGCTCCACTCGCGGGAGCAGCCACGGAGGTCGTTCCGATGGAAGCGCCGGCTGCCCGTATCGACATGATCCGCTCGCCCTGGTTCGCGTGGTTGGCCGCCGTCTTCGATAGCGAGTCAACGATTCCTGCCACGGTCGCCTTCACGGCGATGGGCGGCTCGCGTACGATCACGCCCTCAAGGACCACCACACTGCGAATGTCCCCCCTTGCCACGGCCACCGGTTCCGGGACCAGCCCAGGGGAGCCGCTCGACACTGAAGCGGCGCTACCATCACATCCAGAACTGAACATCAAGGCAGCGGCCAAGGGCAACAAGCGCAGCGCAGGGGCGCCCGGCCGTGTTCTGAACCGCAACTAAGGGGAAATGCCCTGGCAGTTCAGGTGAACGAATTGCTGCAGAGCGCTGACGTCCCCCAGTTCAGCTCTTTGTACGATGGCATCGTACATCTGCCGCGTCGCTTCGTCCGTCCCCGTGAAGAGCGGCCATCGACGCATATCTCTGAAGACGGCTTCGCTCGCCGACATCGTCGAAGTGTCGTGCGCGCCATAGGCGGCCAGCCAGTGCATGTACCACTTGCATTGCGCTTGCGCCTGGACGCCCTCGATGAAGAATCCAGTCTGATAGTGGGAGCCGGGCTGGGGGCGAAGCTTTGAGTCGTCGAATTGACTTCCCGGGGGCAGGGGTGTTTCGCGCTCGGCCTTGGCCAGAAGCTGAACACTCTTGCTCATGTCTTCGTAGGCTGACGACCCGCTCCCGCATGTCGATAGCGCCGCGGCGGCGACGGCGCAGGCGAGGACGGTACCGAGTCTCATCTTGGCGCTGGCCGAAGTCAGGCCCTTCAAGGCTGGCGAGAGCTCGTTCTTCATTGTGGATCCTCGCTGAGGGGTGTTACTCCCCGGCCGCCGGGGGCCTCGCGAGACCCCCGGCGATTCTAGACCGAAGACTCAGCTCCTGACGTTCGCACTCCAGCTCGTGGAGTTCCAATAGTCCCAAGCCCAATCCCTGTGGGCCGAGAAGTAGTAACAGCTGTATTGAGGAAGGTGCCCGACGTTGTGGATGCTCCAGTCGTTGTCTCTGATCGTCGTCGGGGAGGAACGGGGGCCGCCGACAGTGACACGGTAACTCATGTAGAGCGTGGATCCTCCCGGCCAGCCCGTCACAGCGACCTGCGGGCCTCCACCGTAGCTGTTGACACAATGCTGGCTTGTGTAGTCGGACCAAGAACCATCGTTCCCGACGACTCCAACGACCCCCGCCCAGCTCGCGAGGGCCGGAAGGCTGCTGACTCCCAAGGCCCCGAGCGCGAGGAGCGCAGCCAGAGCCATTCGAGCCTCGCTGATACGCACCTGTGCACCTCCTCCATGAATGAGCGGTCCAGTGGCGTTGATGTGCAATCAAGTAGAATCGGCGCGGCCGTCGACCGACAAGTCGGCCGATGGCCCGACGCGGGTACCGCATGTCGGGCGATGACCCGGCAATTTGGCGGTTGGCTCACCTGGCGATCCCTCGGGGCGAAGCCCCTGGAACGACGGCAAAGGCGGCCTCTTGACCGCAGCCTGTCCACCTGTTGATTTGGAGGCGGCTCCTGGGTCGGGCGGGGATGCCATCCCACCGGGCCTACCGACCCTTGAACTCGGGCTCCTGCTTGGCCATGAAGGACATGACCCCAATCACGGCGTCCTCGGTCAGGCTGGCCCTGGCGAAGTTTCGCGCCTCCAGCTTCATGGCCTCCTCGAGGGGCAGCTCGAGGCCTCGATCCACCGTCTCCTTGATGAGCGCGATCGCCCTCGTCGCACCCTTCGCCAGCCGCTCCGCGAGCTCGGCGACGGCGCTCTCGAGATCCTCGGGTGCCACCGCCCGGCTCACCAGCCCGATCTCCTCCGCCTCCCGGGCGGAGAGGCGGCGACCTTCCAGCAGCAGCGGGAGCGCGCGCGCCCTGCCGATCAGGCGCGGCAGCCGCTGAGTGCCCCCGGCGCCGGGGATGATGCCCAGGGTCACCTCCGTCTGGCCGATCCGGGAGCGGCCGTCCTCGGCCATGATCCGGTAGTCGCAGCAGAGCGCCAGCTCGCAGCCCCCGCCCAGAGCGTGGCCGTTGATGGCGGCGATGACCGGCTTCGGACAGCGCTCGATGGCTGCGAAGCCGCGCGCTGCTCCTTCCATCATCTCCGCGATCCGGTCCTCGGCGCCCGGCCCCTCGCGGTCGACCGAGGCCATGGCGCCGAGGTCAGCACCGACGCTGAAGTACCTCTCGTACCCACTTCGCAGCACCACCACCCTGACCTCGGGGGCCGCGCCCAGGGAGTCGAACGCCTCGCCCAGCTCCTGGCAGAGGTCGCCGGCGATCGCATTGTTGTCGTTCCGGTGCATGACCACCGAGGCGATGCCGTCCCGCCTGTCCACATCGAGGGTCCTGCCCATGACCCGACTCAGGCCGTGAAGAGGGGGATGCCGCCGGCCACCTCGATGGCCGCGCCCGTGATGTAGCCCGCCTCCTCGCTGCAGAGGAACGCGATCGTGGCGGCGATGTCGCGCGGTTTGCCGAAGCGCTTGAAGACGGTGCGGTTCTTGAAGCGCTCGTAGATGCCCGCCTGCATCTGCTCGGCCTGCTGCATCGCCTCGCTGCCGATGATGCCGGGGACGATCACGTTGGCGGTGATGTTGTGGCGGCCACCCTCGAGCGCCGCCGTCTTGGCGAGGCCGATCATGGCCGACTTGGTGGCCGAGTAGCTGGCCTGGCCGAACCCGCCCATCGTGCCGGCGACCGAGGCCATGAAGATGATCCGGCCCCAGCTGTTCTCGACCAGGTAGGGCCAGGCCTCTTTCGTGCAGTTGAAGGCGCCGGTCAGGTTCACGCTCACATCTCGATCCCACAGCTCGTAGGACTGCTTGGGGAGCTGGGCCACGTGGTCGAGCGTGGCGGCGTTGTTGATCAGGATGTCGATCTTCCCGAACTCCTCCCGGACCCGCTTCATGACCTCGGCGACCTGCTCGCGATTGGTGACGTCCATCTTGATGGCGGCGGATCGGCGCCCCATCTTCTGGATCTCCTCGGCGGTCTGATTGCTGCGCACCCAGCCCTGGCTGGTGGCGACCTGGGCGAGGACGCTGCCCGATGATTCGGCCGCCTGCTGGAGGTCGGGGTCGTCCTCCACGAGGATGTCGGTGATGACGACGTCGGCGCCCAGCTCGGCGAGCGCGAGGGCATCCTCCCGGCCCAGCCCACGGGAGGCTCCGGTGACGACGGCGACCCTGCCTGAGAGATCGAACATGCTCCAAGTCACCCCCAAACGCAATTGACGCCCCGGTCCCCGACCGGGCTCTGCGACCTGACCTTACGTTTTCAATATATCTCCGGCGGGACTGTCATGATTTCTCCGGAGTCGATCTCAACGTGCGCGACCCCCTTGCTGAGCACCCGGGTGCCGGTCTGATTCTCCGCCCACAGGTCCAGCACGGCTATGCCGGCGTTCACCGACACGACCCGGCCGCCACAGGTGAGCCGGTCGCCGGGCCGCACCATGGCCGCGAACCGGCACCCGAGGCGACGGAGGCGACGGTGATCGCCCGCCCAGCCGCTGACGAGGCGGCTCAGGACGCCCATCTGGAGCATGCCGTGGGCGATGACCCCCGGGAGGCCGACCGATCGCGCGAAGTCGTCGTCGAGGTGGATGGGGTTGCCATCGCCGGAGGCCTCCGCGTAGGCGACGATCATCTCCCGCGTGATCTCGACGGTGAACGGCGCGATCTCCTGGCCGGGCAGCGCCGCCGTCACAGCCTGATCAGGCTCCGCATCCGGGACCGGCAGAGAGGGCGGCCGGCCTCGTCCGCGCACGCCGTTTCCAGGGTGATGAACCTCATTCCCCGCCGCTCGCGGTCCTCGGTGACCGTCGCCTCCGCGATCACGGCCTCGCCAACCTCCGGGTGGCGCTCCCAGGTGAACTCCTGCTCGCCGTGGACCAGACGCCCGAGGTCCACAGCCGCCTCCTCGTCGGCGAATAGCTGAGGCGCCGTCGCGGAGAGCGCGTAAACGGCGGCGAAGGTGGGCGGGACGCCGCCCTCGAGGTCGGCGCCGAGAACGCGGGCGAAGGCCTCCACACGAGCCCGTTCGATCACGAAGCGCACCGCCGGGTAGGTGCGCCCGGCGACGTTCAGCGGACCCCCCCGAGCCCTCGATGGGAGTCGATCTCGCGCTTCTTGGCCAGGGCCTCGTCCAGCGTCTCCAGGCGCAGGAAGTGGCCCTGGCCGTGGACGTAGTAGCCGCCGCCCTCGTCGCGGGTGACCTTGACCTCCGAGAGGTCGATGTCATAGACCTGGCCCGACGGGGAGACCTTGAGCCGGGTCACCGCTGGGCCGGGACCCATCGCCGGGCCACCCGGCGGAGGAGGGCGGGACGGAGGCGCTCCCACGACTCCAGGACCCCGGTCCGGGCCGGCTCGGCGAGGGCGGGCGGTGCGTACGCGGCCACGGCGAAATTATCCGCCAGACGCCGGAAGTCGGCGCCCAGCTCCGGGAACTCGGCCGCCGCC
>JBOHUX010000101.1:0-8595 GCA_050734915.1 Candidatus Dormibacteraceae bacterium
GGTGCCGACGATGTGGATGGCTTCCTTCGCGACCTCGTCGAGCGCGACCGCCGGGAGCTCGCCGAGCGGCTCCAGCGGGCCTCCTCGCGGCTCGTCGAGCTCGGCTCGCTTCTGCCCCGCACCCCCGCGCCGGCGGCCGCCGGCGGCGATCCCGCCGCCGAGGAGGCCTGGAGCGCGCACCAGGTGCTCGCCCACATCGCCGTCCTCTCCAAGTTCTACGGCATGCTCACCTACAAGATCGGCAGCGGGCAGATGGAGGAGGTGGATCTCCTGGCCCAGGTGCGCATGCGGGACCTCGCCGGCGGCCAGATGGCCGAGCGAGGCGACGAGGAGCTGATCGCGCTCGCCACCGCCGATCACCGCCGGACGATCGACTTCCTGAGGTCGGCCGACGCGGCGGCAATGATGCGAACCTCCGATCTCGGCGGGCGCCGGATGTCGGCTCAGGACATCGCGCGCGTCGCGCTCTGCTGCCACCTGGAGGCCCATCTGGACCAGCTCCAGGAGCGGCTCCCGCCGCGCGCCCGGCCCGGCGCCGCGCCCATCTCGCGAGAGCGTCTGGCGGCGCCTTGACGAGGGCACCGGGCGGGGGCATGAAGGAGCGCCGGGGCCGCCGCGTCCGCCGGGTGGGGTTCGGCCTGATCGGGGCGGGACTGCTGCTCATCGTGGGGACCGGCGCCTCATTCCTCTACGGGCAGTGGAAGGGCGCCCAGATCGATCGCCAGTGGCACCAGATCGTTCTCGCCGCTCCCCCCCCTGCTGTTCCCGTCGATCCCACGGCCGCGCTCAGGCACCCCGTGGACGGCGTCGATTTCGCGATCGACATCCCCAGGATCGGCTACGACCACGCGGTCCAGGAGGGCGTCGGCGCGATGGTCCTGCTGGCGGGTCCCGGGCACTACGCCGGCACCGCCTGGCCGGGCCAGATGGGCAACGTCGGGGTCGCCGCCCACAACACCTATTGGATCCACGTGGACAGCCTCAAGGTGGGCGACGAGATCGACCTCCTCACCCGCTGGGGAAACTTCAAGTACCACGTCACCGCCTTCCAGATCGTCAAGCCCTCCGACGTGGCCGTGCTCGCCCAGAAGCCCGGTCAGCACCGGCTGACGCTGACCACCTGCTGGCCGCTCTGGGCGGGCGCCTTCGCGACCCAGCGGTTCATCATCTCGGCCGTCCAGTACTTCCCCGCCGTCGCTCCGCCGCACTTCCACAAGTAGTCAACCGCCCCCCCGACGTTGTAGGTTTTGATCAGATGAGTGGCGAGGACTCGGAGCGGCTGGCGGAGCGCGTCGTCGCCGCCCTCAACACGCACGACCGGAGCCAGGTCGAGCGGCTCACCACCGCCGACGTGCAGCTGCGGCTTCCCCCCGGCATGGTGTTCTACGGCCAGTCAGGCGTCCGCCAGTTCTTCACCGAGCTGGAGGAGCGCCTTCCGGAGCTCACCGTGGTGGCGCGGAGGATCTACTCGGGCGACCATTTCGCGATCGTCGAGTGGGAGTCGGTGGGCCAGAGCCGCAGCCGCGCGCAGGTGGAGACGATGGGAGTCTTCGTGATGCAGCTCGTGGACGGCCTCATCGAGCGCATCCAGCTCTACCTCGACACCGCCCAATGGGCCCGGCTGACCGAGGAGCTGAGGCGAACCTAACCCGAGCCCGGATCGGCGAGCAGCGCCTCGGGTAGGGGCCTTCCGAACGATTCCCGGTACCGGCGCCGGAACTCGCCCGGCGGGTACGCGTGCTCGATCGTGCCCACCCGCTCGACGGCGTAGGTCGCGGCGAGGCCCGCCACCCGGCCGGCGTCCTCGATGGTGAGACCCCGGCGCAGGCCCGCAACCAGCCCCGATCGGTAGGCGTCGCCGGCGCCGGTGGGGTCCTTCTCGTCGGTTGCGGGCGCCGGCGGCACCTCCACCTGCCCGTCCGGGCTGGAGATCCGGGAGCCCCTCCTTCCCAGCGTCGTGACGACCATCCCGGCCAGCTCCAGGAGGGCGGCCCCATCCCGGCCGGTGCGCTCCTGGACGAGCTCGATCTCGTAGTCGTTGCCGATCAGGATCCATGCCCCGCGGGCGCCCTCCTCCAGGTCCGCCCCGCTCAGATGGGGAAGCTGGTGGGCGGGATCGAAGACCCAGGGGAGACCCCGCGCACGGCATTCCGAAACCAGCCTCAGCATGGCCGCCGGGGCGTTGGGCCCGACGATCACCGCCTCGACGTCGGCGGCGGTGTCGCCCAGGCCCAACATCGCCGCCCGGTTCATGGCGCCCCCGTAGTAGCCGGTGATCTGGTTGTCCTCGAGATCGGTGGTAGTGAACCCGGTGGCGGTGATCTCCTCCTCGAGCAGCCGAAGCCCGCTGCAGTCGATCCCGCGCCCCGCCAGCCAGTCCCGGTAGGAGGCCGCGTCGGCTCCGGCGGTGGCCAGGATCGCGCTCGGATATCCGAGTAGAGAGAGGTTGTAGGCGTAGTTCGCGGCCACCCCGCCGCGCCGCTTTTCGAGCGAGTCGACGAGAAAGCTGAGGTTCAGGATGTGTGCCTGTTCGGGCAGGATGTGGTCGCGGAAGCTCCCCCGGAAGGTGAGGATGTAGTCGAAGGCCACCGAGCCGGTGGCGAGGACGGCCATGCCCGGCTGAGGCTAACCGAAAAGCCGCCGGAGGCGGCCCCGGATGCGGCGCGACATGATGCAGTTCAGGGGACGTCCAGCCGGCGCAGGAGGCGGATCGCGAACTCGCCGAAGACGTCGTAGTGGGCTACTCGCCGTCTCCGCTCGGGCTGAATCCACTCCGGCCGCAGGCCCTCACGGCGCCCCCAGGCCTCGAGCACGTCGCGGCGCCCGATCACGTGCAGGAAGGGCATCTCGCGGCGCAGGCCGCGGATGTAGGTGCCGTGATAATGGTCGAAGTTGCGGTGGACGGCGATCCCGCCCGCCTCCGCGAACGCGATCGCCTCCCGAGCCCGCCGCCGCTCGAAGTAACGCTCCGGAGCCCCTCCTTCCCGGTCCGCGTCCGCTTCTCGGCCCCACGAGATCCCGTGACCTCGCGGGGACCGTGCCTCCCCGTGCGGCTCCTCAGGCGTCGAACCCCCGCTCCTCGGCGGCTCCATCCGTCAATGGTGCCTCCGTCAGCCCGCCGAACGAAGACGAGGGCGCCGATCGCGCCTGCGGGCACACGCGGCGGTAGGCGCACGTGAAGCAGGGTCGGTCGGCGTGCTCGGGCCCAAGCTCGAAGTGCCCGGCCCGGATGTCGCGGGCGGCCGCCTCAACCTTCTCGATGACGCCCGCGGAGTCGGGCTCGACCGGGATGCCGCGTCCGTGCCGGAGGTCGTAGAGGAGCAGGTCGGGCTCGGCGCCCCCGGGCAGCAGACCCCGCTCGGCGGCCAGCCGGTAGAGGCGCAGCTGTGTGCTGTAGGCGGCGAGCAGGGGACGGTCGAGGCGCCGGTTGGTCTTGTAGTCGACGAGCGCGGTCCGGACCCCCAGCTCCGCCACCCGGTCGACCACGCCGCGGACCCGGGCGTCCCCCAGGCGGAGATTGAACTCCACCTCCGCTCCCAGGGAGAGTGCGCTCGCCAGCGGATCCTCCCGGTACGAGCGCAGCATCCGGGCGCCCTCGGCGACCGCCGCCTCCGGCACTCCGTACAGGTCCGCCAGCTCCGCGAACGCCTGGAGCAGGTCGCCCGACTCGCCACCGTGCCAGGCTCGGAGCGCCTCGTGCACGGCCGCTCCCAGGGCGTTGGCACCGGTGCCGCGGACCGCCGCGGGGAGCAGCTCGTCCGGGGGGGCGGGAACCCGCCACACCTCCTGATAGCGGTAGCGGATTGGGCACAGCTCGAACTGCTGGAGCTGCGAGAAGCTGAGCTGGACCCGGGCGGGGGCGTCGAGTGGGGGGCGTGCCGCATCGATCGCCAGCTCGTCCAGGCGCTCGATCACCTTCGCCACCACGGCCGCCCGGTCCTCACGGTCCGGATCCGGGGCCGGCACCAGCTCAGGCAGTGGCAGCTGCTCCGATTCCGTCACCAGCGCGGAGCCGGGGTTGGCCAGCGCCCAGGTCAGGATCTCCGCGAAGAAGTCGTCCTCCCCGTCCGCCAGCGCGACGGCGTCGATCGACGCCTCGGGGCGGCTGGCGGAGACGCAGAGCCGGTCGGCGGCCCGGGTCAGAGCCACGTAGACGACCCGGCGGCGCTCGGCGCGGTCCAGGCTGACGGCCGCCGCCGATGGGCTGGTCAGCGCGAACCGGGGGTGGCGGCCATCCCTGGAGCCGCTCCATCTCTTCATCACGAATCCGAGCTCCTCCGGCTCGAAGAACAGGCTCTGGAAGTCGCGAGCGAGCGCGGGCCGCGTGTTGACGAGGAAGACCGCCCTCCACTCCAGGCCCTTGGCCGCGTGGACGGTGAGCAGCGAGATCGCCTCCGAGGTCTCCGGCGCCTCCCCCAGCGCGAGGTCCGCCGCCATGATGTGGTCCAGGTGGCCCACGAAGCCGCCGATCCCGGCCGGGGCGCCGGGCCGGGACCCGTCACGCTCGTGACGGCTCGCCATGCTGAATATGAGGCGCAGGTTGCGAAGCGCCCGCGGCCCCTCTCTGAGCGTCCGCACCTGGACATGGCGGAGGTAGCCGGTCTCCTCGACCAGACGGCCCAGGATGTCCGCCACCGTCATCGTGTCCCGGTCGGAGCCGGCGCCTTCGACCGCGGCCAGCACCCGGTCGGCCCGCCGCGCGGCGGCCGGCGGAAGGCCGGGGTGGCCCTCGGCCGCCGAACGCTCCCAGCAGTCGCGCAGCCGCATCCCCTTGTGGCCGATCCGGCGGCACGCCACCCGGTACATCCCGGCGTCGTCGAGGCGCACGACCGGGCCCTGGAGGACGCGCACCAGGGCACCGTCGTCGAGGGGGTCCTCCGCCAGCCGCAGCAGCGCGACGACGTCCTTCACCTCCTCGCGGTCGAAGAATCCCGAACCGTCCGACGTCACGTAAGGGATCCCATGCAGGCGGAGCTCCTGCTCGAACTCGGGCGGCAGCCGGCGGACGGAGTGCGAGAGGACGGCGATCTCCGCCAGGGGCATCCCCTCGTCACGGAGGCGGCGGATCTCCGCGGCGACCATGCGCGCCTCCCTGCCCGCGTCGGCGGCCATCATCACCGTCACCGCCGCCCCGCCCGCACCCCGCTCGGCGACCAGGTCGGGCTCGCCGGCGAAGTCCCGGTCACGCCGGATCAGCGATGTCGCGCAGTCCAGGATCTCCTGGAAGGAGCGCCGGTTCCGGGTCAGAGGCAGCCGCCGGCCGGGGAACCGGGAGCGGATGTTCTCGATCTCCGCGTCGCGCCAGCCGTAGATCGACTGCTTCGCGTCCCCGACCGCGGTCACGTTGGCGAAGCCATCGGCGGCGAGGAGCCGCACCAGCTCGAACTGGATCCGGTTGGTGTCCTGGAACTCATCCACCACGATCTGCCGGAAGCGATCCCGGCACCAGCCGCGAAAGGCCGGGATGCGCTCCAGCGCGGCGATGACCCGCAGGACGAGGTCGTCGAAGTCGAGCAGGCGCCCGGACTCCAGCGCCCCCTCGTAGGCGGCGTAGACCGCGTGGAGGATCCCGATCGCCTCCTCTTCGGCACGGTCGGCGAGCTCGATCGCAAGCCCGTGCCCGGGATCCGCGAGGATCTCGAGCGCCCGCCGCCGGAACTCCGAGGCGCCGATCCCGCGACCCTTGAGCTTGAGGACGAAGTCCAGCCCGCGGCGGAGGAGGTCGGAAACGTCGTCCGGGCCCAGGGCGGCCAGCGAGTCGAGGTCGATGCCGGCGACGGCGCCGCTGCGGAGCCGGGCCCGGAGTGAGTCCAGGAGCAGCCGCTGCCCGATGTCGTCGAGGATCCCCAGCTCCCGGGGGGCGCCGACCAGGTAGGCGTTCTCCTCCAGGAGCCGGGCGCAGGTGCCGTGGAAGGTCCCGATCCAGGCTGATTCCATCGCCGCCATCTCCTCGGCGCTCCCGTCGCGGCGCAGGCGCTCGGTGATCCGCTCCCGGAGCTCGGTGCCGGCCTTCTCCGTGAACGTGACGGTGAGGATGCGATCGCAGGGGAGCCGGCATTCCCGGACCAGCCAGGTGAAGCGCTCGACCATGGTGAACGTCTTCCCGGTGCCTGGACCCGCCTCGATCAGGAAGGCGCCGTCGGGACCGGCGTGGGCGGCGGCGGCCTGCTCCGCCGTCCGGGTCATTCGGCGGCCGTCCGGGCGAAGGGGCAGATGCCCTCGTGGGGGCAGCCGGTGAAGCTCATGCAGGTTCCCGGGGCCTCCCGGGGCCGGGGCTCGAAGTCCCCCTGGCGGACGTGCTCGATGGCACCGGTGACGGTCGCGCGTCCCCGCTCGAGGTCGTCCGCGGTGAGCGGCTGCTCCATCCAGGCCTTGAGGCCGGCCGGCTCCCCGACCGCGAAGATGACCTGGCGCATGGTCCCGTAGACGAGGTCCTTCGGATACCAGAGCGAGATGAAGCGGGGTTCCAACGCGAGGGGAGTTCCGTCCACGTCCGCGCCCTCCCGGCAGGCCAGGTAGTAGACGGCCAGCTGGACGTCATGGGGGTCGTCTCCGAAGTAGGTCTGGTAGGCGCGGCGGGCGGTGAGCCCCCGTCCCGTCTTGTAGTCGACCACCTCGCAGGTCCCGGCTCCGGTGTCGTTGATGCGGTCGATGATGCCGTGGATCTCCGCCCCCTCCAGCACGAGGGTGAAGCGCTTCTCGGTCGCCAGCGTGCCGCGTCGGGGCACCTTCTGGGGGATGGTCGCGAAGCGCAGGTAGTTGTCCAGGATCTTGCGCACCTCGAGCTCCTCGCGCCGGCGGTCGAGGGTGGGTTCCACGCGCCCCAAGTACGGCTCGAGATGAGCCAGGATGGCCTTCTCCAACCACTCGCGCCGGTCGCCGGCGGTCAGCCCACGCCACTCCGCCTCGCGCCGGTGGAACTCCTCCAGGACCTTGTGCAGGAACCCGCCCCGCGTCATCTCCGGGCTCCTGGGAGCCGCGACGAGCCCCGGATGGTGGCCGTACCAGTAAAGGCGCGGGCACTTGAGGTAGGCGGTCAGGTCGGTGGCGCTGAAGTGATGCGGCGCGACCCCCTCCGGCCGGACCCCCAGGTAGGGCAGGAACGCCTGGCCCGAGCGGGGATCGGCGATGAAGTCCCGGTCGCAGCCGCGCCGCGCGAGCGCGTCGAGGTCGCCCTTGCCGAGATCGTCGCAAAATCGGGCGGCCAGCGTTTCCGCCTCGGTCCGGGTCAGGATCTCGCCCGGCTCCAGCTGTACCGCGACGCCCGGGCCGTGGTGCTCCCCGCCCGGCAGCGCCATCTCCAGGAAGGGCGACGGGCCGGACGCCGCCAGGTACTGGGCGGCGTAGGTGAGGTGGAGGTGGCTCCGCGCGCGGGTCATTCCCACGTAGGCGAGCCGCGCCTCTTCGGCCAGCCGGCCGGCGGCGGCGGACGGCCACGGCGGTCGGAAGTCCGGGAGGTTCGCCTCCAACCACGCCATCTCCACCTCATCCAGGAGTGGGTGGGGCTTGGCCCGGACGGGAAAGACGCCGTCGGCGAACCCGGCCAGGAAGACCACTTCGAACTCGAGGCCCTTCGATTGATGGACGGTCAGGATCTGGACGGAGTCGCCGGCGCCGGGTATGGCCTCGGTCTCGTCCACGGCCCTGGACACGATCGACTCCAGGGAATCGGCGAGCTCGGCGAGGCGCGGGGCCCCGCCCAGCAGCCGGCGCCAGACCTGGTCCACCTCCTCGAAGGCGGCCAGTGCCGCCCGCACGTCGGCGAGGCCGCGCGTGCGCTCCGCCTCCGGCAGCCGGGACGAGGAGAGCACCCGCGCCAGCACCCCCGCATCCTCGAGGACGGCGTAGGCGAGGGCGGCCAGCGGCAGCCGGCCGCTCTGCCCGCGCAGCCGCTGGTAGCAGGTGACCGCGCGGTGCAGCCCATCCAGCTCGCCGTCGGTCAGGAACTCCAGGTAGGCGGGCGGGGCGGGAGCGTCGGGACCGTCGCCCTCGGCGCCGGCCGTGCGGAGTTCGAGACCGACGCCAGGCCCGCCCGCCGCCGCCGGCCAGGGGAGCGGGAAGCGTTCCGGGTCGCGCTCGGCGAGGCGGTACATGAGCGAGTTCACGACCTTTCCCAGCGGGCGCCCCGCCTCCGCCGCGTGGGCGTGGAGCCGGCTCACCACCCGCCGGCCGGCGCCGCTCAGACCGGAGGCGAGCAGGTGGGCCAGCGCCTCCGGGTCGTCCGGGCGGGCGAGAGCCGCCAGGTAGCTGAGCAGGAAGCGGACCACCTCGTTGCGCGCCAGCGCCCCCAAGCCCCGCACCTCGAAGGGGATGCCGAGCGCCCGAAGCGCCTGTTCGAAGGGGGCTGAGAGGGCGCTCGTGCTGCGCAGCAGGATGGCGAAGTCGGCCGGCCGCAGCCGGCCCCGGGAGCTCAGCATGTGCTCTCTGATCCGGCGGGCGACGTGGAGCGCCTCCTGGGCCGCGTCCGCCTCCCAGCTGACGTCCACGGCGAAGGGGGCCTCCCCGCGATCGCCGGCCGGCCGGCGCGCCCGCCGCTCGGGCTGGGTGGCCTCGAGCAGCCGCTCGCCGGCGGCGAGGATCGAGGGCGGGCAGCGC
>JBOHUX010000102.1:0-8562 GCA_050734915.1 Candidatus Dormibacteraceae bacterium
GGCCCGGCTGGCTGCGGCCGGGCCCGCGTCACTCATCGCCCGCGAGACCGCGAGACCGCCCCGGGCGCGGGGCGCAAAGCCGGACCCGGAGTCGCCCTCAGGGCCGCCGGCGAGCTCGCCAGATCTCCTCGGCCGGCCACCTCTTCGCCCAGCCGGCGCTGACGCCCGCATAGTAGGGGTGGTCGACGGCGTCATCGGGCGCGAAGAGCTCGATCAGATCGAGCACCTCGAAGCCGGCCCGGCGCAGGAGCCGGACCATCTCGCCGGTGCCGATGTGGAACTCGGTGCTGGGCTCGGGGTCCTCCCAGTCGATGCGGTGCAGGCCTCGCTGCGGCCGCAGGAGGCGGTCGCCGGCGGCGCCGTCATCGGGTGAGCACAGGATCGCCAGCGTGGAGCCGCGCATGAACACCAGCTCCCCGCCCGACCGCAGCAGGCGCGCCGCCTCCGGAACCCAGCGATGGGGATCGCACCAGATCGACGCGCCGTATTCCGAGACCGCCAGGTCGAAGGAGGCGTCCGGGAGCGGAACCGCCTCCGCGTTGGCCTCGATCAGCTCCAATCCCAGCGCGAACTCGGCGTTCATCCGGTGGGCGGTCGCCAGCTGGACGGGGGTGACGTCAACGCCCACCACGCGCCGGGCGCCCCGCCTCCGCAGCCAGGCGCCGAAGTAGGCGGTTCCGCATCCGAGCTCGATCACGTCACGGCCGCGCACGTCCGGCAGCGCCTGGATATCGGCCTCCGGCTGGTGCCAGATGCCCCAGTGGGCGCGTTCCTCGGCCCACCTCTCCCGGGCCTGGGCGGCCGCGTAGCGCGCATTGGTGAGCGTCCAGTGGGCGCGATTGCGAAGCGCGTAGTCGGGGAGCCGTGAATCGCCCATCGCCCTGAGGGTATCCGGACTTCGGCCGGGGTGCCGGGTGAGATCACACCGCACCACCGGGCACTTGAATGGCGCGCCCGCAGGGACTAGCCTCATGCGATCCGGTCCGGGGTGGGCCGGGGCGTTTCTCCCGCAAGGAGGTGCCGGGTATGTACGTTCGCGTGACCCAGCTCAAGGTTCCCGCCGACCAGTTCGACGTGGGTGCCCAGACCTTTCAGGATCGCGTCGTACCGACGGCGAGGAAGCAGCCCGGCTTCGGCGGCGCGGTGATGTTCACCGACCGCGAGCGGGGCACGGCCATCGGCGCGACCTACTGGGACAGCATCGACTCCCTCAACGCGAGCGAGGAGATCGGCGTCCAGGCTCGCCTGCAGTCGGCGGAGGCCGCCCGCAGCGAGGTCATCGACGTGGACCGGTTCGAGATCGTGGTCTTCCACCGGGCGGGAAGCTACGGCCGCGGCTTCTCGCGAGTCAACCAACTCTTCGCCGACCCCTCTAAGCTGGAGGCGGGCATCGCGTTCATCCGCGACAGGGTGGTCCCAAACGTCGGGGCCCGGAACGGCTTCCAGGGACTGGTGATGGGAACCAACCGCTTGACCGGCCGGTCGTTCGTCACCACCACCTGGGAGACCGCCGCCGACCGCACCGCCAGCGAGCCCGCGGTCCGCGACCAGCGCGAGGAGGCGGGTCGGATCTTCGGCGGCACGGTCACCGTCCAGAACCACGAGCTCGTCTACGCCGAGCTCGTCGAGTCAGCCCGGGTCTAGCGAGTCGAGGCGCGGCCGGGCAACCGGTCGCTCCTCCCCCCTTCCCGGACCCAACTAGACTCAGGCCCGTGCCGGGTCTACGACGGCATCTCACCAGCACCTTTGATGAGGACCACCCGCCTGTGACCGGTTCGAGGGAGGCGACCGTCGGGTCCGACGGCGGCTGGCGGCATCCCTCATCCCGCCTGGGGGCGATGCGCCGCGCCGAGGCGGCCGCCATCACGGCGGTGGTCCTGCTCCTGGTCGTGGCGGCAGGCGCGGCCGGTGTGCTCAGCGGAAGGGGGTGGGCGATCCCGGCCGGGGCCGCCACCCTCGTCGCGGTCCTCCTGGCGGGCCTTGCCGGTGACAGGTTCATGCAGCGGCGGGTGCGGGCATGGGCCTACCGCGAGCGGGACGACGACCTCCTGGTCCGGCGAGGGGTGATGATCTCGAGGCTCTCGGTCGTCCCCTACGGACGCATGCAGTTCATCGACGTCGTCGCGGGGCCGATCGAACGGTACTTCGGGCTGGCGACGGTGAGGATGCATACCGCGGCGCCGGTCAGCGGCGCCCGCATCCCGGGCCTCGGCCAGGCGGACGCGGCTCGGCTCCGTGACCATCTGGCGGCGCTCGGCGAGGCGAGGGCCGCCGGCCTGTGACCGACCCGGGCGGAGCCGGCCCCGCCACCTGGCACCGCCTGCACCCCCTCTCCCCCATCATCCGGGCCGGACGCTCGCTGGTCGCGATCGTGGTGGTTTTCGGCGGCACCCTTCTCCCCGGTGCCCAGGGCGGGCGCGACAGCGTGGTGTGGCACCTGCTCTCCGCCGGGGCGCTGGCGGCCCTGGGGGCCGTCTCCTGGTGGGTCACCCGGTGGCGCATCCAGGACGGCGTCCTTCGCATCGAGACGGGCGTCATCCGGCACAGCTCGATGCGCTTCCCCCTCACTCAGATCCAGGCCATCGACACCGTCCGACCGGCTCTGGCCCGGGTGGTCGGGCTGGCCGAGCTACGCCTCCGGATGGGTGGCTCGACGGGCGGCGCCGGCCGCCTCGCCTACCTGCCCGCGGGGCAGGCGGATGTCATCCGCGCGCGCCTGCTGGCCCTCGCCAGCGGACAGGCTGAGGACAGTCCGGAACCCGGGGAGGTGATCCTGATCTCGGTGCCCATCGGCCGCCTGCTGGGGTCGATCCTGCTCAGCTGGCTGACGCTCCTGGTGGCCGCGCTGCTGACCGCGCTGATCGTCCTCGCCGTGCTGGCGCCGGCCGCGGTGGGGGCCGTCATCGGCTCCAGCGGAGCGAGCGGGATCGGCCTCGTGACGCTCCTCTGGCATCGGTTCAACGGGGGCTACAGGCTGACTGTGGCCGAGGCGCCCGACGGGCTCCGGCTGCGGTCGGGACTGCTCGAGACGAGCGCGGAGACGATTCCCAGCGGCCGCGTCCAGGCGGTCCGGATGGTCGAGCCGGTGCTCTGGCGACCGCTGGGCTGGTGCCGTCTGGAGGTGGACGTCGCCGGCCACCAGCGCCACCACGGAGAGAATTCGCCGGAGGGACACCGGCTCCGGGCCGTGCTGCCAGTCGGCAGCCATGAGGAGGCGGACCGGCTGCTCGGCCGGATCCTGACCGACGCGCCCAACGACCGCCTCCCCGCTCCGCGCCGGGCCCGGCTGAGGAACCCCGTGCGCTACCACAACCTCGCCTGGGGGAGGACCTCGACCTGCGCGGTCACCACCACCGGGCGGGTGGCCCGCGTCACCGCCTGGGTGCCGCTGACGAAGGTCCAGAGCCTGCGCCTGGTCCAGGGGCCTTTCCAGCGCGCGCTCCGGCTGGCCACCATCCACCTGGACACCGCCGGCCACGGCGTGCACGCCGCCCTCCGCGATCGCGACGCGGGCGAGGCGGATCGGCTCCTGTCGGAACTGGTCGGCCTCTGCCGGGCCGCCCGGCGGTCCGATCGTCCTCCGGCCATGGCCGCACCGCGTTAGCCACCCCCCGCGGTCAGTATCGTTACGGCTCATGCGGGCGAGGGTGCGGGGCAGGGTGAGAGGGTGGACCGTCGAGCTCCGGGAGATCTCGAGAGACGACGCGGCGCTGATGAGGCGCTGGTCGGGGCCTGAGTTCACCGGCGAGTTCAACGACCTGGGACCGCTGGACGAGGCCGTGGCGGCGCGGCTGATGGTGTCGAGGATGATGGTGATGAGGTGCGCGGACGGCGAGCCGATCGGCACCATGAGCTGGCACCTGGTCTCCTACGGGCCCAATCAGGAGTCGCGCGCCTGGAACATGGGCATCAACCTGATCCCCGCCGCCCGCGGTCACGGCTACGGCACGGAGGCGCAGCGCCTGCTCGCGGAGCACCTGCTGGCGACCACCGATGTCAATCGCGTGGAGGCCGCCACCGACGTCGCCAACGCCATCGAGCAGCGCTCGCTGGAGAAGGCCGGCCTGCACAGAGAGGGCGTCCTGCGCGGGGCACAGTTCCGAGCCGGGGACTGGCACGACCTGGTCGTCTACAGCATGATCCGCGCGGATCTCGCCCGCCCGACCTGACGGGCCTGGCGACCGGCGGCCGGGCACGAGCTCCCGGCCCCCGCGCGGCGCGTGCCCGGGGCGGGACGGATCAGCCCTGCGGCGGCTGCTCCTCGGCGGGCGCCTCGCCGTTGGCCTCGGGCTCGTGCTCGCCCTTCTTGCCGTGCTCCTTGTCCCGGCCGCCACCCGCCGGCTGCATGGAGACGTGCCCGTTGAGGGTGGCGCCGTCCTCGATCGCCAGCCGGGCGACCCGGACGTCGCCCGAGATGACCGCCGAGCCGGCCAGGAGGAGCCGGTCCTGGGCGGTGACGTCACCGCTCACCTTGCCGCGGACGTTCACGGTGCGGCCCTGAATGGCGGCCTTGACCGTGGCCGAGGCGTCTACGTGGACCTCACCGGTCGCGTCCAGCTCGCCCTCGATCGAGCCCTGGACGCGCAGGTCGCCCTCGATGTGAAGCTTCCCGGTCAGGCTGTCGCGAGGGCCCAGCACGACGGACCCGCCGTGGTCCCGGTTCCGGTGGCGTCCGCCGGCCTCTGCCAATGTCTCAGTCTCCACTTCCATATCACACCCCAATTGCAAGGGCCCGGCCGTCGGCCCCGGCCACCCCGCCAGAAAAGCCCCTAGTGGGCGGCCCCATGTTACCCGACCCCGCCCCGCCCGGGAAGGCCTGAGCCCGCGAGCATAGATTAATGGGCGCCAGCGATGCCGACGCCCGAGCCCAGCCGACCCGCCGCCTCCGGCTACGTCGATCACCTGATCGACTTCTACGACGCGTTCGCGCCCCATTACGACAGCTGGGCAGGGGGCGTCCACCGGCGCGTCGCCGCCCGGCTTGCCGAGCTGGCGGCGCCGGCGCCCAGGGAGTCGGCCCTCGACGTCGGCACGGGGACCGGACTCGTCGCGCACCTGCTGGCGGCCGGCGTGGGGCGGGGCGGGCAGGTGATCGGGATCGACCTCTCCGCGGGCATGATGGAGGAGGCCCGAAGACGTGCCCGCGCCAACATGCGCTTCTTCGGGATGGCGGCCGAGCGCCTGGTCTTCAAGGACGCCAGCTTCGACGTCGTCACCTACGGGCTCACGTTGAGCTTCCTGGTCGAACCCACGGTCAGCCTGGCCGAGGCGTACCGGGTGCTGAGACCGGGCGGCAGGGTCGCCCTCGCCTCGCTGCGGCGGAACCTGGACACGGAGTCGCAGGAGATCTTCTTCGGAGCCATCAACGGATTCGTCGAGCACCACCCTCTGCGCCTCCCCCGGGCTCCCGAGGATCGCGCCGACTTCGGGGAGCCGGCCGTGCTGGGCGGGCTGCTCGCCCGGGCCGGGTTCGAACGGGCGACGTTCGCCGAGATGGTGACCGGCGGGCGCGCGGGGACCGCCTCCGAGTGGGTGGACCTGATGGCGGGCTCGGGGCCGCTGCCCCACACCCTGATCACGGCCCTCGGCCCGCGCCTGCGCCGCGAGCTGGAGACGCAGCTGGAGGCGATCATGGCCCCCCTCGGCGAGGATGCCTACCGGCACCACCACGCCTTCTCCTTCGCGCTCGCCTTCAAGCCGGGGCCGGATCCCGCGCCGCCGAAGAGGGGCTCCGGCGGTGGCGACCGGGGCTCCCGGAAAAGGGGGGATCAGCCGCGAGAGCGGCGCACCGCTCCGGGCAGCATCGCGTAGAGATCGGCCCTGTCCATCGCCTTGCTCACGTAGGCGAAGACGTCGGGATCCACCGGCTGGTCCGTGAAGACGGGATAGGCGCTGTAGAAGATGACGGGGATCTTGACGCCGCGGCTCCGCAGCTCGTTGAGCAGTCCCCAGCCGTCCATCGGCTCGGGGAGCATGAGATCGATGATGGCGACCTGGGGCGGCGAGTCGATCGCCACCTCCAGCGCCTCCGGAGCGTCCTGGGCGACCGCCACCTCGTAGGCCAGCATCCTGAGGTCGGTCTCCAGGATGACCCGCCACGCCCGCTCGTCGTCGACGATCAGAACCCTGGAACCGCGCACGTCGGGCGGGGCGGGCTCGATCGGCTTGGGGGGAACGAACGGCATCAGGTCACGCCCGCGCGGGCGGTGGGGCGGACCAGGCGCGCGGGCGCCGAGGGCCGGGGAATCGGTCGATCCCGTTGCATCGACCCCTAGTTTCGGCCGGCGCCTTCCCATGTCAAGCGTTTGGGAAGAAAAAAGGACCCGGCGCTTCATGAAGAAGACGCCGGGCCGCGCAGGGGGGCGTGATTATCGACTTACATCAGGCGCCCCATCTCGGTCGGGCGTTCTGAACGGCTTGAATTTACCAAGCCTGGGGTAGGCAGAGTGTTAAGAATTGCGAAAGATTATGGGCGATCCCGTTAAGGCGACGAGCTTGTCACCCATGTGGCGGCTCAGGACAGCCTCGTTTCCATCCGGAGAGCGCTTGGAATCCCCAAGCGCGCGACGCCTGCTAGTCGGACTGCCAGGAGAACTCGCGGGTCATCGCGCTGCACCCGTCGAAGTACGAGCAGGGGTCAACGGGCCGGCCGTGCCACCGGATCTCGAAGTGGAGGTGGGGCCCGGTCGCGTAGCCGGTCGCGCCTTCGAAGCCGATCAGCTGGCCATTGTGGACCATCTGGCCGGTCGTGACGACGAACCTCGACAGGTGTCCGTAGAGGGTCTCGTAGCCGTGGCCGTCGACGACGATCACGTGCCGGCCGTAGCCGGTGTCGTCGATGTACGTGGTCACGACCCCGGTGTCGGCGGCGAAGATGGGGGTCCGGTCGGGGCCCGCGATGTCCACCCCCGTGTGCATGTGCCTGGTCGCGCAGGCGGGGTCGTACGGTTCGCCCAGCAGCGGCGTGCAGCCGAACCCCTGGGTGAGGACGGTGGACGCCTCCGGCCACTGGAACCTGCCGCTGCCGCCACCGGCGCGGGCGGCCGCGGCCGCGTATCGGGAATCCAGGCCGCCCAGCTGCCGGGTCGCCTCGATCACCGCGGACTGCCATCGCCGGCTGCGGATCTCCGCCTGGCGCCGGGCCTGCCGGTGGGCCTGGACCGCCGCCGCAGGATCCTGCCCGCTCGCGCCGGACGGGCTGGCCGGAGGATCTGAGGGCGAGCCGGCCGACGATGTCGATGAGGGCGACCCCGACAGCGACCCCGCCGCGCTCGGGAGCGCGCCGGCCGCCGACGCGGGCGACGCCCAGAGCGCGGCCCCCGGACTGGGGAGGCCGCCGCCGGCGGGGAGGCCGCCCCCGGGGATCCCCTTCACGCCACCGGGCGGCGCGGGACCCAGGTGGGGCGAGGGCACCCCGGGTACCACCGGGGCCACGGGGATCCGCACCCCTGGGAGGGGAGCCGGCGCCGGCGGCAGATTACCGGCGGCGCCCACGCCGGGCGCGTTGCCAGGGCCCAGGACCAGGGTGGCGAGCGCGGCTGCGGCGAGGGCGGCCGCGAGCCGGCCGCCCAGGGTTCTCAACGTGAAACCGCCTTACACATGGTGGGCATTAGTGACATTAGCAATGTCAGGAAACGGCTGTCAAGCGGCGGGGGTCAGCCCCGCGTCAGGAGGCGCCTCGCGGTCGGCGGCAGCAGGGTCAGCACGGCGACCGTCGCCAGCGCCAGATCGGCGCCACTCCAGATGCCGAAGTCGCGCACCATCGGCACCGGGCTGACCGCAAGCAGCAGGAAGCCTCCGGTCAGGGCCAGGGCGGAGGCGACGATGGCGGGGCCGACTCTCCGGGAGGCCACCTCCGAGGCCGCCTCGGCGGTCGCCCCGGCCCGGAGCTCCGAGCGGTAGCGGGACAGCCAGAGGACGCTGAACTCGGTCGCGAAGGCGACCACCACGCCGGCCAGCAGCACCGTGATGGGAGAGGTCCGCGCCCCGAGGGCGAAGAGGAGCCCCGTCGCCCAGCCTGCGGCGACCGCGGTCGGCAGAACCGCCAGCAGGGCCGGCAGGGGCCGCCGGTAGGCGACCAGGAGCGCCGCCAGGACGAGGGCCAGGGCGATCAGGTTCAGCCACAGCTGCTGCGAGCTCATCGCGTCCAGCGCGGTCGCGGCGACCACCGCCATGCCGGCGGGGAAGGCGTGGTAGCCGGCCGGGGGAGGCGGCAGCGAGCGCAGGGCCCTGACCAGCGCCGCGTCGTCGGCGACCGAAGTCAGGCCCCTGACGCCGTACACCGTGCGGGCCAGGTGGTGGTCGCCCGAGATGACCGTGCGGCTGAAGTAGGCCGGCACCTTGGCCAGGATGCGCGACGTCGTCGCCCGGTCCGGGACCTGGCCCTGGTTGAAGGTGGCCAGGAAGGCGGGCAGCCCCGTCAGCGTCCGCACCGAGCCCCCGCGGCGGGCGGCGATGACCTGGTCCGCATGGGCGAGCCAGCGAACCGCCGCCGGCGAGGAGACGTCCGGCCCCTTGAGGACGAGGTCGAGCTCGCTGGTCGCGCCCACGGCACGCCCGACG
>JBOHUX010000103.1:0-8402 GCA_050734915.1 Candidatus Dormibacteraceae bacterium
GACGCCAACCCGCCGCCGGCGAGGGACCCGGCGGCCTGGCGCCCGAGCAGGTAGCGCACCCAGGAGAGCGCTCCGGGCCGATCGGGCGCGGAGGCGGGGATCGTGACCGTGAAGAGGATGGGGCTGCCGCGGACGGTGACGCCGTTGGCGGTGGTGAAGGCGACGCTTCCGTAGGCGGCCGCCATCGTCGGGTCGCCCTGGTTGACGGCGGCCGGGAGCCGCAGGTAGGGAAGCCCGGCCGCCACCGCCTCCACCAGGTAGAAGACCCCCGCGTCGAGCTCGCCCGCCTGGAGGCGCGCCACCAGCTCCTCCTCGGGGAAGATCTGGGCCGGGTTCCGGGCCGGACCCAGGATGCGCCTTGCCTCACCCGCCCGCCCGGAGCGGCGCTCGTCGAGCTGGAAGAGCCAGAGCGTGCGATATCCCTTGGGATCCAGTTCGGGGTCGGTCCTGCCCAGGCGGAGTCCGGGCTGCTCGAGCACCGACTCCCAGGACCGGCGGCCGAGCCGGGCGCTTCGGAAGTCGGACGCGAACCGGCTCTTGGGGCTCCATCCGATGACCAGCTCGGTGGTGGCGAAGTCGATCCACCAGGAGACATGGTTGCCGTTCGCCGGGCCGGCGAGGGCGCGGTCCGCCGCCACGTCCGCGCTGATGAACACGTCCGGACGCCGGATGCCGCCCTTGATCAGGTTCGCGATCGCCAGCGACCCCTTCGGCTCGCCCTGGACGCCGCAGCCGCAGGACCTTCGAAAGCCGGGGAGCAGATGATTCTCCATGAGCCGGGTCAACGAGCCCGCGTAGATGACCTGGACTGGGGCGCTCCCGGCAGCCCCGCCCGAGCAGCCGGCCAAGGCGAGCGCGGCGACGACGGGGAGCGCCAGCGCCCGGCGGATCACCGCCGGAGCCTCACCGGAGGACCATGACGTCGGTGGCCTTGAACACAGCCGCCGCCACCGTCCCCAGCTCGAGGCCGAGCCGCTCCACCGAGGAGTTGGTGATGACCCCCGTGACGACCTGGCCGCCGATGTCGATGCCGATCTCGGTGGCGACCTCGCCGCGGCGGATCTCGACCACCTTCCCGAAGAGCTGGTTGCGGGCGGACAGGCGCGCCGGTTCCGAGGTGGGCGCGAAGAGGCTCGGCAGGCCCCCGGCGAGCAGCTCCCGGGCGGCCCTGAGAGCCGCTGCGTTGACGAAGTAGCGGGCCTCCCGGCCCTGGCGTCGCGCTCCGACCAGGCCTCGGCTGGAGAGGACCCGGAGGTGCTGGGAGACGACGGCGCCCGCCACCCCGAGGCGGTCGGCCAGCTCGCCGACCGAGATCTCGGCGGCCTCCTCCCCGGGCAACTCCTGGAGCAGCCGGAGGCGGAGGGGGTCGCCCAGTGTCCGCAACAGGCTGGCGGCCGGATGACGTGATGTTTGCGCAGACATGCAGATAAGAATAGAGAGTCGGTGTCTCCGCCGGTCTGTCGGGCAGCCCGACCGGGCTGCCCGGATGCTGACCCAAACTGGCGCTTGATTTTTCTGCGCCGGGATTGTACAAGCTGGTCAATGCTTGCCGACGTCGAGACCTCCGCCTACCGGCAGCTGTCGGCTCGGATGTTCGACGAGGCGGCCCGCCGGGCCGGGCTGAGTGGGTCCGAGCTGACCCGCCGGCTCCGTGACGAGCTGGGTCGCGACTCCCTGAGCCGCCAGACCCTCCTCGCCTGGCGCCGCGGTGACCAGCCCGTTCCCATGGGCGCCTTCCTCGCCGCCTGCCGGATCGGCCAGGTGAGGCCGCCGGACGTCCTCCAGGCGGTGGTCGACAAGAGCTCACGCTTCGGCGGCGACAGCGACGGCCTCGTCGGACAGCTCGTGAAAGCCCTCTGGTGGCTCTAGATCTAGGTCTAGGTTCTAGGGGCGGCGACCGCAGCCTCGAGGGGCCGTCCCGGCCAGGCCGGTCAGTTGACGATCGCCACCGCGAAGCCGTCGTAGCCCTTGCTGCCGACGGTCTGGATCGCCGTCGCCGTCACGCGCGCCTCCGCGGCGAGCAGCTCGTTGAAGTGGCGCACGCCCTGCACGAGCGGGTCGTGGCTGCCGGCATCCACCACCGCCCCGTCGCGGACCACGTTGTCGGCGACGATGACGCTTCCGGGGCGGGAGAGCCTGAGCGCCCAGGAGAGGTAGTCCGGGTAGCCCGGCTTGTCGGCGTCGATGAAGATGAGATCGAACGGATCGCCGGCCCTCCGCGGCCAGTTGCGGCAACGTGTCCACGGCCCGCCCGACGCGCAGCTCGACGATGCCGCCGAGACCCGCGCTCGCGATGTTGGCGCGGGCGACCTCAGCGTGCTTGGGGTCCGCCTCGAGCGTGACCATCCGGCCGCCGGGGGGCAGTGCGCGGGCGAGCCAGATCGTGCTGTAGCCACCCAGGGTGCCGATCTCGAGGACCGTTCTCGCCCCGGCCATGCGGGCCAGGATCTGCAGCAGCCGGCCCTGGTTCGGGGAGACGTTGATCGCGGGCAGACCCGCCGCCGAGCAGGCCTCGAGGACGGCGTCGAGCACCTGATCGGGGCGGGAGAGCAGGTCGCTGAAGTAGCGGTCGACGGCCGTCCACCGTGCCTCGGTCATCGGGGGGGCCGGCTTCGGGACAAGGGGACGGTCAGCTGCGGAACTCCGCCATCAGCCCTTCGAACTGATCGCGGCTCAGCCTCAGCTCGCCCTCGGACAGGCTCGCCAGCGGCGATCGGGGCAGGCGTTCCTTGGAGGCGAAGTCCTCCGACTCCTCGTCGATGTAGAGGAGCCCGGTGACGAGGTGGCCTCGTCTCCGGCCCTCCTCGATCAGGCCCAGCGCCCGCATCCGGTCATCCGGCCGGTACTCGGGGCCGAGCTTGTTGAGAAGCAGATGCGACCCGTCGTGGAGGGTCACCTCCTGCACCGTGCCGGGCTCCTGCTCGATGGTCACCTCCTCGTAGAAGGGGATGAACGAGAGGTCGTGGATGACCTCCTCGTGCTCCTTGACATATGCGTAGCTCTTGGTCGAGCCGTCGTGGTCGTTGAAGGTCACGCAGGGCGAGATGACATCGATGAGGGCGGTCCCCCGGTGTGCCAGCGCGGCCTTGATGAGCGGGACCAGGTGCTTGCCGTCGCCGCTGAAGGACCTCGCCACGAAGGTGCCCCCGAGGGTCAGCGCGAGCGCGCAGGGATCGATGGGCTGGAAGGTGTTGACAGTCCCCTTCTTCTGGACCGAACCGAGGTCGGCGGTGGCCGAGAACTGCCCCTTGGTGAGGCCGTAGGTGCCGTTGTCCTCGATCAGGTACGTGCAGTCCACGTTGCGCCGGATCAGGTGGGCGAACTGGCCCAGCCCGATCGCCACAGTGTCCCCGTCGCCGGTCACCCCGAACACGGTCAGCTCCCGATTGGCGAGCTGCGCGCCGGTCGCGATCGAGGGCATGCGGCCGTGGACGCCGTTGAAGCCGTGCGCCGAATCCACGAAGTAGGCGGGCGTCTTGGCCGAGCATCCGATCCCGCTCATCTTGGCCAGCCGGTGCGGCTCGAGGCCGGTCTCGTAGAGGGCCTTGACGATGTGGTTGGTGATCGAGTTGTGCCCGCAGCCGGCGCAGAGCGTGGTCGGTGAGCCCTTATATGCGTCCCGGGGCAGGTGGGCGCGGTTGAGGGTGGTGCTCACAGCGGGACAGCCTCCTCCAGCTCCATGACGGGGGCGGTGATGGCCCGGGCGGGGATCGGGCGCCCGTCCCAGTGCCGGATCGAGCGCAGCCTCGCCGCCGCCTCGGCGGGAAGCTCGAGCCGGAGCAGGTCGTGGAGCTGGCCGGACTGGTTCTGCTCGACCACGTAGACGCGTTCGTGGCCATTCACGAACTCCTCCACGGCGTCGTTCAGCGGCAGGGCCCGGACGCGCAGGTAGTCGACCGGAAGGCCGCCGGCGGCGAGGATGTCGCGCGCCTCCACGACGGCGTGGTGGGTGGAGCCGAACGCGATCAGCCCGATCGCATGCCCGGCGCTCTCGACGATCGGGGCCGGCACCCAGCCGCGTGCGGTCTCGTGCTTGCGGAGGATCCGCTCGATGTTCCTGGAGAACAGCAGCGGGTCCTCGGTGTAGTGGGCGTTCTCGTCGTGGCCGGAGCCGCGCGTGAAGTAGCCGGCGGCGGGGTGGGGGGTGCCGGGCAGCGTCCGGAAGGGGATGCCGTCGCCGTCGGGGTCGCGGTATCGCCCCCAGTCGCCGCCGATACGTTCCAGGTCCCCGGCCGAGAGGACCTTGCCCCGGTCGAAGGGCTTCTCCGGGTACCGGAAGGGCGCGCACATCCAGAGGTTCATGCCCAGATCCAGGTCGGAGAGCACGAAGACCGGGGTCTGGAACCGGTCGGCGAGGTCGAACGCCTGCCGGGCGTCCTCGTAGCACTCCTCGACCGTGCCCGGCAGCAGGACGATGTGGCGGGTGTCGCCGTGGGAGAGCTGGTAGGTGAACGCGAGGTCGCCCTGCGAGGTCCTGGTCGGCAGGCCCGTGGACGGCCCCACCCGCTGCACGTCGAAGATCACGATCGGCACCTCGGAGTAGTAGGCGAGCCCCGCGAACTCCGCCATCAGCGAGATGCCCGGGCCCGAGGTGGAGGTCATCGCCCGGGCGCCCGCCCAGGCGGCGCCGATCGCCATGCCGGCGGCGGCGAGCTCGTCCTCGGCCTGCACGACCGCGATTCGGGAGGTCCCGTCCACGCCGGTCCGGTATCGCTCCGCGTAGCCGATGAGGTTCTCGCAGAGGCTGCTCGACGGCGTGATCGGGTACCAGGCCGCCACCGTCACGCCGCCCATCAAGGAGCCGAGGGCGCAGGCCTGGTTTCCCTCCATCAACATCAGGTCGGGGGCGCCTCCCGAGACCGGCCGCAGCTGAAAGGGATCGCGCTTGGAGAAGTTCTCGTGCCAGTGCTCGAAGCCCACCTGGACGGCCTCCATGTTGAGGGGGACAGCCTTGGGCTTGGTCTGGAACTGCCGCTTGAGTCCGTGTTCGATACGATCGAGCGGGATGCCGAGGAGGGCCGCCACGACGCCCACATAGATCATGTTGGTCAGCTGCTTGCGGAGCGTCTCACTCGTGATCCTGGTCTTGGCCAGCCTCGCGAACGGGACCGGGTAGTAGAAGACGTCGTCGCGAGCGTTGGCGGGCAGGCCATAGGCCTCTTCGTGGATCACCGCCGCGCCCGAGCGGACGCCGCCGAGGTCGGCCGGCCAGGTCGCCGGGTTGAGCGCGACGAGGACGTCGGGATCCCCCTTGCTCGCCTGGTAGCCCGCGGGGGAGATGCGGAGCTGGTACCAGGTCGGCAGGCCTTCGATGTTGGAGGGGAAGACGTTCTTGGGCGCGACCGGGATGCCCATCGAGAAGACGGCGCGGGTGAGCACCAGGTTCGCCGATTGGCTGCCGGAGCCGTTGACGGTGGCGGCCTGGAAGGTGAGGTCGTTGACGATCGGTGGGGTCACCAGCTGAGTGCTCAGAGAGGCCAATTATGCGCCACACTCATGTGCGCCCCCGCCGGGCGGCTTTCACGGGCGCAGGCGATTCACTGTTACAGTCTCGGCCGATGAAGGTGGGGGTTCCGAAGGAGACCGTCGCGGGTGAGCGGCGGGTCGCGCTGGTGCCCGAAGCCGCCGCCCGTCTCGTACAGGCCGGCCACGAGGTGCTGGTCGAGGCGGGCGCAGGGGCCGGCTCGTACTTCCCGGACCCGGCCTACGAGGCGGCGGGCGCGCAGCTCTCGCGGGGGCCGGTGGCGGCCGCGGCGGACGTCCTTCTCAAGGTCCAGCCGCCCACCACGTCGGAGGTCGGTGCCCTGCGTCCGGGCGTGGTGCTGATCAGCTTCCTGCAGCCGAGCGGCAACGCGGAGCTGATCCAGGCCCTGGCAGCCGCCCGGGTGACCGCCCTCAGCCTCGAGCTGATCCCCCGCATCAGCCGGGCCCAGGCCATGGACGCGCTCTCCTCCCAGGCCGGCGTCGCCGGCTACCGGGCTGTCCTCATCGCCGCCGATCGGCTGCCCAAGTTCTTCCCCATGCTGATGACCGCCGCCGGTACCGTCGCGCCCGCCCGCGTCTTCGTCCTCGGCGCCGGCGTGGCGGGCCTGCAGGCGATCGCGACCGCCCGCCGCCTGGGGGCCGTCGTCGAGGCCTTCGACGTGCGCCCGGCGGTCAGGGAGGAGGTGAGGAGCCTCGGCGCCCGCTTCGTGGAACTCGAGCTGGAGTCCCAGGAGGGGGCCGGCGGCTACGCCGGCGAGCAGTCGGAGGAGTTCCTCGCCAAGCAGCGGGAGCTGGTCGGCGACCACGTCGCCGCCTCGGACGTGGTGATCACCACCGCCGCCATCCCGGGCCGCCGGGCGCCGCTGCTGGTTACCGCCGAGATGGTGCGCCGGATGCGGCCGGGATCAGTGATCGTCGATCTGGCCGCCGAGTCAGGCGGCAACTGCGAGCTCAGCCGCCCGGGGGAGGAGGTCGTCGAGTCAGGGGTCACCATCCACGGCGTCCGGAACCTGCCCAGCAGCATGCCCGCGCACGCCAGCCAGCTCTACTCCAAGAACGTCACCAACCTCCTGGCGCTGATCACCCGGGAGGCGACGCTGGCATTCGACCTCGACGACGAGATCGTCAGGAGCGCCTGTGTCACACACGGGGGCGAGATCCTCCACCAGGCGACACGGGATCTCATCGCCCATCCGGCGGCGTCCGGATGACCTCGGGAGTCCTGGGCGAGGTGACCGTCTTCGTCCTCGCCGTCTTCGTCGGGTTCGAGGTCATCTCCAAGGTGCCGACCATGCTCCACACGCCCCTGATGTCGGGCAGCAACGCGATCCACGGCATCATCCTGGTCGGGGCGATGGCCATCGCGGGCCAGGCGCGGACCCCGCTCGAGATGGCGCTCGGCCTGCTCGCGGTGATCCTCGCAACGCTCAACGTGGTCGGCGGCTTCGTGGTCACCGACCGGATGCTGGAGATGTTCAAGGGCCGGAGCGCCCGCCCCGGCGCGGCCGGTTCCGGCGCCGACCCCGCCCCGCACGGGCGATGAGCATCCTGACCGGGATCGGCGCCGCATACCTGATCGCCGCGATCGGCTTCATCCTCGCGTTGAAGGGCCTGACCTCGCCCCGCACGGCCCGCTACGGCAATCTCATCGGCGCGGGCGGGATGATCCTGGCCGTCGGCCTCACCTTCGCCCAGCCGGGGCTCCGCAACTTCGGGCTGATCGCGATCGGGATGGTGATCGGAGTGGCGCTCGCCGTCCCCGCCGCGCGGATGGTGAAGATGACCGCGATGCCGCAGATGGTCGCCGTCTTCAACGGCGTCGGCGGCGGCGCCGCGGCCCTGGTCTCGGTCTCCGAGTTCGCGCGCCAGGGGCCGGCCTCGGTGCCGGTGGGGGTGATCGGGGCCGTCCTCTTCAGCGTGGTCGTCGGCAGCGTCTCGTTCGCGGGCAGCGGCGTCGCCTTCGCCAAGCTCCAGGAGCTGATGACCGGACGCCCGATCACCTACGCCGGCCAGCAGGTCGTGAATGGGATCGTGGGCGCCGCCATCGTCGCGCTCGCGATCTGGGTGCTGATCACCGGCAGCTCCCCGGTCCTGGTGCTGCTGCTCCTCCTCGCGCTCCTCTTCGGCGTGGCCTTCGTCCTTCCCATCGGCGGCGCGGACATGCCGGTCGTGATCTCGCTGCTCAACTCCTTCACCGGCCTCGCGGTGGCGGCCTCCGGCTTCGTGCTCCAGAACACGCTGCTGATCGTCGCCGGGACCCTGGTCGGCGCCTCCGGGGGCCTGCTGACGAGGATGATGAGCCGGGCCATGGGCCGCTCCCTGGCCAACATCCTCTTCGGCGCCTTCGGCGCCGCCCCCAGCGCCGGCGCCGCCGTGGAGGCGGGGGGCGACAGGTCGGTCCGCTCGGGGACGCCCGAGGACATCGGCACCCTGCTCGCCTACTCCCACCGGGTGGTGATCGTCCCCGGCTACGGGCTCGCGGTCGCCCAGGCACAGCACGCCGCGCGCGAGCTGGCCGACCTGCTCGAGAAGCGGGGCGTGGAGGTGAGGTATGGCATCCACCCGGTGGCGGGCCGGATGCCGGGCCACATGAACGTCCTGCTCGCCGAGGCGAACGTGCCCTATGAGCAGCTGAGGGAGATGGACGAGATCAATCCCCAGTTCCCGAGCACCGACGTGGCGCTGGTGGTGGGGGCCAACGACGTCGTCAACCCGGCCGCCCGGGAGACTCCCGGCAGCCCCATCTACGGGATGCCGATCCTGAATGTGGACGAGGCGACCAACGTCGTCTTTCTGAAGCGCAGCATGCGGCCGGGCTTCGCGGGCATCGACAACTCGCTCCTCTACAGCCCCCGGACGGTGATGCTGTTCGGTGACGCCAAGGACACCCTCACGAAGCTGGTCGCCGCCGTCAAGGC
>JBOHUX010000104.1:0-8377 GCA_050734915.1 Candidatus Dormibacteraceae bacterium
GGACTCCCCCACCCGCACAACCTGCGCGCGGGATTCGGCTGCGAGGCCGCCGTTCGCGAGGCCGGCGCCCCCCCGGCCACAGTGGCGGTCATCGCCGGCGAGCTGCGGGTCGGCCTCACCGCGGGCGAGCTGGAATCGCTGGCGGGGAGCGGTGCCCGCAAGGTCAGCGCGCGCGAGCTGGGGGGCACGATGGCGCACGGTGCCGACGGTGCCACCACTGTCGCCGCCACCGTCCGCGCCGCCTCACTGGCCGGGATCCGCTTCATGGCCACGGGCGGCATCGGAGGTGTCCACCGCGGCCGGCCCGAGGATCAGTCCGCCGACCTCGAGGAGATGGCGCGGTCGCCGGTGGCGGTCTTCTGCGCGGGAGCGAAGTCGATCCTCGACCTGGGCCTGACCCGGGAACGCCTGGAGAGCCTCTCGGTTCCCCTCATCGGATTCGGGTGCGACGAGATGCCCGCCTTCTACACGCGGAGGAGCGGGATCTGGACCGACGCCCGCGCCGAGTCGGCCGAGGAGGTGGCCCGCATCCTCGCGGCCGCCTGGGAGACCGGCTCCCGGGGGGTTGTGATCGCCATCCCCCCGCCCGAGGAGCTGCCCGGCGCGGAGGCGATCATCGCGCAAGCCGTCACCGAGACCGCCTCGGTTCGGGGTCCGGAGGCGACCCCGCGCGTGCTGGCGCGGATCGCCGAGATCTCCCAGGGCCGCTCGGTGACGGTCAACGTCTCCCTGGTCATCAACAACGCCGGCGTGGCCGCGCGGGCGGCCCTCGCCTTCTCCCGTCTGGGCGGCTGAGTGCGGCTCGCTAGCTCCCCGACAGGCCGGCCTGGAAGCGGCGGTGCCGGCGCAGGATCGGGTAGGCGCGTCCGATCCAGAGCCCGGCCGAGAAGAACAGCAGGTCCGCCGACACGATGGCGATCGGCGCCGGGACGGAGGCCTCCCTGGCGATGGCCTCCGCGGTGGCCGGCCCGCCGGCGAAGAGCGTGCCGGTGGCGGCGTAGTGGACCGCGTACCGAAGCACCAGGGTGGCCAGGAAGACGGCCAGATAGGTGGCTCCGCCGCGCATCCACAGCTCCCCTTCCCGGGGCGACCAGAAGGTCATCGTGCGAACCATCAGCCAGCCCGCGACGAAGCCCGCCGCGGCGAAGAGTGGGGCGACGGCGACCGCCAGTTCGTGATGGGGGAGCCGGCCGGCCCCGAAGAAGCTCAGGACCGAGACGAGCGCGATGAGGACGGTGACCACGATCAGGCGCCCCTCGCTGACGCGCCGGGGACGCATCCGGCGGTAGAGCCCGAACGCGACGAGCGCGGCCACCGCCACCGCCGTCGAAACGGTGGAGGCGCCGCCCTGTGCGGCGAGGGGGAGCGTGGAGATGGCGATCGGCAGGGTACCACGGGGCGCGGGCCGCTACGCTGAGCGGACGGTGCGCTCTCTCGACCGGCTCGTCCTCGTCCGCCCGGATGAGTGCCGCGGCGACACGCCGCAGACCTCGGGCATGCGGCGTCTGGCCGCCATCTCCGGCGCCACCGTGGGCGCCGAGGGGATCTGGATGGGCAGGACCCATGTGCCGTCCGGCACGGCGTCCGGCGCCCACCATCACGGGCGGTCGGAGACGGCCATCTTCGTGCTCGCGGGTCGGCCCGTGTTCATCTACCGCGACGGCGTCCGGGAGGTGCGCCTGGAATCCGCGCCCGGCGACTTCGTCTACGTGCCCCCCTTCGTTCCCCACATCGAGTCCAATCTCGAATCCGACGAGGAGGCGGTCGTGATCATCGCCCGGACCACCCAGGAGGCGATCGTCGAGAACCTGCCGAGCCTGGAGGGCGAGCCGACCCGCTGAGCCCGGGATCCGGGGCACCGGATCACCCGTGTCCCGGCGGGCGGGCTACGTGGCTCGGGGCGCCGGCAGCCTCCACCATTCCCGGCGCCGCGCGACCGGCTTCATACGGTCAGTCCCAGCTGGGTCCCTGCCCGTCGTGGCTCTCGTGGGATGCCGCGGCGGCGAGGGGGGACGCCTCCAGATCATCGCGCAGGAGGTGCACGCACTCGAACAGGAAGAGGAGCAGTGAGGCCGCGCCCGCCAGGCCGGCGGCGACCGCCAGGAGAAGCCACGGCATCGCCAGATCCATCTCGTTGAGATTAGGCCGGACTCAGATCGTCGCAGTGCGTGCGCTAACACTCCTCGCGGGAGGCGGGGACCTCCGGGGCCTCCCCTCCGAGCATCTCCTGGAGGGCCTGGCGGTCGAGGCGGTAGCGCCCCGCCTCGAACGAGATGGCTCCCAGCTCCATGAGGCGGCCCAGGTGCAGCGTCGCCGTCTCCCGCCGCATCCCCAGCATGTCGGCGAGCATCTGGTGCGTCAGGCGCAGGTCGATCACCATCCACGCGCCTTCCGGATGCGCCACCGTTCTCGCCAGGGCCAGGAGCTGGCGCGCCAGCCTCAGGCTGGGTTCGCGCAGCGTGACCAACTCCAGGTGCTCCTCGCGATTGGCCAGCCGGTCAGTGATCTTGCGCAGGAGATTGGACGCGACGGCCGGGTCGGCACGCATGGCCCGTTCCAGTTGCTCGAGCGTGAGGGAGGCGACCGAGGAGTCGACGGCGGCGGCCGAGAAATGGCCCTGATGCCCGGCCAGCGAGAGGAGGCCGTCGAACCCGCCCGCCTCGATGAGCTCCAGGAGCAGCTCCCGCCCATCAGCGGTCAGCTGATAGGCGCGCAAGCGGCCCGAGAGAAGCAGGTGGAGACTGCTGGGATGCTCGCCCGGCATGCCGAGGATCTGCCCCCGCCTCACGGTGCGCATCACCGCCTGCCTGCCGACGAAGGCGAGCGCCTCCGGGTCGGCGCCCTTGAAGATCGGATGATCGAGAACCGGATGCTCCGCCATGCGACACCTATCATCGTCGAGCGCTGCCCCGGTGAGTCGCGTTCCGGCTCCGCCAGGGAGCTCAGCGAGGGCGGCCATTCGGCTCGACGGTGAGTCACCCGCGCCGATGCACGGACCTCGGCGCAGGTCCTGGATCAGCCTCGTGGGGTCAATGTCGAGCTCACGAGAACGGCACCAGCTCCACGTCCTGGCCTCCGGCGAGCCTGCCGACCGCCCGGTCGAAGGTGGCCAGGCGTGCCCCATGCCGGCGGGCAAGCGCCAGCAGGCGCGCGTCCGCGACCTGCCGGTGGTGCCGGCCCGCTCGCCGGCCAGGTGCTCGCCGACCACCACCGGGATGTTGTCGGGAAGAAATCGGTGCTCGGAGAGCTCCCGGACCCGTCCGAGCAGCGTCAGCGCCTCCGCCGATCCTGACCGCCTCGGAGGTCATGGACGGGTTCGAGGAGAGCCGGACGAGACCCGCCTCGGTGATGGGCGTCGTCGCCCAGGGCCGAGCTGGAGCCCACGTCGAGATTCGAACTCGAGACCTCTTCCTTACCAAGGAAGTGCTCTACCGACTGAGCTACGTGGGCGGTCGCTGGCCGGGTTGGATTCTACCCGTGGGTGCCGGATGGACAGGGAGCGTCTGACCGCAGGTCACCTCGCCGAGGCCCCAGCCTCCGCGCCGTCGATGCCGCTCGCCTCGAACGACGAAGACGCGGCTATGCCGGTGGGGAGGCGTCCCGCTCGCGGTGGAGTCGGAAGGTCGCCCGGGCGACCTCCATGTAGCGGATGACGAGCGCGATGTACCGATCGGCGTCGGCCACCAGCCGCTCGTCACCACCGTGCCGGCGCTTGATCGACTGGACCGCGAACCGGCCGCCCCGGAAGTAGGGCACCAGCGACTCCAGAGGCATGGGCGGATCACCCCTCGCCACCGGCCGCCTCCCCCCCGACCGCGGCCAGGATCTGCTCGTCGACCGGACGGTCCGCGTAGTCGTCGCCGATCATCTCGAACGCGATCGAACGATCGGGACGGACCACGAACACGGCCGGCTTGGCGATGCCGCCCTCCCCGTCAGACCAGACGCCCCACCGCCGGATCACGTCACCCTCCGGGTCGCTGAGGATCGGAAAGGGCAGGAGCAGCTTCTCGACCATCGCCCGATTGTTCGGGACCGGGTCCACCACGACCGCCGCGATCTCGAGGCCCGCGGCCTCGAACCTCCCGATGTCCCGCGCGTACGAGGCCAACTGCCCGTTGCAGTAGGGTCACCAGTCGCCCCGGTAGAAGACCAGCATGACCGAGCCCCGCGCCAGCGCCTCCTCCAGGCGCCAGCTCCGCCCATCGTGGGCGGTCAGCTGGAAGTCCTCGGCTCGTTCCATCCCTACGACGTTACCCGAATCCGCGATCCCCGCTGGCCGCGGATCGGTGAATCCCGGATCGACAGGCCGGAGAGGGCGGGGTCAGCTCGACTCGACCCGGCCGACGTCGGTCAGGATCTCGGCCCGGCCCCGGATCTTGATGGCGGCGGTGAGGTCGGTGAACTGGGCGACCATCACCTCCCCGCCATCGAGCCGCTCGGAATGGTGAGACCGGGTATCGCGACCGCGGGTGAGGCCCATGATGATGACCCCGTCCTCGAGCGCCTTGACCACGATGTAGCGGCCCCGCTCGGCCGGCCGCGGAGCCCCTTCGTCGCCGATCATGCCGGTGCCCTCCTCAAGGCAGGCGGTTGCCATTGCCGCCGGCGTGCCCGTTGCCGCGACCGCCGGCCCGGGCGCGGACGGCCACCAGGCGCGTGACCTCCCGTCCGAAGGCGCCGTCCAACTCCGACTTGAGAGCCGGCCCGGCGGCGACATGATAGCGGTCGCCGGTGGCAACGGTCACCTCTTTGCCCTCGACCGTGATATGCAGGAAGACCTCGTCCTCGCCCGGGTGGCGGACCAGGATGGGAAGCAGCCGGTCCACCGCCCCCGCGTCGTCGCCGGGCAGCTCGACGTGCACGTTCTGGCGGCGCGTCACAGGGCCGCACTCGGGATCGTCCCAGGCCCAGATCGCGTCCGCCACCACCGATGCCCTCTCCACCACCTCGGCCGCCTCCACGTCCTCCTCTCCCAGCTCGACCGGGGGGGCGTTGCGGGTGTTGCCGGCCCGGGCGTCCACCTTGCCGGCGATGACGACGATGCGCTCCGGCTCCATCAGCGGCCGGAACTGCTCGTAGGTGCGCGGGAAGAGGACCACGTCGATGGTCCCGGTCAGGTCTTCCAGCTCCGCGTACGCCATCAGCTGGCCCTTGCGGGTCACCACCCGCCGGACCTCGCGGACCAGGCCGCCCACCCTGACCTCCGTGTCCTGGATCTCGGAGGTCACCTCGACCGCGCGCGCGTCGGTGAGCCGGGCCAGCTCGGCGGCGACCTGGCGGAGTGGGTGATCGCTGAGGTAGAGGCCGAGCAGCTCCTTCTCCCAGCGCAGCTTCTCGTCGGCGGGCAGCGGCTCGGCCTCGCGCAGCAATCCGTGCCCGTCGGCGGCCAGCTCGCTTCCCGCGCCGCCGACCAGGTCCAGCAGGGAGGTCTGCCCGGATTCGGCATCCTGACGCGCCCGCTCCGCGGCCTCGCAAGCCGGCCCCAGGCTCGCATAGAGCTGGGCGCGCTCGCCCAGCCGGTCGCAGGCGCCGGAGCGGACCAGCGACTCCAGCACGCGGCGGTTGACCTCCTGCATGCCGGCCACCCGCTTGGTGAGTTCCCAGAGCGAGGAGAAGGGCCCGTTGGCCTCGCGCTCCGCCACGATCAGCTCGACCGCCCGGGCACCGACGTTCTTGATCGCCGCGAGGCCGAACCTGATCTTGCCGTCGGCGATCGTGAAGTCCTCCCGCGAGGAGTTGAGGTCGGGGGGCAGCACGTCGATGTCGCGGGCCCGGCAGTCAACGATCGCCGCCGCCACCCGGTCCGCGCTGCCCTGCATGTGAACCAGCAGGGCGGTCATGTACTCGAGCGGATAGTTGGCCTTGAAGTAGGCGGTCTGGTAGCTGATGACCGCGTAGGCGGCCGCGTGGGCGCGGTTGAACGCGTACTCGGCGAACTTGGCGATGGCGTCGAAGAGCGCCTCCGCGGTCGCGCCCGGAATCGAGTTGACGAGCGCCCCGGAGACGAACTTCTCCCGCTGGACGGCCATCTTCGCCCTGTCCTTCTTGCCCATCGCCGCCCGCAGGATGTCCGCCTCGCTCATGGAGAATCCGCAGAGCTCGCGGGCGGTGACCATGACCTGCTCCTGGTAGATCATCACCCCGTACGTGTCGCGGAGGATCGGCTCCAGCTTGGGATGCAGGTACTCGATGGGCTCCCGGCCGTGCTTGCGAGCGATGTAGGCGGGGATGTTGACCATGGGGCCGGGCCGGAAGAGGGCTCCTGCCGCCGTCACGTCCTCGAACGACTGCGGCCTCATCTCCGTCAGCATCCGGCGCATACCGGCGCCGTCGAACTGGAAGACGCCATGGGTGTCGGCGGCCGCGATGAGGTCGTAGGCGGCGCGGTCGTCCAGCGGGAGACGGTCGAGGTCGATCTCCTCCCCCCGCCGATCTCGGATCAGGCGCAGGCAGGTGCTGACGATGTCGAGGTTCTGGAGGCCCAGGAAGTCCATCTTCAGAAGGCCGATCTCCTGGACGGCGTTCATGTCGTACTGGGTGATGACGGACTCGCGGCCGGGCCCATACTGGAGCGGCGCGTGGCGGACCAGCGGCTCGGGCGCGATCACCACCCCCGCCGCGTGGGTGCTGACGTTGCGGGAGACGCCCTCCAGGGTTTGGGCGACGTCCACCAGCCGCCGCGTCGCCGGCTCGGACTCGTAGGCGGCGCGGAACTCGGGCACCTCCTTCACGGCCTCCTCGAGCGACTTGGAGCGGCCCTGGTAGACGGGCACCAGCTTGGCCAGCCGGTCGCAGTCGCGAAGGGCGACGTCCAGCACCCGGCCCACGTCGCGGATGGCCGCCTTGGAACCCATGGTCGTGAAGGTGATGATCTGGGCGACCCGGTCCGCACCGTACTTCTCGGTCACATATCGGATCACCTTCTCGCGGCCCTCGACCGAGAAGTCGCAGTCGATGTCGGGCATGCTGACCCGGTCCTTGTTGAGGAAGCGCTCGAAGATCAGGCCGTGGGCGAGCGGGTCGAGGTTGGTGATGCCGAGGCAGTAGGCGGCCAGGCTCCCGGCGGCGCTGCCGCGGCCCGGGCCCGTCACCACCCCGTTCTGGCGGGAGAACTTCATGAAGTCCCAGACGATCAGGAAGTAGGAGGCGTAGCCGGTCTGGGTGATCACCTGCAGCTCGGTCTCCATGCGGTCGTGCGCCGCGCCCGGGGCGGGCTCTCCGTAACGCCACCGGAGCCCCTCCTCGACCAGCTGCCGGAGGTAGGTGTCGGGCGTGTGCCCGTCCGGCACCTCGAAGGCGGGCAGGATCGTGTGGCCGAGCTCGAGCTTGACCTCGCACCGCTCCGCGACCTCGAGAGTCGTGGCCAGCGCCCGCGGCATGTCCGCGAAGAGCTCCGCCATCTCCTCGGCGGTCTTGAGGTAGAAGTCCTGGGAGCCGAAGCGCCAGCGGTCGGGGTCGTCGAAACGGGCTCCGGTCTGAAGGCAGAGGAGCACGTCGTGCGCCTCCGAGTCGCGCCGGTGGACGTAATGGAGGTCGTTGGTCGCGACCAGCCGGAGCCCGAACTCCCGGGAGAAGCCGAGGAGCGCCTCGTTGACCGTCTCCTGCTCCTTGATGCCGTGCCGCTGGACCTCGAGCAGGTAGCGATCGCGCCCGAAGATGTCGCGGAAGGCGGCGACCGTCGCCCGGGCATCGTCCTTTTGGCCGGCCACCACCTTGATGGCGACCTCTCCGGCCAGGCATCCGGAGAGCGCGATCAGGCCGCGCGCGCTCTCCGCCAGCAGCTCGCGGTCGATCCGCGGCTTGTAGTAGAGCCCCTCCATCTGGCCCGCCGTGCACAGCTTCAGGAGGTTCAGGTAGCCCTCGGCGTCGGCGGCGAGGAGCGTCAGGTGGTGGGGATCGCGATCCACCCGTCCCTCGCGCTGGAAGCGCGAGCGGGGCGCCACGTAGACCTCGCAGCCGAGGATGGGCCTGATCCCGGCCGCCAGGCAGGCCTTGTAGAGCTGGATCGCCCCGTACATGACGCCGTGGTCGGTGAGCGCCACCGCCGGCATGCCGAGCTCGGCCGCACGGGCCACCATGGCGGGGATCCGGGCCGCCCCGTCGAGCAGCGAGTACTCGGTGTGGTTGTGGAGGTGGACGAAGCTGTCAGGCGTGGACCGTGGCATCCTTCATTTGGGACCCCGGCGAGAAGAGGCTTCCGTGGGGTGGATCGGCGTGGGGCACCGGGTGGGCTCGGGCTGGCCCCCACAGTTTAGCCCCGATCCACCGAACAACCATCGGCGCGGGAGGGTGAGAAAGGAAGGAACGGGCACTCTTTGAGTTGAGACAATGGCGGTGCTTCAACCCCACCAACGTCTCACCAAGGAGCACCCGT
>JBOHUX010000105.1:0-8254 GCA_050734915.1 Candidatus Dormibacteraceae bacterium
TCACAAACCCCGAGCAGCGGCTTCGACGGAGCTCTCAGCGGAGACCTTGCCGTCTCTCACCGCCACTCAGCCGCTACCGATAGTCGGTCGGTGGAATCGGGTTTAGGCTTAGATGAGTGATTCCCGATGGTGGCGGGGCGAGGCGCCGCCGTCGTTAAGATTCGGTGAATGTCCCCCGTCCCGCCGCCGAGCGTCGCCAGGGGCCCGGCGAGCACGCCCCACTCGGGCATCAGGGAGCTGGCCAACGAGGCTATCCGAAGGCCGGGATCGATCCGCCTCGACCTCGGCCAGCCCGACTTCCGGACGCCGGCCCACATCGGCGAGGCGGCCAAGCTCGCCATCGATCAGGGATTCAACTTCTACACCCACACTCAGGGCCTGCTGCCGCTGAGAGAGGCGCTGGCGGCCCGGATCGCGGCCGTCAACGGCATCTCCGTCGGCCCCGGCGACATCACCATCGGCCCCGGCGGCGTGGGCGCGATCGCGGCCGCCTTCGGCGCCCTGCTCGACCCCGGCGACGAGGTCCTTCTGCCGGACCCCGCCTGGCCCAACTATCGCATGATGCTCGGCTGGCTTCCGGCCCGGCCGGTGTACTACCCGTGTCCGATCGAGCTCGGCTTCCAGCCCGACCTGGAGCGACTGGCCGGCCTCATCTCGCCCCGGACCCGCCTGCTGGTCATCAACAACCCCAACAACCCGACGGGTGCTGTCTATCCGCGCTCCACCCTGGAGCGGATGGCCGACCTCGCCCAGCGAGGTGGACTCTGGGTGCTGGCGGACGAGTGCTACGACCAGGTCCTCCTGGAGGGGCCCAACTCGAGCGTGGGGAGCTTCCTGGACGATGGCCGCGTGATCACCGTCGGCACCTTCTCCAAGAGCTACTCCATGTGCGGGTGGCGGATCGGCTATGCCAGCGGCGCCCCCGGGGTGATCGACAGCATGACCAAGGTGCTGGAGTCGAACTCATCCTGCGTGTCGACGATCTCGCAGAAGGCGGCCGAGGCGGCGCTGGCCGGCCCCCAGGACTGCATCTCCGAGATGGTCTCCGCCTATCGGCGCCGGCGCGATCTGGTCGTCGATCTCCTGGACGAGTCCGGGCTGCTCCTCGCCGTCCCCCGCGGCGCCTTCTACGCCATGGCCGACATCCGCCCCGCCGGGCTCGACGCCCGGAGCTTCGCCCTCCGGCTGCTGTCGGAGCGGGGGGTGTCGGTGGCGCCCGGCACCGCCTTCGGCCAGGTGGCGGCGGCCGCCGTGCGCATCAGCCTCGCCAGCTCCGACGAGGACCTCCGGGAGGGCGTCTCGAGGCTCTGTGAATTCGTCGGCGAGCTCTCCGGGCGCGGGGAGCGCGCGGCCGGCGCGTGATTCGTCGCTACCTCTCGGGGAGAGGAGGACCTAGCCCGCGCTCCGCTCCAGGAGCGCCACCGACTCGACGTGGTAAGTCTGCGGAAACATGTCCACCAGCGCCACCCGGCGTACGCGGTAGCCGCCGCGGACCAGCGCCGCGATGTCGCGGGCATGCGTGACGGGGTCGCATGAGATGTAGACGACCCGGGGCAGCCCGAGCCTGATCAGCTCGGCCACCGCGGCCACCTCGCAGCCCGCGCGTGGGGGATCGAGGATGGCGGTGGTGTGCCTACCCACCCGCACCCCGCGCAGCACGTCCTCCACCCGGCCGGGCAGCACCCGAAGACCGGGGGCGCCGTTGATCCGGGCGTTGAGCCTGTTCAGCGCGACCGAACCCGGGTGCTCCTCCACGGCCACGACCTCCCCGGCGCTCCGGGCGACGGCGACGCTGAGGGTCCCGATGCCCGCGTAGAGATCGAGGACCGAGTCACCCGGCCCCGCCGCCAGCATGTCGAGAGCGACTCGGTAGAGAACCAGCATCTGCCGGTGGTTGGTCTGCACGAAGGAATCGCTGCGGACCCGGAAGCTGAGGCCCCAGAAGTCGAGGGACATCGACTCCTCGAGCAGGACCAGCTCCGGCAGCCGGTCGGCGACGCGAGCCGCGAAGCCGGGCGCCAGGTGCCCCTTTCCCTCTCGGAAGCGGGCTCGCCAGAGAAGCCCGGGGCCGGTCGGCTCGACGGTCAGCCTCAGGGTCTGCAAACCCGGTGCCTCCATCTCCGCCACGGTCACGCGGAATGCCTCCAGAGCCCTCTCGATCCGGAGGTCGTGGATCGGGCAGGTGTGGATGGGAAGGAGGCTGCGCGACCGGGAGCGGTGGAAGCCGAACCGGAACTCGGCCCCCGGCCCCGGGTGAATCGCCTCGAACTCACCCCGGATCCGGTAACGCCAGGGCTCCTCCATGCCCAGGACGGGCGTGCCAGGGGGCAGGCGCAAGCCCTGCCGCTCCCAGGCGTCGGCCACCACCCGTTCCTTCAACTCCAACTCACGCGCGTAGAGCGCGTGCTGCCACTGGCAGCCGCCGCAGGCACCGAAGTGCGGGCAGGGCGCCGCGACCCGCCCCGGCGCCGGCTCCAGCACGTGCTCGGCGCGGGCGCGGCTGACACCGCCCTGGCGTCCCCGCCAGCTCGCCTCCACGAGCTCCCCCGGAAGCGCCAGCTCCAGCATCACGACCCGCCCCTCGTGGTGGGCGATGACTGCCCCGCCATGGACCGGGCCCTCCGCGCGAAGCCGCACGAGCTGGTCGCCGGCGCGGCTGGGCTCCACCGCTAGATCCTGCGCCTGGCGTCCGGCCGGGCGCGCGCTCGTCAGGCGATCCGGCCCGACATCTGGGGGGGTTGGGTCGGCTGGGCGGCTCCGGCCGGCCCGCTCTCGACTGTGACCGCCATCGTCCGGTACCCGGCGAGGTCTCGACTCACGACCACCACTCCGGAGCCGTTCGTCTCGGGCAGGAAGACGCCGGCCGAGACGGGGGCGCCGCCGGGCGGGATCAGCCAGAGCTGGTAGACCTTCCCGGGAGCGGGCTGAGGGAGGCTCTGGAACTGGACCAGGGCGACCTTGTCGGGCCGGAAGTCGATGACGGTGGCCTGGGCGCCCGTGAGGCCCTGGCTGCCCGCAAGCGCGAAGTGTGCGACCGCTGCCGGATGCCCTCCTGGTCCCAGGTGCAGGGTCAGGTAGCCGTTCCAGCCGGCGAGGCCGAGCACGGCCACCACCAGCATCGCGACGGCGGCCTGCAGCGCGCCGAACCGCGGGAGCGGCAGCCTGATCACGCGCCGCTGGCCGGCGCCGACATCGCCGGGACCAAGGGCGGGAGCAGGCGCGGGGGCGGGAGCGGTGGCGGTGGTGGCTGCCGGCCGCGTCCGACTCTCCGCGGCGGCGGCGAGGATGCGCTGCTTGAGGCGCGGGGGCGGCGCCACCTCCCCCGCCGAGAGCGGCAGCACGGTGGCGGCGGATTGCAGCCTGGCGGCCAGCCGACGGCAGCTCGCGCAGGAGGCCAGATGGCGGCGGACCTCATCGGCCTCCTCCGGTTCGGCCGCGGCCAGGACGTAGGCGGCGATGGAGCTCTCGATCTCGTCGTGCTCAGACATCGACCAGACCCCGCGCCAGCAAGTACGAATGCATCTTCTCCATCGCCAGCCGCATCCGTCCCTTCACCGATCCGAGCGGGATGCGGGTCATCTCCGCGATCTCGCGGTGCGTGTAGCCCCCGAAGTATGCGAGCTCGACCGCCTGCCGCTGCTCGGGCGGGAGCCGGCCCAGGGCCTCGGTGACCGCCTCGCGCTGGAGGGTGAGCGAAACCTCTTGCCAGGGATCGGACCCGGCTCCCGAGGCGAGCACGTCCTCGGCCAGCTCGCGCTCCTCACGCTCGCGTCCCCGGCGTCCGCGCAGGTGGTCGAGCGCTCGATTGCGAACCACGGTCAGCAGCCACGTGCGGAGCGAGCCCTTCTCGGGGTCGAACCGCGAGGAGCTGTCCCAAACCTTCAAGAACGCCTCCTGGACCACGTCCTCGGCGCGCGCGTGGTCGCCCAGGATGCGCACCGCGACCGAGAACGCCAGGCCGCCGTAGCGATCGTAGAGCTGCTCCAGCGCCGTGCTGTCCCGCGCGCCCAGGGCCCGAGCCAGGTCCAGATCCGTCAGGCCGCCCAGGAGAATCCCCATCCAACATGGATACGCATGCCGCACATCATCGGTTCAACCGACTCTGAAGCATCTCACCCGCCAGGCGCGGATCGGCGCGACCGCCGGTGGCAGCCTTGACGCGCTGGATGAGCGCGCCGAGCGCCTGCCTCTTGCCGGCCCGGTAGTCGGCCGCCGCCTCGGGGTTGGCGGCAAGCACCTCGTCGACGATCCCCGCCAGCGCCCCCTCGTCGCTGAGCTGGGCAAGTCCCAGCTCGCTCACCAGATGGCCCGGATCGCGATCGCCGCCCCACGCCTTGTCGAGCACCTGCCGGCCCTGGTCGCGGTTGATGGTTCCCGACTCCACCAGGCTGATCAGCTCCGCCAGGCGCTCCGGCGTGAGGCCGGGCTCCCGGGCCCCGCCCAGCCTCGGCATCACCTCGCCGATCACCCAGTTGGCCGCCGCCTTGGCGGGCGCGCCGACCGCGACGAGCGCCTCGAAGTAATCGGCCACGGCGCGATCCTGGATGAGCAGCCCGGCGTCGTAGGCGGAGAGGAGAAGCCGGTCCTGGAACCGCCGCCGGCGGGCGGCGGGCAGCTCGGGCAGAGCCACCCGCAGGCGCTCGACCCAGCCCGGCTCCAGCTCCAGGGGGGGGAGGTCCGGCTCCGGAAAGTAGCGGTAGTCGTCCGCGAACTCCTTCCGGCGCTGGGAATAGGTCCTCTGCTCGGCGTCCGACCAGCCCCTGGTCTCCTGCACGACCGCGCCTCCCCCCTCCACGACCGCGATCTGGCGGTCGATCTCCTGCTCGACCGCCCGCTGGAGGGCGCGGAAGGAGTTGATGTTCTTGAGCTCGGTCTTGACGCCCAGCTCGTCCGTGCCCGGGCGGTGGATGGAGACGTTCGCCTCGGCGCGGAGCTGGCCCCTCTCCATGTCGGCCTCGGAGACGCCCAGATGCCGCATCAGCTCCCGGATCGCCATCGCGTAGTCCCGGGCCTCGTCCGCGCCGCGGAGGTCGGGCTCGCTGACGATCTCCATGAGGGGCAGGCCCGCACGATTGAGGTCGATCGACGAGGCCCCCCCCGAGGCCAGCCGGTCACCGGCGTGGATGAGCTTGCCTGTGTCCTCCTCGAGGTGGACGCGGGTGATGCGGATCACGCGTCCATCCACCTCCAGCCGGCCGGCGCGGCCGATGGGAAGGTCGTACTGGCTGATCTGGTAGCCCTTGGGCAGGTCGGGATAGAAGTAGTTCTTGCGGTCGAACTTGGTCCAGCGCGCGACCTCGCAGCCGAGCGCCAGCGCCGCCCTGACGCACTGCTCGACGGCACGCCGGTTGATGACGGGGAGCACCCCCGGCATGCCAAGGCAGACCGGGCACACGTTCGAGTTGGGCGCGGCCGCCAGGTAGTCGCTCGAGCACGAGCAGAACATCTTCGACCGGGAGTCGAGCTGGACGTGCACCTCCATCCCGATCACCGCCTGCCACCGTGAGAGGACGTCCGCCTCAGCCAACCGGAGCCACCTCGGAGTGGACGCCGGAGGCGGACTCGTACGCGCGGGCGACCCGCAGCGCCACGTCCTCGCGGAATTGTGGCGCCAGGATCTGGAGACCGACGGGGAGGCCGTCCGAGGCCCCGCAGGGGAGGCTGATGCCAGGGAGGCCGGCCAGGTTGCCGCCCAGGGTGAGGACGTCGCACAGGTACATGGCGAGCGGGTCACCGGCCCGCGCCCCGATCGGAAAGGCGACCGTCGGCGACGTGGCGCTGACGATCGCGTCGCACTTCTCGAAGGCGGCATCGAAGTCGCGCTTGATGAGGGTGCGGACCTTCTGCGCCTTGAGGTAATAGGCGTCGTAATAGCCGGTCGAAAGGGCGTAGGTGCCGAGCATGATCCGGCGCCGCACCTCAGGGCCGAAGCCCGCCCGCCGCGTGTCCAGGTAGCCCTCCAGCAGCGTCCTGGCGTCGGGCCGACCGGCGCCGTAGCGCACACCGTCGAAGCGGGCGAGGTTGGAGGACGCCTCGGCGGGAGCGATGATGTAGTAGGCGGCAAGCCCGTAGTCGGTGTGGGGCAGGGTCACCTCGACCAGCTCGGCGCCGGCCTTCTCCAGCACGGCCACCGCGCCACGCACCGCCCCCGCCACGCCCGCCTCGATGCCATCCACTTCGAAGTACTCCCGGGGCAGCCCGAGCCGCAGGCCTCTCACCCCCTCCTCCAGCCCCGCCGCGAGCTCGAGGGGGCGGCCGGCGCTGGTCGAGTCGAGGGGGTCGAAGCCCGCGATCGCCTCCAGGACCCGGGCGCAGTCCGCGACCGAGCGGGTGAGGGGCCCGATCTGGTCGAGGCTCGACGCGAAGGCGATCAGGCCGTACCGGGAGACCCGGCCATAGGTCGGCTTCATGCCCACCACCCCGCAGAGGGCGGCGGGCTGGCGGATGGAGCCGCCGGTGTCCGTCCCCAGCGCGAAGACGGCCTCACCGGCCGCCACCGCGGCGGCGCTGCCGCCCGAGGAACCGCCCGGCACCCGATCGAGACACCAGGGATTATGGGTGGGGAAGTGGCGGGAGTTCTCGGTCGAGCTGCCCATCGCGAACTCATCGCAGTTGGTCATGCCCAGGAAGACCGCCCCCGCCGCGCGCAGGTGCGCGATCGCGGTTCCATCGTAGGCGGGCTTGAACCCGGCCAGGATCCGGGAGCCGGCCGTGGTCTCCACCCCCTCCACGCAGAGGACGTCCTTGATCGCCACCGGGATCCCGGTCAGTGGCCCCGCCTCCCCGGCGCGGAGCCGCCGGTCCGCCGCTTCCGCCTGGGCCCGGGCCAGGTCCGGGGTGAGGCGCAGGAAGGCCCCGACGCGGCCGTCGAGCCGCCCGATGCGCGCTTGGTGAGCCTCCAGCAGCTCGACCGCGGAGATGTGGCCGGCGTCGAGGAGGCGGCGGAGCTCCCCGATCGTCTGAGAGGTCAGCTCCGCGTCTACGGCTCCGCCTCCTGGATGGCGCGGACGGCGAAGTAGGGGCCCTCACGAAGGGGCGCGCCGGCCAGCGCCTGATCCTGGCTGAGGCCGCGCCGGGGATCGTCTTCGCGCATCACGCTGCGCGTCTCCACCACCTGGGCGGTGGGCGGGATCGCGCCCGTGTCCAGCTCTCGGAGCCGGTCGATGTGGCCGAGGATGCCGCTCAGCTGAACGGCGTAGAACTCCTCCTCCCCCTCCTCCAGCCCCAGCCGGGCGAGCAGGGCGACATGCCTCACCTGCTCCCGGGAGAGTCTCATCCGAACGAGTCTACAAGAGCCCCGGGCGCCTCCTGACGCGCGCGGCCGCCATCAGCGACCGACCAGGTCGAGGAAGCCCCCCTCATCGAGCACCTCGACCTTGAGGCGGCGCGCCTTCTCGAGCTTGGATCCCGCCTCCGCGCCCGCCACCAGGAAGTCGGTCCGCGAGCTGACGCTGGAGGCCGCCCGGCCCCCCAGAGACCGGACCAGCGCCTCCGCCTCGGGACGCGTCAGGGACTCCAGCGTGCCCGTGAAGACCAGGGTCCGCCCGCTCAGAGGGCCTGCCACGGGCATCTCGGCCGCCTGCGGCTCGACGCCCGCCGCCAGCAGCCGGTCGAGCAGCTCGCCGCCGGCTCCGTCGAGAAAGAGGCGGATCTCGGCCGCCATGCTGGGACCGATTCCCTCCACCTGGAGGAGATCCTCCTCCCGGGCGGCCCGCACCCGCTCCAGGGAGCCGAAGGCGGCGGCCAGCAGACTCGCGGTCGCCTCGCCGACCTGGGGGATGCCGAGCGCGTAGAGCAGCCGCGCCAGCGGCGGCCGCCGGCTTGCCTCGATGCGCCCGACCAGCTTCCAGGCCGAGGTGGCCGCGAAGCGGTCGAGCCCGAGGATCTGCTCGTAGGTGAGCCGGAAGAGGCCGGAGGGGTCCTCGACCAGGCCCCTGTCGACCATCTGCTGGATGGTCGAGTAGCCGAGCCCTTCGATCTCCACCCCGCCGCGGCCGGCGAAATGACGGAGCCGCTCCAGCTGCTGGGCGCCGCAGAAGGGGTTGATGCACCGGTGGGCGACGTAGGGCTCCTCCCGGACCACCTCGCCGGCACAGACCGGGCACCTGAGCGGCATCCTCCACCCCGGCCGGGGGTCCTTGACCGACACCACCTCGGGGATCACGTCGCCGGCCCGCTGGACGATCACCCGGGCGCCGGCGTAGACGCCCTTCTCGTTGACCATCTGCTCGTTGTGAAGGCTCGCGTTGCTGAC
>JBOHUX010000106.1:0-8187 GCA_050734915.1 Candidatus Dormibacteraceae bacterium
CAACAACGCCGTCCGGCCCGGCCCCGACGACGTCGGCAGCCCCTGGGCGATCGGCTCTCGCGCCGGCGGCCACAAGTCGATCCATCCCGACCTCGGCAGCCTCGCGGATCTGAGGCACCTGGTCGGCGCCGCCCGCCGGCTCGGTATCGAGGTGGCGCTCGATCTCGCCTTCCAGTGCTCGCCCGATCATCCCTACGTGCGCGAGCATCCGGAGTGGTTCCGCACGCGTCCCGACGGCAGCGTCCAGTACGCGGAGAACCCGCCCAAGAAGTACCAGGACATCTATCCTTTCGACTTCGGGACCGAGGACAGGGAGGGGCTCTGGACCGAGCTTCTGAGCGTCGTCGAGCACTGGGTCGCGCAGGACGTGCGCGTCTTCCGGGTCGACAACCCGCACACCAAGCCCTTCGCGTTCTGGGAGTGGCTGATCGCGGAGGTGAGATCCCGCCATCCCGACGTCATCCTCCTCTCCGAGGCCTTCACGCGACCGCGAGTCATGTACCGGCTGGCGAAGGTGGGCTTCAGCCAGTCGTACACCTACTTCGCCTGGCGGACGGCGCGATGGGAGCTGGTTCAGTACTTCACCGAGCTGACGGGCACCGATGTCCGCCACTACTTCCGCCCCTGCCTGTGGCCCAACACCCCCGACATCCTGACCGAGCAGCTGCAGCGCGGTGGCCGCCCCGCGTTCCTCTCCCGGCTCGTGCTGGCGGCGACACTGGGCGCCAGCTACGGGATCTACGGGCCCGCCTACGAGCTGCTCGAGAACCGGCCGCTGGTGGCGGGGCGCGAAGAGTACCTGGACTCCGAGAAATACGAGGTCCGCGAGTGGCATCTCGACGATCGCCGCAGCCTGGGGGCGGTGATCGCGCGCGTGAACGGCATCCGGCGCTCGAACCCCGCCCTTCACCGCGACGACTCGCTGACCTTCCACGGAGTGGACAACGAGCAGCTGATCGCCTACAGCAAGCGCAGCCCGGACGGTGACAACGTCGTACTGGTGATCGTGAACCTCGACCCCCAGAATCCTCAGTCGGGGTGGACCGACCTCTGGCTCGAGCGCCTGGGGCTGGTCGAGGACCAGGATTACCGGGTTCATGACCTCCTCCAGGATGCCTACCATCGCTGGCGGGGCCGCCACAACTTCGTCGAGCTCAACCCGCACGTGATGCCGGCCCACGTGTTCCAGATCGAGGCCCGATGACCGCCTCGCCCGACCCGCCTCCCGGGCGCGCCCCCTTGGTGATCGCCCGCCGCCCGCCGCGGGCCGAGCCGGTCCCCGAGCCGAACCCGATCTGGTACAAAGACGCCGTCATCTACGAGCTGCACGTGCGCTCGTTCTTCGACAGCAACGCGGACGGGGTGGGCGACTTCCCGGGCCTGATCGAGAAACTCGACTACCTCCAGGATCTCGGCGTGACGGCGCTGTGGCTGCTGCCCTTCTACGTTTCGCCGCTCAAGGACGACGGCTACGACATCGCCGACTACGCGGAGGTCAATCCCGCCTATGGCCGGGCTGGGGACGTGCGCCGTCTGATCCGGGAGGCCCACCGCCGCGGCATGCGGGTCATCATCGAGCTGGTCTGCAACCACACCTCGGACGAGCACCCCTGGTTCCAGCGCGCCCGCCGCGCCCGGCCGAGCAGCGTCTGGCGCGACTTCTACGTCTGGAGCCAGACCAAGGACAGATACACGCAGGCGCGCGTCATCTTCAAGGACTTCGAGCAGTCGAACTGGACCTGGGACAACGTGGCCGGCGCCTACTTCTGGCACCGCTTCTATGCTCACCAGCCGGATCTCAACTACGACAGCCCGCACGTGCGGAGCGCCATCTTCCGGGTCGTCGATCACTGGCTCGAGATGGGCGTGGACGGGCTCCGGCTGGACGCCATCCCGTACCTCTACGAGCGGGAGGGCACCAACTGCGAGAACCTCCCCGAGACGCACGACTTCCTCAAGCAACTGCGCCGTCACGTGGACGAGCGGTACCCGGACCGGATGCTGCTGGGAGAGGCCAACCAGTGGCCGGAGGACGCCGTCTCCTACTTCGGCGCCGGCGACGAGTGCCACATGGCCTTCCACTTCCCGCTCATGCCGCGCCTGTTCATGTCGATCCGGATGGAGGATCGCTTCCCGATCGTGGATATCCTCGCCCAGACTCCGAACATCCCGGAGACCGCGCAGTGGGCGCTCTTCCTGCGCAACCACGACGAGCTGACGCTGGAGATGGTCACCGACGAGGAGCGCGACTACATGTACCGGGTCTACACGCGCGACCCGGAGGCGCGCATCAACCTTGGGATCCGCCGCCGGCTGGCGCCCCTGCTGGGCAACAACCGGCGCCGCATCGAGCTCATGATGGGACTGCTCTTCGCGCTGCCGGGCACCCCCGTCATCTACTCGGGCGACGAGATCGGGATGGGCGACAACATCTACCTCGGCGACCGCAATGGCGTCCGCACGCCGATGCAGTGGAGCGCCGACCGCAACGCCGGGTTCTCGCGGGCCAACCGCCAGCGCCTCTACCTGCCCGTGATCATCGACCCCGAGTATCACTACGAGGCGGTCAATGTCGAGGCACAGCAGGGCAACCCGAGCTCGCTCCTCTCCTGGATGAAGCGCCTGATCGCCCTTCGCAAGCGCTACCAGGCCTTCGGCCGGGGGACCCTCGAGTTCCTCCACCCGGACAACCGCAAGGTCCTCGCCTTCCTACGGCGCCACGAGGAGGAGCAGGTGCTGGTGGTCGCCAACCTGTCCCGCTTCACCCAGGCGGTCGAGCTCGACCTGGCGGCCCTGAATGGGTTCCAGCCGATCGAGATGTACGGCGGCACGGAGTTTCCCGCGATCGGGGAGCTGCCCTACTTCATCACGCTGGGCCCGCACGACTTCTACTGGTTCATGCTCCAGCGACCGCGCGCCAGCGTGCCATCCGGCTCCGCGGTCGAGGCCGGCCTCCCTCGCCTGACCGTGCGCGGAGGCTGGAAGGACCTCGTGGGCGGCTCCGAGCGTGGCCGCCTGGCTGAGGTCCTGCCCGAGTACCTGCAGGGGCGCCGCTGGTTCGGAGGCAAGGCGCGGCGGCTGCGGGGGGTGACGATCATCGACGCGGTTCCCTTCCCCGCGCCGGGGGACCGCGCCCACCTGCTCATCCTGGAGGTCGACTACGCGGAGGGAGACGCCCAGAGGTACGTCCTGCCGGTCGCCTTCGCGGACGAGAATCGCGCCCACGCCCTCCGCGAGCGCGTCCCCCACGCCGCCATCGCGTGGGTGGAGGCGGGAGGGGACAGCGGGATGCTCTACGACCCCCTCTGGGAGGCGGCCTTCGGCGACCGCCTGCTGGAGGCGATCTCCCGGCGCCAGCGGTTCCGGGGTGGCGCCGGCATCGTGGTGGCCGGCCACACGCGCGCGTTCCGCGGTCTGCGGGGGTCCTCCGAGACCCTGCTCCAGCCCTCGGTGAGCAATGCCGAGCAGACCAACAACTCGGTCGTCTTCGGCGAGCGCCTGATGCTGAAGGTCTACCGGCGGGTCGAGGAGGGCGTCAATCCAGAGCTCGAGATCGGCCGCTTCCTGACCGAGAGAGCCGCGTTCACGCGGATGGCGCCGCTGGCCGGCAGCCTGGAGTACCGGCGCCCCCACTGGGAGCCGATCACGCTCGCCCTGCTGCAGGGCTACGTCCCCAACCAGGGCGACGCCTGGGGCTACACGCTGGAGGTGCTGGACGGGTACTTCGAGAGGGTCCTGCAGGCGCCCAGCGAGGAGGTGGACACCGACTATGTGGAGCCGGCCCGCCTGCTCGGCCGGCGCACCGCGGAGCTGCACGTGGCGCTGGCGTCCGGCGACTCCGACCCGGCGTTCGCGCCGGAGCCGACGACGATGCTCGACCAGCGCTCGATCTACCAGTCGATGCGCCGGCTGGGCGTGGACGGGATCCAGCTGCTGCGAAACCGGCTCGCGCTCCTGCCGGAGGCGGCCCGGCCCCTGGCGCACGAGCTGATCGACCTCGAGCCCGAGATCCAGAGCCGCCTGCGAAGGTTGCTGGAGCGGCCGATCACCTCCCTGCGCATCCGGTGCCATGGCGACTACCACCTCGGCCAGGTGCTCTTCACCGGTTCCGACTTCGTGATCATCGACTTCGAGGGCGAACCCGCCCGACCTCTTCGGGAACGGCGCCTCAAGCGCTGGGCGCTCAAGGACGTGGCGGGCATGCTGCGCTCGTTCAGGTACGCCGCCTTCAGCGCCCTGGAGAGCCGGCCGGAGGCGTCGCGGGAGGCACTGCGAGGCTGGGCGCGCCGCTGGGCGGACGTCGTCTGCGGTGAGTTCCTGGCCGCCTACATGGAGTCTTGCGGGTCGGCGGGCTTCCAGCCGCGGTCACCGGAGGAGGTCCGGCTGCTGCTCGATTCCCACCTCCTGGAGAAGGCGCTCTACGAGCTGGGCTACGAGCTGAACAATCGGCCGGACTGGGTCACCATCCCCCTCGAGGGCCTGCTCGAGCTGCTGAGACCCCAGCGCGAGCCCCTGTGAGACAGTGGTGAGCATGCCCGCCGAAGTGCCCTGGCTCACCGAAGACGACCTCCACTGGTTCAACGAAGGCAGCCACTACCGCCTCTACGAGAAGCTCGGCGCCCACCTCGGCAGAGACGGCGCGGAGGAGGGGACGCACTTCGCCGTCTGGGCCCCCGGCGCGGAGCGGGTGAGCGTCGTGGGGGACTTCGACGGCGGCCGAACGGGCGGCCATCCGCTCCATGCCCGGGGCAGCTCGGGCCTCTGGGAGGGGTTTGCCCCGGGGGTGGGCCAGAGCGCCCTCTACAAGTACGCGATCCAGCCTCGCGGCGGAGGCGCCATCCTCGAGAAGGCGGACCCGTTCGCCTTCCACGACGAGATTCCGCCCCGGACCTCCAGTGTCGTGTGGCCGCTCGACCACGAGTGGGGTGACGAGGAGTGGATGGCCAACCGCCGCGCTCGCAACGCCTCGGGCGCGCCCTGGTCCATCTACGAGCTTCACGTCGGCTCCTGGATGCGCGTCCTGGAGGAGGGGAATCGCTCCCTCAGCTATCGGGAGCTGGCGCCGCGGCTGGCGGACTACCTGAAGGGGATGGCGTTCACCCATGTGGAATTGATGCCGGTCATGTCCCACCCCTTCTACGGCTCCTGGGGCTACCAGATCACCGGCTACTTCGCGCCCGACGCGCGCTACGGGACTCCACAGGATCTCATGTACCTGGTCGACCACCTGCACCGCAACGGGATCGGGGTGATCCTGGATTGGGTGCCCTCGCACTTCCCCAACGACGAGCACGGGCTGGGCAACTTCGACGGCACGCACCTCTACGAGCACGCCGATCCCCGCAAGGGCGTCCATCCCGACTGGAACAGCTACATCTTCAACTACGGGCGCCACGAGGTCAGCAGCTTCCTGCTCAGCGCGGCTCTGTTCTGGCTGGACAGCTACCACGTGGACGGGCTGCGCACCGACGCCGTCGCCTCCATGCTCTATCTCGACTACTCGCGCAAGGCGGGGGAGTGGATCCCCAATGAGCATGGCGGTCGCGAGAACCTGGAGGCGATCGACTTCCTGCGCCGGCTCAACCTCGAGGTCTACCGCAACTACCCCGACGTCCAGACCATGGCCGAGGAATCGACCTCCTGGCCGATGGTCTCGCGGCCGACGTACGTGGGCGGGCTCGGCTTCGGCATGAAGTGGGACATGGGCTGGATGAACGATTCGCTCGCCTACGTCTCCCGCGATCCCATCCACCGGCGGTTCCACCACAACGATCTCACCTTCCGGATGCTCTACGCGTTCAGCGAGAGCTACGTGCTGCCGCTCAGCCACGACGAGGTCGTCCACGGCAAGGGCAGCCTGCTGGCGAAGATGCCGGGCGACGACTGGCAGAAGTTCGCCAACCTCCGCCTCCTGCTCTCCTACATGCACGCCCAGCCGGGCAAGAAGCTCCTCTTCATGGGCTGCGAGATCGCGCAGTGGCGCGAGTGGGACCACGACGGCGGTGTCGAGTGGCACCTGCTCGGGAGCCAGGCGCACGCCGGCGTGCAGCGCCTGGTGCGGGACCTGAACCTGCTCCACCGCGGCGAGCCGGCGCTTCACGAGCTGGACTTCGAACCCGCCGGATTCGCCTGGGTGGACGCCGGTGACAGCGCCAACAGCGTGGTCAGCTTCCTCCGCCGGGACGCCTCCGGGTCAGACCGGGTGCTGGCCCTCTTCAACTTCACCCCGGTGCCGCGGATCGGCTACCGGGTCGGCGTGCCCGGCCCGGGCTTCTGGTCCGAGATGCTCAACAGCGACGCCGAGCCCTACGGGGGCAGCGGGCACGGGAACCTGGGCGGCCGGGAGGCGCATGACATCGCCTGGCACGGCCAGCCGTGCTCCCTGGAGCTGACCCTCCCGCCGCTGGGCGCGGTATTTCTCAAGGGACCCCGGTAGGTCCCCCCTCGGGCGCTCTCATGGAACGGTACGTCTGCGTCCACGGCCACTTCTACCAGCCGCCCCGGGAGAACCCTTGGCTGGAGGCGATCGAGCTCCAGGACTCCGCCCACCCCTACCACGACTGGAACGAGCGGATCACGGCCCAGTGCTACGCGCCCAACGCGGTCTCGCGCATCCTGGACGCGGAGAACCGGATCCTGCAGATCGTCAACAACTACAGCCGGATCAGCTTCAACTTCGGCCCCACCCTCCTGGCGTGGCTGGAGGAGCGGGCTCCGGACGTCTACCGGGCCGTGCTCGAGGCGGACCGCGAGAGCGCCCGGGCCTACGGGGGTCACGGCTCCGCCCTTGCCCAGCCCTACAACCACATGATCATGCCGCTGGCCTCGGCTCGCGATCGCAGCACGCAGGCGATGTGGGGGATTCGCGACTTCGAGCACCGGTTCGGGCGCCCGCCGGAGGGCATGTGGCTGCCCGAGACGGCCGTCGACATGGGGACCCTGGAGGTGTTGGCCGAGCTCGGCATCGGGTTCACCATCCTGAGCCCCCACCAGGCGCGGCGCGTACGGCGGCTGGGCGGCCGCTGGGCCGACGTCGGGCCGGGTGGGATCGATCCTTCGATGCCCTACCAGGTCAAGGTCGGCGCCCGGACGATGGCGCTCTTCTTCTATGACGGGCCGATCTCCCGGGGAGTCGCCTTCGAAGGCCTGCTGAGCAGCGGCGAGCGCCTCGCCGACCGTCTCCTGGATGGATTCTCCGACGCGCGCGACTGGCCCCAGCTGGCCCACATCGCCACCGACGGGGAGACCTACGGGCACCATCACCGCCACGGGGACATGGCGCTCGCCTACGCGCTCCATCACATCGAGTCCAACCAGCTGGCAAGGCTGACCAACTACGGCGAGTTCCTGGAGTTGCATCCGCCCACACACGAGGTGGAGATCGTGGACGACACCTCCTGGAGCTGCGTGCACGGGGTCGAGCGCTGGCGCTCCGACTGCGGCTGCAACTCCGGCGGTCGCCCGGGCTGGAACCAAGGCTGGCGGGCGCCGCTGCGAGGGGCGCTCGACTGGCTCCGCGACGAGGTCTCGCCGCGCTACGAGGCTCTCGCCGGCCGCCATCTCCGGGATCCCTGGGCGGCGCGGGACGACTACGTCGGAGTCGTCCTCGACCGGTCGCCACTGCGGAGGCGCGAGTTCCTGTCCCGCCACGCGATCCGGGATCTCGGTGCCGCCGACCAGATCACGGCCTGGCAGCTGCTCGAGCTCCAGCGCCACGCCATGCTCATGTACACGAGCTGCGGCTGGTTCTTCGACGATCTCTCCGGGATCGAGACCGTCCAGGTCATCCAGTACGCCGGCCGGGTGGTGCAGCTCGCCCAGGAGCTTTTCGGGGAGCCGCTCGAGCCCCGGTTCCTGGCGCTGCTTGGCGAGGCCCGCAGCAACCTGCCCGAGCAGGGCGACGGCGCCTCCATCTACGAGCGGCAGGTGCGGCCGGCGATGGTCGACCTGAGGGCGGTCTGCGCCCACTACGCGGTGACCTCCATCTTCGAGCCCTACGGGGAGCGCGCCTCGATCTACTGCTACAGCGTCGACCGGGTCGAGAGCCGGCCCCTGCAGGCGGGCGTCGCCAAGCTCGGCGTGGGCCGCGCGCGCGTCACCTCCGAGATCACTGGCGAGTCAGGTGACTTCGCGTACGGTGTCATCCACTTCGGCGACCACAACCTGAACGCCGGCGTGCGACTGCTG
>JBOHUX010000107.1:0-8182 GCA_050734915.1 Candidatus Dormibacteraceae bacterium
ACCCCCACCTGGGCCGCCCCGCGGGCGCCCCCGCCGCCGAGCACCCAGGTGCGCGCCATGCCAGGCAGCCCCGGCGGCCCTAGGTGCCCTCTTCCCAGGACGTCAGGTAGTGCCGCTGCTCCTCGGTGAGGGTGTCGATCCGGACCTTCATGGCCGCCAGCTTGAGGCGGGCGACGTCGGCGTCGATGGTCTCGGGGACGTCGTAGACGCGGGGCTCCAGCCCGCTCGCGGAGGCCGCCAGGTACTCGGCGCTGAGGGCCTGGTTGGCGAAGCTCATGTCCATCACCGCCGCCGGGTGCCCCTCGGCGGCGGCCAGGTTGATGAGCCGGCCCTCGCCGAGCACGTGGAGGCGGCGGCCGTCGGCGAGGGAGTACTCCTGCACGAAGGCGCGCACCTGGCGCACCGAGGTGGCCAGAGTGTCCAGCTCCTTGAGGTTGATCTCGGAGTTGAAGTGCCCCGAGTTGGCGAGGATGGCGCCGTCCTTCATCCCCTCGAAGTGCTGCCGGTCGAGCACGTTGACGTCCCCTGTCACGGTCACGAAGATGTCGCCGATCCGGGCCGCGTCCGCCATCGGCATGACCTGGAAGCCGTCCATCACGGCCTCCAGGGCGCGGAGCGGGTCGATCTCGGTCACGACCACATGAGCGCCCATCCCGCGGGCCCGGTTGGCGAGGCCACGCCCGCACCAGCCGTAGCCGGCGATGACGAACGTCTTCCCCGCCAGGAGCACGTTGGTGGAACGCACGATGCCGTCGATGGTGCTCTGGCCGGTACCGTAGCGGTTGTCGAACATGTGCTTGGTGAGGGCCTCGTTGACGGCCACGATCGGGTACCTGAGCACCCCCCGCCCGGCCATCGCCCGCAGGCGCACGACCCCGGTGGTGGTCTCCTCGGTCCCCCCCAGGACCCCGGGCAGCAGCTCGGTCCGATCCCGGTGGAGCATGGTCACCAGGTCGGCGCCGTCGTCCATGGTCATGTTGGGCCGGTGCTCGAGCGTGGCCTCGATGTGCGCGTAGTAGCTCTGGTTGTCCTCGCCCTTGATGGCGTAGGTCTGGATCCCGTGCTCGACCACCAGCGCCGCCGCGACGGCGTCGTTGGTCGAGAGCGGGTTGGATGCGCAGAGCGCGATGTCGGCGCCCCCCGCCTTGAGCGTCACCATCAGGTTGGCGGTCTCGCTGGTCACGTGCAGGCAGGCCGAGATGCGCCGCCCGGCGAGCGGCCTCTCGCGCGCGAACCGCTCCCGGATCAGCAGCAGGACGGGCATCTCCCGGGCCGCCCAGTCGATCAGGTCCCGCCCCTCGGCGGCGAGCTCGGGGTCGCGCACGTCGTGTCCCTTGGCGGTCAGACTCATCAGTTCTCCCTCTGGTTCATTCGAACTTCATGACGCTGTGCACCGTCAGTCCCTCCAAGAGCCCCCGGCCGTCGAGGCCGGACAGCTCGACCAGGAAGCCGAGCCCCGCCACCTCGCCGCGCAGCTCCCGGACGAGGTCCACCACGGCCTTGGCGGTGCCACCGGTGGCGATCAGGTCGTCTACGATCAGCACCCGCTGCCCCTCCCGGATGGCGTCGTCGTGGATGTAGAGGACGTCGCTCCGGTACTCCAGCGTATAGCGAGCGCTGTGGGTGCCGCGCGGAAGGTGCCCCTCCTTGCGGACGGGCACGAAGCCGGCGCCGAGCATGCCCGCCAGCGGCGCCCCGAAGATGAAGCCCCGCGCCTCGACCGAGGCGACCATGTCCACGCCCGCCCCGCGCCAGGGCTCGGCCATGCGGTCGAGCGCCTCCCGGAAGGCGCCCGGGTGTCCGACAAGCGGCGTGATGTCCCGAAAGAGGATGCCCTCGACCGGGAAGTCCGGAACCGTTGCGATGTGATCCTCCAGCCTCATGCGTCCCGCACCAGCCCCCGGAAGTACGCCAGGGTCCGCGCCAGGCCCTCGTCGAGGCCCACGGCGGGCCGCCAGGCGAGGAGGTCCCGGGCACGCCCGATCTCCGGCCGCCGGCGCTTGGGGTCGTCCTCGGGCAGGGGCCGGAATGCGATCTCGCTGGCCGAGTCGGCCGCCCGGATGATCCGCCTCGCCAGCTCGATGACGGCCACCTCCTCCGGGTTGCCGAGGTTGAAGGGGAGGTGGTCGCCGCGCTCGGCCACGGCCAGGATGCCCGCCACCAGGTCGTCCACGTAGATGAGGCTGCGCGTCTGGCTGCCGTCCCCGTAGACGGTGAGCGGCTCGCCGCGGAGCGCCTGCGACATGAAGTTCGGCACCACGCGCCCGTCGTCCATTCGCATCCGCGGCCCGTGGGTGTTGAAGATGCGGACGATCCGCGTGTCCAGCCCGTGCGCCCGGTGGTAGGCCATCGTGAAGGCCTCGGCGCAGCGCTTGGCCTCGTCGTAGCAGCCCCGGCGCCCGATCGGGTTGACGTTGCCCCAGTAGTCCTCGGCCTGCGGATGCACGAGGGGGTCCCCGTAGACCTCCGAGGTGGAGGCGAGGAGGAAGCGGGCGCCCTTGGCGAGCGCCAGGCCGAGGAGGTTGTGGGTCCCCAGCGTGCCCACCTTGACGATCTGGATCGGGAAGGCGGGGAAGTCGATCGGCGAGGCCGGGGAGGCGAGGTGGAGGACCAGGTCTACGGGGCCCTCCAGCTCGATCGGCAGGCTGACGTCGTGCTCGACGAGCTGGAAGAGCTCACCGCGCTCCAGATGGGCGAGGTTGGCCCGGGAGCCCGTGATCAGGTTGTCCAGCACGACCACCTCGTCGCCGCGCCGGAGGAGGGCGTCGACCAGGTTCGATCCGATGAATCCCGCCCCGCCCGACACCACGCAGCGGCTAATTGCGCCCGATCCCCCGGTAGACGAATCCAAGCTCGCGCATGGCGGCGGGATCGTAGAGGTTGCGGCCGTCGATCAGCACCGGGCGCCGCATGGTGCGCTTGACCCGCGCCATGTCCAGTTGCTTGAACTCGTTCCACTCCGTGACGAGGACGAACGCGTCGGCGCCCTTCACGGCCGCGTAGGCGTCGCGCCGGTACTCGATCTCGGGCACCAGCACCCTCGCCTTCTTCATGGCCGCCGGGTCGTACCCACGCACGGTGGCGCCGCGCGCGATCAGCTCCCGGGCGATCTCGAGGCTGGGCGCCTCGCGGAGATCGTCGGTGTCGGGCTTGAAGGACAGCCCGAGCAGGCCCACGACCTGATCGCGGAGGGTGCCCAGGCACTCGCGGAGCTTCTCCACCGCCACCCCCCGCTGGTCGCGGTTGATGTCCATCACCGCGTGGAGCAGCTCGGGGTGGTAGTCGTACTTCTCGCCGATCGCGGCCAGCGCCTTGACGTCCTTGGGGAAGCAGGATCCCCCGTACCCGATCCCCGCCTCCAGGAAGTGGGGCCCGATGCGCCTGTCGAGGCCCATCCCCTCGGCGACCAGCTTGACGTCGGCGTCCACCCGCTCCGAGATCCGCGCGATCTCGTTTATGAACGAGATCCGGGTCGCCAGGAAGGCGTTGGAGGCGTACTTGATCATCTCCGCCGTGTAGAGGTTGGTGATCATGATCGGCGCCTGAAGCGGCTGGTAGAGCTTGGCCACCAGATCGGCGGCCTGGCGGCTGTGGGCGCCGATCACGACCCGGTCCGGCTCCATGAAGTCCCGGAGCGCGGAGCCCTCGCGGAGGAACTCCGGATTCGACACCACTTCGAAGGGGAAGCGGCCGTTGTGGCGCCTGACCATCTTCGTCACCATGTCGCCCGTCCCGATCGGAACCGTCGACTTGTTGACGATCACGAGCGGGCCCCCCATCGACTCCGCGATCGAGGCGCCGGCCTTCTCGACCGCGCTCAGGTCGGCCTCCCCACCCTCGCCCTCGGGGGTGGCGACGGCGATGAACGCGAACTCGGCCCCGGCGAGCGCCTCCGGGTAGGAGGTCGTGAAAGCGAGCCGGCCGGCGCGGGCGTTGCGCTCGACCAGCTCCTGGAGGCCAGGCTCGTAGAAGGTGATCCGGTGACGGCGAAGCTGGCGGACCTTGGCCTCGTCGATGTCCACCACCGAGACCTCGTTGCCGAGATCGGCCAGGCAGCCGCCGGTGGTGAGGCCGACGTACCCGGCCCCGATGACCGCGACCTTGCTCAAAGCGGATGGATTATCGCAGCACGTCCCGGTAGGCGGCGATCGTGGCCCGGGCGGTCGCCTGCCAGGTGAAGGAGTGGGCCCGCCTGAGCCCCGCCTCCGCCGCCTCCCGCCGGCGGCCGCGGTCGGCGAAGACCGCCGCCTCGTGCCCCAGCGCCTCGGCGTCCCCGTCGGTGACCAGGGTCCCGGCCTCGCCCATCACCTCGGGCAGGCTGGAGTTGCGGTAGGCCACCACCGGGCACCCGCACCCCATCGCCTGGAGGACGGTGAGCCCGAAGCCCTCGTAGCGACTCGGGAACAGAAGGCAGGTGGCGGCCGTGTAGAGATCGGCGAGGTCGCCCTCGCTGACATAGCCGAGCGCGATCGCGCCGCCCATGTCCCGTGGCGCCTGCGGACCCGGCTCACCCGCCAGCAGGAGCTCTGCCTCGAGCCCCGCCTGACGTGCCGCCCGCCAGGCGGTCAGCAGCCCCCCGGGATCCTTGCGGCGATCGAGCGCCCCCACGTAGAGGAGGTAGGGCCCCTGGACGCCCCATCGCGCCCGGACGCGCTCGCCGGCGCCCCCCATGGGCGCGAACCCGGCGTCCAGGCCCTCGTGCACGATGCGGATCCGCTCGCGGCGGACGCCGGCCAGGCGGACGGCGTCCTGGGCGGTGGCGCCGGAGACCGCGAGCACGAGGTCGGTCCGCGCCAGCAGGCGGCGCCCCGGCCAGTGGCGAATCCGCTCCCCGGCGGTGGCGGCCCCCCCCCACGCCCAGGGGATGAGATCGTGGAGCGTGACCACCACCGGGCAGGGCGAGCGGCCGGGCAGGCAGAGGTCCATCGCGTGGTAGGCTGCCGGCCCGATGCGGGCAAGGTCGGAGCCGAGGGCGACGGCCTCCTCGTAGGCGGCGAAGCGGCCGTGGTAGCGGCGGCGGACGGTCTCCACCTCGCACCCCGAGGGCAGGCGCGGCTCCGGCAGCCTGGCGTCCACGAGCAGCGAGAGGCGGGCTCCGAACCCCTCCGCCACCAGGCCGTCGATGAGACCCCGCGCGTATGATCCGATGCCGCGGCGCGCGCTCGGTCCCTGGAGGATGCGCGCATCGAGCAGAACGCGACGCTGTGGCCGCGCGTTTGACTGAGGCGGGTCGGACGGCCTAGAGTTGCCCGGCACCGGATTCCAGCCCATGTCCCATTACAGGTCCCACCAGCCCCCGCCCGCGCTCGTCCTCGGCATCGTCCTGGCCATCGCCATGCTCGCCCCGACGGCGGCGGCGCCGACGGCGGCGAGGGCCGCGACGGCCGCCACCGGTTCTCGGGATGCGCAGGTCCACCCCCGCATCATGCAGGAGGCGGCCCGGCGGCTCACGACGGCCCCGCTCGTCGCCCCCGTCAGGGCGGGGTCGCCCGGCTCGGCCCCGCGCCGGTTCGCGATGCGCGGCCGGCGGCGCACCGGCGTCGTCGTCGGGTACCAGACCTACGGCTTCGCCGACCTCGCCAACGACCTCGGCAACTCGTCCCAGTCTCCCAACGGCTACACCTCCTGGGATTTCGGCCTGCTCTCCTCGGTGGCGCTCTTCGGGCTCCACGTCAACAGCGACGGCACGCTCGCCAACGACCCCGCGATGGCCGCCTGGAACGGGGTTCCCGGGTCCGGCTTCATGGCCGCCGCCCGGGCCTCGGGGACCAGGGTGGACATCACCATCGTCCTCCAGGACTTCGGCAATCCCGGCGACCCGAGCATGTGCCAGGCCCTGAGCGGGAACGCCCCCGCCACCACCATCGGCCAGATCACAGCGCAGGTCAAGTCCAAGCAGGTGGCGGGAGTCAACGTGGACTACGAGTCCGTGAACGCCGCCTGCGGCGGCTCCTCCACGCGCGATCTCCTCACCAGCTTCGTCCGGCGCCTCCGGGCCGCCCTGGGGACCTCCGCCGACCTCGTCGTCGACACCTACGGCAGCTCGGCGGGGGACCCGGGCGGGTTCTTCGACGTCCCCTCCATGGCCCCCAGCGCCTCCAGCTTCTTCGTCATGGCCTACGACATGGACTACAGCAACTGGCAGGCGATGGGGTGCCCCAGCTACTGCATGAACCCGATCGCGCCGCTCACCAACTACCGGTACAACGACACCACCATCGCCGCCCAGTACATCGGCGCCGCGGGGGCCGGCAAGGTGATCCTCGGCGTCCCCTACTACGGCCGCACGGCCTGCGTGGGGGCGGCCTACCCGAACTGGTACCCGACCACGAGCCCGCACTGGGGCAACCCCACCTATCTCGACGCGATCTCCACCTCCACGACGCCCGGGGTCTCCAGCTACTCCCTGCATCGGGACAACCGAGACCCGGTAGGTTTGGAGCCCTACTCGACCTGGCAGTCGAGCACCTACAGCTGCACCCGGGAGTCGTACTGGGACGACCTCACCTCTCTTCAGCAGAAGTACCAGCTCGTCCGCCGCGACCAGGTGGCCGGGATGGGCGTCTGGCAGCTCAAGTACGGGGGCGGGGACACCGGGCTCTGGAACCTGATCAATCAGGAGTTCGGCTCCCTGCCCAACGCGCCGACGGCGGTCGCGGCCGACGGTGCCGACCAGCGGGCCACCGTCAGCTGGACGCCGCCCGGCATCGACAACGGGGGCCCGGTCACCGGTTACACGATCACCGCCACCAGCGCGGCCGGCGCCGCGACCACCATGCGGGCGGACGGCGGCGCCCAGAGCGCGACGTTCACGGGCCTCACCGACGGGACCACCTACACCTTCACCGTCTACGCGACGAACTCGAGCGGCAGCGGGCCACTCTCCAGTCCCTCCAACGCGATCACCCCCACCAGCGCCCCGCGCCACCGGCAGCACTTCGCCGAGGGCACGACCCGGCCCGGCTTCCAGGAGTACCTGACCATCCTCAACACCGGTGCCGACGCGACGGCGACCATCGGCTACCTGTTCGGCGACGGCTCGCCGGCGGCCAGCCGGGCGGTGGTGCTGCCCGGCCACGGCCGGACGACGGTGGACGTGAACGGCGCCGCCGGCGGCGGAAAGGACGTCGCCCTGATCGTGGACTCGGCCAGCGCCACGCTCCTGGCCGAGCGTCCGATGTACTTCAGGGGCTGCCAGGCCCCCACCGTCTGCGACAACGGCGGCGACGTCGCCGGCGCCACCCAGCCGCAGCAGAGCTGGTACTTCGCCGAGGGCACCACCCGGTCCGGCTTCCAGGAGTACCTGACCCTCTCCAACCCCGGCCCCCAGGACGCTCCGGTGACAGTGCTCTACCTCTTTCCCGGCGGCGGCACGTCCCGCTTCGACTACCCGGTCAGTGCGATGAGCCGGCGCACGATCAACGTCAACAGCGACGTCGGCGCGGGAAAGGACGTCTCGATAAAGGTCACCAGCACGGGCGCGCCGATCGTGGCCGAGCGCCCGATGTACTTCTCGACCTGCATCATGGGCCTCTGCCTCAACGGCGGCGACGTCTCCCCGGGCGGGCAGCCCGCCACGACCTGGGACTTCGCCGAGGGGACGACGCGGGCGGGGTTCGTGGAATTCCTGACCATCCTCAACCCGGGCAGCACCACCGCCAAAGTGACCGCCACCTACGGCTACGGGCCTGGCCAGAGCGGCCCCCGCAATCAGGTCTTCCAGGTCCCGCCGGGCCGGTTCACCACCTACGTCAACGGTGACGTGGGAGCCGGCAAGGACGTCTCGATCTCGCTCAGCAGCCCCGACCAGAAGATCGTGGCCGAGCGGCCCATGTACTTCAACACCTGCGGGGTCGGCTTCTGCGCCGACGGGGGCCACGTCGCCCTCGGCTCCGGCCCCGGCACCAACTGGTACTTCGCCGAGGGCTACACGGGCGCCGGGTTCCAGGAGTATCTCTCGCTCCACAACCCCGGCCCGCAGGACGGGACGGCGACGATCACCTTCTTCTACTCGGACGGGTCCACCAAGAGCGAGACGCGGACGGTGAGCGCCGGCAGCCGGACAACGGTGAACGTCAACCAGGACGCCGGCGGCGGCCACGAGGTGTCCGCAACCGTGACCTCGACGGTCTCGATCGTGGCCGAGCGGCCGATGTACTTCCACGCCTGCCCGGGCCAGCTC
>JBOHUX010000108.1:0-8160 GCA_050734915.1 Candidatus Dormibacteraceae bacterium
CGACGCGGAGATCGTCACCAACCGCCGCCGGCACCCCGCCCGGGACTTCTTCCAGGACCTGATGACGACGGCGCTGGAGCCGGACGAGCTGGTGACCGAGGTGGTGTTCCCGGTCGCCGCCGGGCCGCACCGGTACATCAAGTTCCGCCGCCGCCTCTTCGACTGGGCGATCGTTGGCGCGGCGGCGCAGAAGATGGATGACGGCTGGCGGATCGGGCTCACCAACGTGGGGCCGACGCCGGTCCGCGCCGTGGCGGTGGAGCGGGCGCTGGCCCAGGGCGCGACTCCCTCGGAGGCGGCCGAGCTGGCCAGCGAGGGGCTCGAACCGAGCGGCGATCTGCGGGCGACGCCCGAATACAAGAAGCACCTCGCGCGGGTCCTCACCCGGCGGGCCATCGAGCAGGCCTCCGTCTGAGGCGCCGCGGGACCAGGGCCTTGCCGGTTGACGATGAGAGCGCCGCCCGGCCGGCGCCGATTCCCGCGGCCCGCCCCCGCGACCTGCCCAACCACGAGGACGGCGGCATCGACGAGATCCTGCGCCGCCTCACCGAGCACCGCTACATCGGTGACCGCGGCCTGGCGACGTCGATCTTCCTCGCGCTCCGGCTGGGCAAGCCGCTCTTCATCGAGGGCGAGGCGGGGGTCGGCAAGACCGAGGCGGCCCGGGTCATGGCGGTCGCCCTCGGCGCCCGCCTGATCCGGCTCCAGTGCTACGAGGGCATCGACCTCGCCCACGCCGCCTACGAGTGGAACTATCCGCGCCAGCTGCTCCACATCCGCCTTCTGGGGGAGGCCGCCGACCGGGTCGTGGCGGAGCGCGAGATCTTCGGGGCCGAGTTCCTGCTCCGGCGCCCGCTGCTGGACGCGATCGACAACGAGGACCCCGTCCCGCCCGTCCTCCTGATCGACGAGATCGACCGCTCGGACGAGGAGTTCGAGGCCTTCCTCCTCGAGCTCCTCAGCGACTTCCAGATCAGCATCCCCGAGTTGGGGACGATCCGCGCCCGGCGACCTCCGCTGGTGATCATCACCTCGAACCGGACCCGGGAGGTGCACGACGCGCTCAAGAGACGCTGCCTCTACCACTGGATCGACTACCCCGACCTTGCCAAGGAGACGGCCATCGTGCGGGTGCGCGCCCCCGAGGCGGCGGAACGCCTCGCCGGCGAGGTGGCGGCGATGGTCCAGAGCCTGCGCGGGATGGACCTCTACAAGGTGCCCGGGGTGGCGGAGTCGATCGACTGGGCCCGCGCGCTCGCGGTGCTGGGCGCCGGGACGGTGGACGAGGGGCTGGTCGGGTCCACTCTCGGCTCAGCCCTCAAGTATCAGGAAGACCTCGATCAGGCGCGGCGCTCGATCCCGGACCTGGTCCGGAGGGCGCAGGGTGCCTGAGCGGGTCATGGTCGCGCCCGATGAGGAGGTCGTCGCCGCCGTGGCCGGCTTCGCCCGCCTCCTCCGGGACGCCGGAGTGGATGCCGGTCCCGACCGCGTGGTGACGGCCGTTCGCGCGGCGGCGGAGGTGGGGCCGCTCGATGCGGCCGTCTTCCGGGCCGCGCTCCGTGCCGCGCTGGTCGGGCGGCGCGACGACCTGCCCCTGTTCGAGGCGGCTTTCGATCTCTACTGGGCGCCCCGCGCGGCGGACGGCCGGGCGGGGGCCTCCACCCGTCGTCGCGGGCTGCCGCTTGCGCCCGAACGCGCCCGCGAGTGGTCGGAGCGGCTCGGGCTTCCCGCCCCGGGGCCGGGCGTGGATCGGCGGGAGGCGGCGACGAGTGCCGGCTACAGCGCCCGCGAGGCGCTCCGCCGCAAGGACTTCTCCGAGCTCAGCCACGCCGAGGCCGAGCAGGTCCGGGCGCTCATGCGGGACTCCGCCTGGCGGGTGGCGGAACGACGCACACGGCGACTGGCGCCCGCGCCGGCGGGGGCGGTCGACCTCCGACGCACCGCGCGCCGGGGCATCCGCTCGGGGGGCGAGCTGGTGACGCTGCTCCATCGCCGCCCCCGCCTTCGGCGCCGCCCTCTCGTGATGCTCTGTGACGTCAGCGGGTCGATGGAGAGCTATTCCCGCTTCGTGCTTCTCTTCGCCCACGCCATCGGCCGGCGCGAGGATCTGGAGACGTTCGTCTTCGCCACCCGCCTGACCCGGATCACGCGCCTCATCCGCCGGCGCGACCTCGACGCGGCCCTGGAGGCGGTCGGCGGCGCCGTCCAAGACTTCAGCGGGGGAACCCGGATCGGGCAGGCGATCCACGAGTTCAACCGCCTCTGGTCGCGCCGGGTGCTGGGACACGGCGCGGTGGTGATCCTGGTCTCGGACGGCTGGGACCGGGGCGACCCCGCTCTTCTCTCGGCGGAGCTGGCCCGGCTGCACCGGTCCTGCCACCGGCTGGTCTGGCTCAACCCGCTGCTGGGATCGAATGGTTACCAGCCGCTCACCCGCGGGATGACCGCGGCGCTTCCCCACTGCGACGACTTCATCGCCGCCCACAGCCTGGGGGCGCTGGACGACCTCGGCCGGCTCTTGCGCGACCTCGGCCGGCGCCCCTTCTCGAGAGTGCGCCATGCGTGAGGTGATGGCCGAGCTGCGGTTGTGGACGCGGGCTGGTGAGCAGATCGCGCTCGCCACCGTCGTGGAGACCTGGGGCTCGAGCCCGCGTCCGATCGGATCCCGGATGGCGGTCACCCGCTCGGGGCGGATGGCCGGCTCGGTCAGCAACGGCTGCATCGAGTCGGACGTGTTCGAGGAGGCCCAGCAGGTGCTTCGTTCGGGGAGTCCGCGACTGGTCCCCTACGGGGTCGCCGACGATGTCGCCTTCGAGGCGGGCCTGGCCTGCGGCGGCCACGTCGAGGTCTTCATCCAGCCCCTGGCGTCGGCTCACCTGCGGCTTCTCGACCTCCTCGAGGCCGAGCACCCCGTGACGCTCCGTACGAACCTGGTTTCGGGAGAAGCGGACCTCGCGGAGGGTGCGGAGGGAGAGCTGCCGGCCCGGGCCGGGGATGAGTTCGTCGAGCCCTTCCCGCGCCCCGCTCAGATGGTGATCGTGGGCGCCAGCCACATCGCGATCCCGCTCCACCGCCTGGCCAGGCTGATGGGGTACCGAGTCATCGTCGTGGACGCCCGGGCCCGCTTCGCCACCGCCGAGCGCTTCCCGGAGGCGGATGAGATCATCGTCGCCTGGCCGGACGAGGCGCTCGGCCGGCTGCGGCTCGACCGTTCGAGCCACGTCGTCATCCTCACCCACGATCCCAAGTTCGACCTGCCGGCCCTCCGCGCGATCCTCCGCGGGGAGGTCGGCTACATCGGCGCGATCGGGAGCCGGAAGACGAACGCAAACCGGTTCCAGAGCCTCCGGGAGGAGGGCTTCACCGAAGCGGAGCTGGCCCAAGTCCACGGGCCGATCGGGCTCGACCTCGGTGGCCGCGGAGCGGAGGAGACCGCGCTCGGCATCATGGCCGAGGTGACCGCCACCCGCCACGGCGCTTCCGGAGCGCCCATGCGCCTTCCGGTCCCGGGGCCGCCCGCAAGCCCCTCCTGATCCGCGTCGCCAGGGCTGCCCGGCCGGATAGCCGGGAGGGGCGGGAAGCGGCTCAGGCCATCTCGCGGCGGGTGGCGGGGGCCTCTGCGCGCAGCCGCGTCACCTCGTCGTGGAGCGCGAGATTCTCGCGCCGGAGATCGTCGATGGCGACGTCATGGGCGGCCACCATCCGGTCGGACCCCCGCGAGCGGCCGATCATCCAGCCTGCGAAGGCCATGTACAAGACCAGGATCAGGAAGAGCGCGGCGGTCGCTGCCGCGACCGGCCACCAGTCGGGGACGCCATACCAGTGCCATGCCCACCAGTGGATGTTGACGGTGCCCTGGTTGAAGTAGCTGTAGCTTCCGACCCCAGCCAGTGCCGCCGCCAGCGCGAGTAGAAATAGGATCATCTAATTATCACCTCTAATGACAATTATCACACCATAAGGTGATTCGCGCCACCCCCGATCTCAAACTCCCGCCTGGCGGGGACCCGCCAGGCGGTGCAGAACCTCCAGGTTGGCGGCGTCGGGACCCTGCCCGTCCACGCCGGGCACCTCGAGGATGAAGGGCATCCGCGCCAGCCGGGGGTCGTGCAGCAGCGCCCGGAACCCCTCCTCGCCGATCTCGCCGAGGCCGATGTTGGCATGGCGGTCGCGGTTGGAACCGAGCGCTGCCTGCGAGTCGTTGCAGTGGATCGCCTCCACCCGCCCCAACCCGATCACCCGCTCCAGCTCGTCCAGCATGCCGGCCGCCTGCTCGGCGGTGCGGATGTCGTACCCGGAGGCGAAGGCATGGCAGGTGTCGATGCAGACCCCGATCCGGGGATCGGGCACCGCCTCCAGCATCGCCGCCAGCTCCTCGAAGCGGGCACCGACGCAGTCTCCCGACCCGGCGTTGTTCTCGATCAGCAGCCGCGTCCGCCGCGGGTCGGCGCGCTCCATGACCCGGCGCAGGTGCTCCGCCACCTGGGGGAGGCAGGCCTCGAAGCCGGCCCCCTTGTGGCTCCCGGTGTGGAAGATGACGCCGTCGATGCCGAGCCGGTCGCCAGCCGCCAGGTAGCCGGCCAGGGTGCTCTCGGAACGGGATCCCAGCACGGCATCGGTGGCCGCCAGATTGATGAGGTAGACGGCGTGGAAGAAGAAGGGGGGCCGGCCGGCGGCGGCGGCGGCCTCCTCGAATGCCGCGACGCGCTCGTCGTCGAGCTTGGGAGACCCCCAGTAGTGCGGCGGGGTGGGATGGACCTGGATCGCCTGCGCCCCCATCGCGGCGGCGCCGGCGAAGGCGTTGTGAATCCCTCCTCTTGCTTCCACATGGGCGCCCAGCGGCGGCACAGGCCTACTTTAAACATCGGCCATGATCCTCCTCCTCGGCGACCTCGACCTGCATCTCCGCGGCCGCACCCACCGGGAGCCGGCCGTTCCTCATGTGGCCGTCGCGTGGGGCCGCGACCTCGCACGGGCGGTCGATCACGCGGCCGCCCGAGCCGACTGCATGGGGGTCGCCGTGATCGGCCCCCGGGCGGGCGCGGCGGCTCCCGAGCTGTCGGCTCTGGCCGGGCGGCGGCTGCTGGTCGTGGATTCCGATCGGGCGCGCATGGCCGCGTTCGCCGAGGCGGGGCTCGAAGCGGGCGCCGAGGTGGAGTCGATCCTGCACCCGGATCTCCCTCTCGATCGCGTCGCCGCCTGGGCGCTGCCGGTGGCCGCGGTCGTGCTGGCGGCGGGTTCGAGCTCGCGGATGGGGACCAACAAGCTGCTGCTCGACCTCGACGGCCGTCCCCTCGTCGCGCACGTGCTGGAGGCAGCCCGGAAGGGCGGGTGCCACCCGATCGTGGGGGTCTGGTCGGACCCGGCGGTGGGGACGGCCCTCGAGGGCGGCCAGGGCGGCGAAGGCGGCGCGACGCTCGTCCACAACCCGGAGGCGGCCAGCGGGATCGCGTCCTCCCTGAGGTCCGGGTTGGCCGCCCTGCCGCCCTGGGTGGCGGGAGCGATGGTGCTGCTCGGCGACCAGCCGCTGGTCGGCTCGGCGACGGTCGCGTCCCTTCTCCAGAGGTGGCGCGCCGGCGACGCGCGGCCGGCGGCGGCGACCGCCCACGCCGGTCGCTGGGTGCCTCCGATCCTGATCGACCGATCGCTCTGGCCCGAGCTGGCGGGGCTGACCGGCGACGAGGGCGCCCGCCAGGTGCTCGGGGCGCGCCCCGAGCTGGTGGACGTGGTCGCCGGCTCCGGCTCGCCGGACGATGTGGACACGCCGGACGACTACGCGCGAGTCGTCCGGCTCTCCTCCCGCCGCAACCGCGCCTGAGTGCCGGCCCGCCCGGGCAGCCTCTTGGCGCTGCAGGGGGGACTGTCAGGGTCCCTCCACGCCGGCCCGGCGCAGCTTGCCCCCCTCCAGACGCGGCAGGCTGGAGACGAAGGTCACCCGGCGGGGCACCTTGAAGGCCGGCAGGCGCTCGCGGCACCACTGGCGCAGGGCCTCGGCATCCACTCCTTCGGGCGCCACCACCAGGGCCTCCAACAGCTGCCCGTGGCGGGCGTTGGGGCGGCCCCGCACGGCCGCGTCCCGGACGGCGGGATGGGCCTGGAGCACGGCCTCCACCTCCGCCGGCTGGACGTTCTCGCCGTCGGTGATGATGACGTCGTCCGCCCGCCCGGTGACGTGGAGGAGACCGGCTCCGTCCAGGAAGCCGAGGTCACCGGTCCGGAATCCGTCCGGTCCGGGCGCGGGGCGGAGGTCGGGGTCGAGATAGCCGGGGGAGACGACGGGCCCCGCGACCACGATCTCCCCGGCCTCGACGGAGATCGAAACCTGCGAATGCGGGCGACCGGCGAGCCCGTCAGCGTGCAGGGGGTCGAGCGCGGTTCCCGGCGCCACGGTCGCCACCTGTGAGCACGTCTCGGTCAGGCCGTAGGTGGGACAGGCACGGATTCCCATCCGGCGCCAGCCGGCGATCGCCTTGGCGGGCGCCGGCGCGCCTCCCAAGAGCACCGCCCGGACCCGGCGCAGATCTTGCAGGCCGCCGGCCTCGACGAGTCGGGAGAGCATGACTGGGACCAGCGAGACCAGGCTGGGCCGCTCATCGCGAAGCGCGCCGAGGACGGCCCCCTCCTCGAAGCGAGGCACCGTCACCACCGGCCTCCCCGCGAGGACTGAGCGCATCAGGATCGCCAGGCCTCCGACGTGGTGGGGGGAGAGCGCGAGCAGCCAGCGGTCCTGGGGCCGCGCCCCGATGCTCTCCTGGCACCCCAGTGCCGAGGCGCGGTGGTTGGCGAGGGTCTGGCGAACGCCCTTCGGGCTCCCCGTCGTTCCCGACGTGTAGAGGACGCACAGATCGCCCGGGTCGCCCCGGGCCGGGTCACGGCACGGGACTGCCCGTCCCTCGATGATCAGCGCTCGCGGCCGGCAGTCGGCCAGCTTGCGCTGCCGGTCCCGCTCCGGACCCCGGACCGGGAGCGGGACCGCCGCCGCCCCGAGCCTGCCGCAGGCGAAGAACGCGGCCGCGAACCTCGCCCCCGCCGGCTCCACGATGGCGACCCGATCCCCGGCCGTCACTCCCAGACGGGCCAGCCTCAAAGCCCACTGGGATGCCATGCGGTCCAGCTCCCCCCACGAGAGCCGTTCGCCGGTGCCCCGGTCCACCAGAGCCGGCACACCGCCGTCGGCGCGTGCCCGTGACGAGAGGGGATCCGATACCATGACTCGATAATGCTAGTGGTTGCTCTAGGAGTGGTTGCTTAGATGAACGGATGGATCCCCGGGGGCAAGTATCAAGACATCGTCTACGAGACCTGGGACGGCATCGCCAAGATCACGATCAACCGCCCCGAGGTCCACAACGCCTTCCGTCCGACCACTCTCTTCGAGATGTCGCGCGCCTTCGAGGAGGCGCGCGACGACCCCCGGGTGGGGGTGATCGTCCTCACAGGCGCCGGCGACCAAGCCTTCTGCTCTGGTGGTGACCAGAGGATCCGGGGGGACGACGGGTACGTGGACGAGAACGGCGTCGGGCGGCTCAACGTGCTCGACCTCCAGATCCAGATGCGGCGGACGCCGAAGCCGATCATCGCCATGGTGGCCGGGTTCTGCATCGGCGGCGGCCACGTTCTCCACGTCGTCTGCGATCTCACCATCGCCGCCGACAACGCCCGCTTCGGCCAGGCGGGGCCGCGGGTGGGCAGCTTCGACGGAGGTTACGGCTCCGGCCTCCTGGCCCGGAGCGTCGGCCAGAAGAAGGCCCGGGAGATCTGGTTTCTCTGCGAGCAGTACTCGGCCGAGGAGGCCTTCCAGATGGGACTGGTCAACAAGGTGGTGCCACTTCGGCGTCTGGAGGAGGAGACGGTCTCCTGGTGCCGGAAGATCCTCGAGAAGAGCCCCCTCGCGATACGGATGATCAAAGCGGGCATGAACGCCGCCGACGACGGTCTGGCCGGGATCCAGCAGCTGGCCGGCGACGCCACCTTGCTCTACTACATGGGCGAGGAGGCTCAGGAGGGGCGGGACGCCTTCGTCCAGAAGCGCAAGCCGGACTTCTCCCGCTTCCCCCACCGACCCTAGGCACCCGGGGCCGGACGTGAGCGCGGGGGTGCGGGGAGGGCGGCCGCCGACCGCGGCCCGCGTCTGGTGGCACGCCTCACGGCCCGCCACCC
>JBOHUX010000109.1:0-8104 GCA_050734915.1 Candidatus Dormibacteraceae bacterium
CTGAGACCTTCGACGTCGTGCAGTCGTTCCACGACGAGGCGTTGACGTCGTGCCCGACCTGCGACGCACCGGTGCGGAAGGTGTTCGGCAGCGTGGGGATCGTCTTCAAGGGCAGCGGGTTCTACATCACCGACTACAGGAAGAAGGAGCCCGACTCGGGTGGCAACGGCTCGCGGTCGGAGTCCGACTCCAAGTCCGACTCCAAGCCCGGGGTGGAGTCCAAGTCGGAGTCCGGCCCCAAGCAGGCCGAGGGGTCGTCCGAGGGCTCGTCCCCAGGTTCGTCCAGGGGCGGCGAGAAGAGCGCCGACTCCGGTTCCCCGAAGGCGGCCGACGCGACCTCGGGCTCAGGACGCCAGATGTCGTGAATCAAGATGTCTGACGTCCAGCCCGTGTCCGACGCCGACTTCGAGGCCCGGGTCCTCAGCTCGGCGAAGCCGGTGCTGGTCGACTTCTGGGCCACCTGGTGTGGGCCCTGCCGGATGATCGCGCCCGTCGTGGAGGCCCTGGCCGTTGAGTTGGGCGACCAGATCGAAGTCATGAAGATGGACATCGACCAGAATCCGCAGACGCCGGGCCGCCTCGGGATCATGAGCATCCCGACCCTGATCATCTTCAAGGGTGGTCGCCCCGCCGACCGAACCGTCGGCTACCGGCCCGACCTCAAGGTCGAGCTCAGGCAGAAGCTGGACGCCCTCATCTGAAGGGTTGCCGACCGTCCTCCGCGGGCTTGCTATGGTCGGAGGCGTGAACAAGTTCTTCGACGATCTGGGCCGCCGCTTCACCTCGACGGCCGCCACCCAGGGGACCGAGATCCAGGCGCCGTCCCTCGAGCCCGCCGTCGCCGAGCAACTGCTTGAACTGGCCCGGGTGGCCGCCCACACGGGCGAGAGGCCCTTCGCGCCCCTCGCGTGCTATATGGCGGGAGTGGCCGCCGAGAGGTTCCGAGCAGCGGGCGGCGGCGACTCAGGCGCCATCGCGACGCTGATCGAGAGGGTCCGCTCCGAGTTGGAGGCGGGCGCGCCACCTCGTAGCTAGAGGGCTCCCCCCCGGTGGGCATCGGGTGTGGGTAGATGCGGGCCCGTCGCGGGGGTCCATTTCACTGCATTCGCAGGATGCGCGGGGTGGCGGCAGAGCGCTGAATAGCGGGCATGGAAGCAGAGCTCGAAGTCACTGCCGAAGCGGAGTCTCACTGGGATGTCACCCTGGGGTACTGGTTGATGGGCGCCGCGACCATCCTGCTCGTCCTCGGCTGCGTCGTGGCCGTCTGGTCGCGCTAGTAGCGGTCCGCCGAGCACCCTGACGTCGGCGACTCTCGTCCGGCGTCAGCCATCCGCGAGGAGTTCGACCGCCGCCGACCTGGCCACTTGGCTAGAGTCTCGCTACGGCCACCGACCACCGGGGGTAGACGGCCGGCGCGGATTCCGAGGGGATGTACGGGGGCTGGTGCCTCCCGCGGTCTTCAAAACCGTTGCGGGGCGCTGATGAGGCGCCCTGGGTGGGTTCGATTCCCATCCATCCCCGCCACGCCTCGTATTCAGATGGCCAATGGCCGTACGCAGGTTTCGTGCTGGTCGGCCGTCGGTTTGGCTGGCTGACGGCAACAGTGACGGCAACGCTGACGGCAGCGGGGAGCCGAGGCATCGCACGGTCACGTCGCGCGAGGTGGTGTAGGAGCCGGCCGGCGACGCGGGGCCGGTGGCCCGCATGGCAACATTCTCCGAGTGGGGGACGAGGGAGCCGGACCGAAGGCGATCGACGTCACCCCAGCCCGCCTCAGCCGGCTGGTGGCGGCCCTGCCGGCCACGGTTCCGTTCGTCGCGCCGGAGACGATCGAGCGCCGGACCGGGCGGCGGTTCCGGGCCCGGTTGGGCGCCAACGAGAGCGCCTTCGGCATCTCGCCGCGGGCGGCGTCGGCGATGGCGGACGCCCTTCAGGAGGCGAGCCGGTATGGGGATCCCGAGTGCTGGGACCTGCGCCAGGCGATCGCTTCGCGGGAGGGCGTGTCGACGGCCGAGGTCGCCGTCGCCAGCGGCATCGACGACCTTCAGGGGCTCGTCGTGCGGGCGTTCCTCGATCCGGGCGAGGTCGCCGTGATGTCGCTGGGGGCGTATCCGACCTTCGCCTACCACGTGGTGGGCGCCGGCGGTCGCACCCACGGCGTTCCGTATCGGGGCGACCGCAACGATCTCGACGCGCTGGTGACGGCCGCACAGAGGACCGGAGCCCGCCTGGTCTTCCTCGCCAACCCCGACAATCCGACCGGCTCCTGGGTCGGCGCGGCAGAGCTTGCCCGATTCCTCGACGCGCTGCCGGCGGGCACGCTGCTGGTGCTCGACGAGGCGTACCTCGAGTTCGCGCCCTCTGACCGGCTTGCGCTCGAGCCCGCCGATCTCCGGCTGGTTCGGCTGCGGACCTTCTCCAAGGCGTACGGGATGGCGGGCCTCCGGATCGGCTACGCGATCGCAGAGGGCGGGATGGTGGCGGCCTTCGACCGCATCCGCCTTCACTTCGGCGTCAACCGCGTCGCCCAGGTGGGCGCTCGCGCGAGCCTGGCCGACGGGCCGTTCCTCGAGGGGGTGGTGCGGGCGGTTGCGGAAGGCCGGCGAGCCTACGAACACCTGGCTCGAGAGCTCGGACTTGGGGTGGTGACGTCGGCAGCGAACTTCGTCTGTTTCGACCTCGGCCGCCGTGAGCGCGCCGCGCGGGTCCTGAAGGGACTGCTCGATCGCGACATCTTCACCCGGACGCCGGGCGCGCCCCCGCTTGACCGTCTGGTGAGGGTCACGGTGGGGAAAGCGGCCGAGCGGGCCTTGTTCGAGGAGGCGCTCCGTACGACGCTGCGAGAGCTCGGGTAGGCATCCGGCGGTCGCGTCCGTGACCTCCTAGACTTCGATGATGCCATTCTCGGAGGCCGAGGTCCCGGCGCCCGAGCGCGGTGAGATCGAAGGGGAGCTCTCCGGAGGTGGCGAGATGGGAGTCATGATCCGCGCCTTCGACTGGGCGCGGACACCGATCGGCGCCGCTGACGGATGGCCCCAGAGCCTGCGCACCGCCGTGAGCATCCTGCTGGCATCCGGGTATCCGATGTATGTCGCCTGGGGCCCGCAGTTCGTGCAGTTCTACAACGACGCCTACCGGCCGATCCTGGGCGCCACCAAGCACCCGGCCGCGCTCGGTCAGGGGACGCGGGAGTGCTTCGCGGAGATCTGGGAAATCATCGGCCCCATGTTCGAGCGCGTCATGGGACGCGGACAGGCGACCAGCTACCACGACTTCATGCTGCCCCTGGAGCGCTTCGGCTATACGGAGGAGTGCTACTTCGACTTCTCTTACAGCGCGATCCGCGATGAGACCGGAGGGGTGGGCGGCGTCTTCGTGACCTGCTCGGAGACGACGGGGCGGGCCGTCGGTGAAAGGCGGCTGGACACCCTGCGCGAGCTGGCCGCGGCTCCCGACGACACCAGGACCGCGGAGGAGGCCTGCTCGGACGCCGCCCGGGCGCTCACCTCCAACCCCCTCGACGTCCCCTTCGCGCTCGTCTACCTGCTCGATCCCGATGGCGCCCACGCGCGGCTGGTGGGCAGCGCCGGCATGGAACCGGGGACGCCCGCCAGCCCGCGATCGGTGGCGATCGCCGCTCCCCGCCTGGCCCGTGGCCATCCCCCCGACGCTGAACAGGGCTGGCCGCTTGCCGCCGTCCTTCGGACGGCGCTTCCGGCTGTCGTGGACGACGTCACCGCGAGGTTCGGAGCCATCGTAGCCGGCCCCTGGCCGGAACCGGTCTCGAAGGCTCTCGCGCTGCCCATCACGCGGCCCGGGGCGCCCCGCGGCGAGCACGTGGCGGGAGTTCTCGTCGCCGGGGTCAGCCCGCGGCGCTCCCTTGACGCGGAGTACCGCGGCTTCCTGGAGCTGATCGCGGGCCAGGTTGCGTCTGCGGTCCTCAACGCGCGGGCCTATCACGAGGCGGTGCAGCGCGCCGACGTCCTTGCCGAGTTGGATCGTGCCAAGACCGCTTTCTTCAGCAATGTCAGTCACGAGTTCCGGACCCCGCTCACCTTGTTGCTGGGGCCGCTGGAGGAGGTGCTGGCCTCCGACTCCGAGGCTGCGGCCGGCACTCGCCCGTCGTTGGCGCAGGAGGGCCGGGAACGGCTGGAGATCGCCCACCGAAACAGCCTCCGGCTGCTCAAGCTCGTCAACTCGCTGCTCGACTTCTCGCGCCTGGAGGCCGGTCGGGCCCAGCCCGTCCTCGAGCCGACCGATCTCGCGTCGATGACGGCCGAGCTGGCCCGGAGCTTCCTGCCCGTGATCGAGAAGGCGGGCCTGCGCCTGGAGATAGACTGCCCTCCTACGCGGGAGCCGGTCAGCGTCGACCGTGAGATGTGGGAGCGGATCGTGCTCAATCTCCTCTCCAACGCCTTCAAGTTCACCTTCGAAGGGTCGATCACGGTCGCGCTGCGAGAGGCGGAGGCGGGGTTCGAGCTGACCGTGGCCGACACCGGAACGGGCATCCCCGAGGCCGACCTGCCCCACCTGTTCGAGAGGTTCCACCGCGTCGCCGGGGCGAGGTCGCGGACCCAGGAGGGCACCGGGATCGGACTGACCCTGGTCATGGAGCTCACCAGGCTCCAGGGGGGGTCGGTGGACGTGAGGAGCCGCCCCGGCGAGGGCGCCGCCTTCACCGTCCGCCTCCCCTTCGCGTCCGGCGCCCAGCCCCCAGCCGTCCGCGGGCCCGCTCGCGATCGCTCGCGGCTGGGCGCGGCGCCGTACGTGGACGAGGCTCTGCGCTGGCTCCCCGACGAAGAGGCGGCCGCCGACGAGCCCCGCGCCTTAGCCCCCGAGCCGGATCTCTCGGAGGTGGACCATGCGCCGCGAGCGGCCCCTCCGGCAACCTCGAGGGTGCTGGTGATCGACGACAACGCCGACATGAGGCTGTACCTCAAGCGCCTCCTCGCCCAGCACTGGCTCGTGGAGACGGCGGCCGACAGCGCGGGGGCGCTGGCGCGGGCGCGGGCGGCGCCCCCGGACCTGGTTCTCACCGACGTGACGATGCCGGGGCTGGATGGCTTCGGCCTCCTGCGAGCTCTCCGAGAGGGTGACGCGACCAGGTCCATCCCGGTCGTGCTGGTGTCGGCGAGGGCGGGCCGGGAGGCGATCGTCGAAGGTCTCGCGGCGGGCGCCGATGACTATCTGGTCAAGCCCTTCTCGGGCCCCGAGCTGGTCGCCCGGGTGAAGGCCAACCTGGAGCTGTCCCGGATGCGGCTCGACACCACGCGCCGGTCCCTGGAAGCCGACCAGCTGCGGTCCGCGGCGCTGCGGGCGGCGGACCTGGAGCGGGTCAAGTCTGACTTCCTGAAGCTTGCCTCTCACGAGCTGCGGGGCCCGCTGGCGGTGTTGAGCGGCTATCTCTCGATGATGGCGGACGGCTCCCTCGGAGAGCTGGGCGAGCAGGTCGGGGGGGTCCTGCCCACCCTGCGGGCGAAGGCTGATCAGATGGCGATGCTCGTCGAGCAGATGCTGGAGACCGCCCGCCTCGAGGATCGCCAGCTCCTGCTGCGAACCGAGATGCTCGACCTGCGAGGCCTGGTGGGAGAGGCGCTGACGACGGTGGCTCCCCAGGTGGGCCCCGGCCATGGCTTCGATGTCAGCCTGCCCGACCGGCCGGTGATGGCGGAGGTGGACCGCACCCGGCTGTTGACCGTCATCACCAACATCCTCGACAACGCGGTCAAGTACTCACCGGACGGCGGCGCGATCGAGGTCCGATGCCGGGAGCTGGAGCTGGGACCGGTGATCTCGATCACCGACCATGGGATCGGCATCGACGGTGCCCAGACCGACCGGCTCTTCACCCGCTTCGGCCGCATCGTGACACCTCTCAACAGCCACATCCAGGGAACCGGGCTGGGGCTCTATCTCGCACGCGAGATCATGCGCATGCACGGCGGCGACGTCGATCTCGAATCGGTGGCCGGCGGGGGGACGACCGTCTCGCTCCGCCTCCCCCGGGTCTAGCCTCGGGGACCAAGCCGGCTGGGACGCGATTCCCCACCCTGGCCACCGACTTGGGGCCGCGCCAGCACCGGGCGGCAGACCGGGCAGGGGCGGTAGCCGGCGCGGCGGGCGTCGGCCTCGGAGCGAAACGCGACCCGGTGCCGGGGCTGGGTCCGCCTCGCGTGCCGGCAGGTGGGGAGGCAGAAGATGCGGGTGGTGTCGCTCCCGTGGAAGCGGACGCCGCCCCGGCTCAGCTCCTCGAGGCTCTCGGGGCCGAGGCCCTCGGCGGCGAGCACCGTCCGCTTGGCGGCGGGGCCGCCGCAGCTGTACTCGCCGACCTGCCAGTCGCCGCGAAGCACGCGGTGACAGGGGATGACGAGGGGGATGGGGTTGCGGGCCAGCGCCGAGCCGACGGCGCGCACCGCGCCTGGCCGGCCAATCTCCCTCGCCACCCAACCGTAGGTGCGCACCTCCCCCCGGGGGATGCGTCGGGCCGCGCCGAGCACGTCGCGCTGGAACCCGGTGAGCGCGCGCAGATCCACCTCGATGCGGCCTCGGTTGCCCTTCAGCGAGGCGGCGATCCGCGCCGCCAGCCGCTCGGGAAGCGGGTCTACGGGGCGCACAGAGCGCCCCTGCCACGAACCGAACCAGCCTTCGAAAGCCGCTGGCTCGCCGGCCGGACGGATGGCCACCAGCCCGGCGGGTCCGTAGGCCACGAACATGGGGCCGAGGATGCTCCGCCAGCTCCCGTACCAGAAGCCGAGGCCGACGCGCTGGAGCACCGAAGGCAGCAGCGTGGGGGGGGCGGCTCCTCCCAGCCCCCTGATCGAGTGTTCGAGGGAACGGCTCATGCTCACGTCTCCTCCGGCGCCAGCACCTGGCGCAATGCGGCCAGGCCGCGATGGACGTCGGACTTCACGGTGCCCACCGGCCGGCCGGTGATGGCGGCCATGTCTTCATAACCGAGGTCCTGCCCGAACCGCAGCACGACCGCGATCCGCTGGTTGGACGGCAGCAACGCCAGCGCACCGGCCAGACGGTCGCGATCCACCCGCCTCATCGCGGACGCCTCCGGACCGGCGCCGGGATCGGCCACCGAGGGCACCTCCTCCACGAGGACCAGCTCCACGCGGCGGCCGCGCAGGCGGTTGCGAAAGCTGTTGAGTGCGAGCCGGTAGAGCCAGGGCCTGAAGGCCATCGCGCGGACCCGGTCCGGCTCGTAACCGCGCAGCGCCCGATGGGCGCGGACGAACGCGTCCTGGACCACCTCCTCAGCCCGCCCTCGGTCCCGGGACAGGCTGGCGACGAACGAGTAGAGCGCGTCCTGATGGTCGGCGACCAGTTCCTCGAACGCCAGGTCCAGGTTCCCCGCCAGGCGCTCGCCGAGCCCCGCTCTCGAGGGACGTCGGGGACGCATCTCCTCAGTCTGCCACCGGGTCTCGGTGTCGGCCCTCACACCTTCTTGAACACGCATGGGGTACGTTCCGGTTGCAGCTTTGGCACGGAGCCATCACATCCGGCGCGCCGACCGGCATCCTGTTCTCATCATCGGTTCCCCGGACGCCACCACGAGCCCGCCTCGCCGGCGCCGTCCTGGCCCGGGCCTTCGGCGCTCGTGAAGCTCCCCGTCGGTATCGATGTGAGTGAGTCACTGGAGCGGCTCGGTTGGTCGCGTCTACCTCGGCGCCGAGCTGCCGTCCCCGGCCGAGGTTTCGGACGGCGACCGCACATCGGGGCGAGGCGGCGGCCGCCGCGCAGACGCTCCTCCTGCACGCGTTCCGCACGCCCTCGCGGAGGGCACTCTTTAGGGTTGTCTGGCCCTCCGGCATACGCCCCTGGGCAGGCGGCGCGTAGGCTGCTCGCGGTGGAGCCAGATCGCTTCATCGAGGGGCTGGCGAGGCTGGGGAGCGACCAGTGGGCTGCCATCGTGGCACGCCACTACGATCTGTCCCGGCGCCCGGAGGTGGAGGACGCGCGCATGGCCTGCCGGGAGGTGGCCTCGTCCGCCGGTCGTCTTCTCGCCTGGAAGCGGGCCGGTGACCGCGCCTGGGCGGCGGCCCCTGGCGCGGGTGCCATCACGCAGGCGGTGCCGAGGAAGAGCGCCGACCTGGAG
>JBOHUX010000110.1:0-8006 GCA_050734915.1 Candidatus Dormibacteraceae bacterium
TGGTGCCGCCGGTCGGCGGCCGCCGACCGGGCTGCTGCTGGCCGGGATCAACGTGCCGGTCATGGTCGGCTTCTCGGTCGCCCGCCACCAGAGGCCGAGCGGATAGAACAGACGGCGGGGACACCGCCGGGTCAGGTCGAGGCGCGCGAGGTCACCTCCGGCCCCACCCCCGGACCCGGCCCCACCCGCGCGCCGCGCCGCTCTCCCAGCCGCCAGCGGGAGACGGCGACCAGGGCCAGCAGCGCGCCCACGATGGTGGCGACGCCGCCCAGCCCGAAGGCGGCCCGAGGACCGAACGTCTGCGCCACCCAGCCCACGGTCGGCGCCCCGATCGGTGTGCTGCCCAGGAACACGATCACGTAGAGGGCCATCACCCGGCCCCGAAAGGCCGGCTCGGAGTTGAGCTGGAGCAGCGAGTTGCCGGTCGCCTGGAAGGTGATCATGGCTAGCCCGAGGGGCACCAGCACCAGCATCTCGAGCCCCAGGGCCGGCATCAGCGCGACCCCCACCAGGAGGATCCCGAAGGCAAGCGCGGAGAGGGCCAGCAGGCGGTGCGTGGGACGCTTCCTGCCCGCGGCGAGCAGCGCGCCCGCGAAGGAACCGGCGCCCATCAGCGAGAGAAAGACCCCGAAGGTGCCGGCACCGGAGTGGAAGGTGTAGTGCGCCAGCAGTGGCAGCAGGACCGAGAAGTTGAACGCCAGCGTGCCCACCGCCAGCATCAGGAGGAGGGGCAGCCGCAGCTCCGGCCGCGTCCACGCGTAGCGCAGGCCGGCCTTGATCTGGCCGCGCGCCGCGGCGACGGGTGCGCCACGGTGCAGCTCCGAGGGACGCATCAAGATCAGCCCGACGATGACGGGGAGGTAGGAGAGCCCGTTCGCCAAGAAGCACCAGCCGGTACCCACGACGGCGATGAGAAGACCGGCGAGGGCCGGCCCCACGACCCGGGCGGAGGTGAAGACGGCGCTGTTGAGGCTGACCGCGTTGATGATCTGGCGGGCCCCGACCATCTCCGTCACGAAGCTCTGGCGGGTGGGGTTGTCCACCGCGTTGACGAAGCCGAGCAGCAGCGCCAGCAGGTACACCATCCAGAGCTGGACGGCGCCGGTGAGGGTTGCCACGGCCAGCGCCAGCGCCACGATGGCGGCCGCCGCCTGGGTGCCGATCAGGAGCTTGCGCTTGTCGGCCCGATCCGCGAAGAGGCCGCCCCAGGTGCCGAACAGCAGCATGGGCGTGAACTGCAGCGCGGCGGTGACTCCGAGCGCGAGCCCGCTGTGGGTGAGGCGGAGGACGAGCCACATCTGGGCCGTGGATTGCATCCAGGTGCCAGTCACTGAGACCAGCTGGGTGGAGAAGAAGATCCGGTAGTTGCGCACCCTGAGCGAGCTGAAGGTGGACGCCAACCGGCTCACGAGCCCTTCTCCAGGAGCCGCTCCAGGATCGCGGCCGCGCTGTCCAGGACCCCGAGCTCATCGTCGTCCAGCGTCCGGAGCCGGGTCGCCAGATAGGCGTCGCGCCGGGTCCGGCTGCGCTGGAGGGCCTGCTGTCCGGCCGGAGTGATCGCGATCCTGACCACGCGCCGGTCCCCGGTGTCGGCGGCCCGAGTGACCAGGCCCTGCGCCGCCAGGCCGGCGGCGATCACCGTCATGCTGGGCCGGGAGACGCCCTCGGCCTTCGCCATCTCACCGAGCGTGATGGGGCCGTCCCGGCTGACGGTGGCGAGAGCCGACAGCGCCGAGGCCGAGTGCTCCGCGTCCGTCTGGCGCCGGAGGCGCCGGGTCATCCTCGCCATGGCGATCCGGAGGCGGGCGGCGACCTCGGCCCCGGAGAGGCGAGTCGCGGGCGGGGCCGTGACCGGCGCCAGTTGGTTAGCCATACTAATTAGTTCAGTTAAGCATAGCCCGCCGGGCCCTGCCCTTCGCCGGAGGCGCTTCAGGCGCGGCGGGTCCGGACCTTGGCGGCGCGGCCGTCGGTGGAAGTCGGGATCGCCGCCTCCGCGGGCGGCTGCAGCCCGGTCACCTCGAGGATCTCCTGCTCGCCCAGGGAGTCGTGCTCGAGAAGTGCGTGCACGAGCGCGTCGAGCTTCTCCCGATGCTCCGCGAGCAGGTCACGGGCGCTGGTGGCACACTCCTCGGCGATACGCTTCACCTCGTCGTCGATGAGCTTGGCGGTCGCCTCGCTGTAGGGGCGGCGCATGGCAAAGGGCCCGGCGGCGCCATCCTCCCCATAGTTGAGGGGCCCGATCTTGGGGCTCATCCCCCAGCGGACGACCATCTCGTGGGCGATCTGGGTCACCTGCTGGAGGTCGTTCTCGGCGCCGGTGGTGACGACCCCGTAGACGAGCGACTCGGCGGCCCGGCCGCCCAGCGCGCCCACGATCCGTGCCCGAAGGTAGTCCTCGCCATAGTTGAAGCGGTCGTTGACCGGGCTCTGGACGGTGACCCCCAGCGCCAGCCCGCGGGGCACGATGGTCACCTTCCGGACCGGGTCCGCCCCCGGCACCAGAAGTCCGAGCAGCGCGTGGCCCGACTCGTGATAGGCGATCCTTTCCCGGTCGAGGGGACTCAGCATGAGCTTGCGCTCGCTCCCCAGCAGCGTCTTCTCGATGGCCTCCGAGAAGTCCTCCATGGACACCGCGCTGGAGCCCTTCCGGGCGGCGCCGAGCGCGGCCTCGTTGATGAGGTTGGCGAGGTCGGCCCCGACCAGCCCGGGCGTCTGGGCGGCGATCTCGTCCAGGTTGACGCTCGCCGCCAGCGGCACCCCTCGAGTGTGGATGGCGAGGATGGCCGCCCGGCCCCGCCGGTCCGGCGGCTGCACCGTGATCCGGCGGTCGAACCGGCCCGGTCTCTGCAGGGCGGGGTCGAGCACGTCCGCGCGGTTGGTGGCGGCGAGGACGATCACCCCCTCGCGGGCGTCGAAGCCGTCCATCTCGGTCAGGATCTGGTTCAGCGTCTGCTCCTGCTCGTCGTGGCCTCCGATGCGCAGGCTTCCGCCCCGGCTCCGGCCGATCGCGTCCAGCTCGTCGATGAACACGATCGCGGGCGCCGCCTGGCGCGCCTTGGTGAAGAGGTCACGCACGCGCGAGGCGCCGACGCCGACCACCACCTCGATGAACTCCGCCGCCGAGATGCTGAAGAAGGGGACCTTGGCCTCGCCGGCGACGGCGCGCGAGAGCAGCGTCTTCCCCGTCCCCGGGGGCCCGACCAGCAGCACCCCCTTGGGCACCCGACCCCCCAGGCGCTGGTACTTCTGAGGTTCGCGGAGGAAGTCCACCACCTCCTGCAGCTCCTGCTTCACCTCGTCGATGCCGGCGACGTCGGCGAAGGTGGTGCCCGGCTTCTGGGCGTCGTAGAGGCGTGCCTTGCTCTGGCCGAGGCCGCCCAGCAGGCCTCCGCCCGCGCCCGCCATCCGCCGGCTCAGATAGAGGAAGGCGACCACGATCAGGACCGCCGGCCCGAGACTGAAGAGCAGCGTCTCCCAGAAAGGCTGGGGCGGGTTGGGGGGCTTGGCGTTGATGGTCACCTGGTGCTTCTCGAGGAGTGCCTCCAGGTTGGCGTCGGCGAAGGCGGGCCGCTGGGTGGAGAAGCGCGTGGCCGTGGTCTTGCCGCCGGGGGTGGCGGCGATCTTCTTGTGGGTCGTCCCCACGATGGAGTCGCCGGTGCTCGTGATGGCGATCACGTTGCCGTCCACGACCTGCTCCTTGAAGACGTTGTAGGGGATGACCACCGAGGCCGGCTCCTTGGTGGCGAAGAGCGTGTTGGCGATCAGCACGTTGGCAAGCATCAGGATCCCGAGCGTGATCCAGAAGCGGGGCGTGCGGAACTGGTTGAATCCGGTCCCGGGCCCGGGCGGGGGAGTCCCTCTCCTGCGGGGCGGGTTGCTTCCCATCAGGGTCTCATTCTTTCACCGGCGGCCTCGCGCCCGGTCACAAGGCCCCACCGACCCCCACGTGGACATGGCGGCGCGCACGGCGGCGCTGGGGCAGGCCGCCCCGTCGAGATGGCGGGGGGCCGGGCTCATGTCGGGATCCGGCTCAACGAGCCAGCCTGCGCAGGGCCGGCGTGAGCACGGCCGCCGCGCACGCGGCGAACGCCCCCGCCACCAGCGCCCGGTGCGTCGTCGCCCACGCCTGGTAGCTGCGGCGGTGGGCCTGCTCGTCGAAGATGCCGTGTGTGGCGGCCAGGTCGGGAACGGGCGCGAAGAGATTGTCGGAACGGTCCGCCGGCACCGGCATGTCCTGGATCTGCTGCGAGTCGAAGCCCGTCCGCGCCAGGTAGCGGTCGCCAAGCGCGGGGAGAAGCTTGTTGCCGAGGATGGCGATCAGCGTCGGCATGCCGACGTAGATCTCCCGGCGGCGATGGTGGGCGGCCCAGTGGACGGCCTCGGCCGGAACCTCCGGCTGGAAGATGGGAGGCACCGGCTGCGGGTGCTTGGGGAGCCTGCTCCGGCACCAGCTGAACTGGGGCGTGTTGACCGCCGGGAGCTGGACCATGGTCATCCAGACCCGGCTCCCCTCGTGCATGAGCTCGGTGCGGACGGCATCCGTCATGCCCCGGATGCCGAACTTGGCGCCGCAGTAGGCGGCCTGGAGCGGGATCGCCCGGTAGGCGAGCGCGGAGCCCACCTGGACCACCGTGCCCCGGTCTCGGGGGACCATCCGCCTAAGAGCGGCCATCGTCCCGTAGACGGTGCCCAGGTAGGTGACCGAGGTCGCCCGTGCGAACTCCTCGGCCGTCATCTCCCGGAACGGCGCGAACACCGTCGCCATGGCGGCGTTGACCCAGGCGTCGATCGGGCCAAGCTCCGCCTCCGCCCGGGTGGCGGCGGACTCGACCTGGGCCGCGTCCGCCACGTCGGTGGGGATGGGAAGGGCCCGTCCCCCCATCTGGGTCACCTCTTCGGCCGCACCGTCGAGACCCCGCTCGCCGCGGGCGAGCAGCGCGAGATGCGCCCCCCGCCGCGCGAACGAGTGCGCGACCGCGCGGCCGACGCCCCCGGAGGCTCCGGTCACGACGACGACTTCGGGCTTGGCGTTCTTGTTCACCGTTCACTCCTGCCTGGCACCCATCCGCGGAAGAGTGCCTGGTTGCTGCCATGTTGTGGTCGGGCGCTCCGTGGATCGGCGAACCGGGCTCCCCGGGGCGCGGGGTCAGCCGACCCGCCAGCGCTCGGCGTCGGCACGCCTCAGCTCCAGGCCCAGGCCCGGCCACCCCGGGTCGGGCGCGATGACGCCGCCCGGCCGGACCGCCGGCGCGCCGTCGAAGATCATGGTCTCGATTCGAATGTGGTCCCAGAAGTACTCGAGATGCGCGATCTCGGGCGCCGCGCAGCCCACCTGCACGTGCAGGCTGGGCGCCGTATGGGCCGAGAAGGGTATGCCTCTGGCGTACGCGAGGTCGGCGGCCATCAGCCAGCCGGTCACGCCGAGGCACCGCGTCATGTCCGCCTGCAGGACGTCGACCGCGCCGGCATCCAGCATGCGCTCGAAGTACCAGGGATCGTAGCCGTACTCCCCGGCGGCGATGTCGAACGGGGTCGAGCGCCGGATCAGCGCCAGCTCCGGCAGCTGGTCCGAGGAGACCGGCTCCTCGAAGTAGACCACTCCCAGCTCGGTCAGCCGCTCCGTCATGCCGAGCGCCTGCTTGGCCTGGTAGGCGCCGTTGGCGTCTATGAAGAGCTGCGTGCGATCGCCGATCGCACGCCGGGCGACCGTGATCCGCTCCAGGTCGAGGCCCGGGTCGGCGCCCCAATCAGTGCCGATCTTCATCTTGACGCGGGGTATGCCCTGCCCCACCCAACCGCCCAGCTGCTCGGTCAACTGCTCGTCGGTGTAGGTCGTGAAGCCACCGCTGCCGTAGATGGGGACCTCCCGCCGGTGAGGCCCGAGCAGGACGTGTAGCGGTAGCTGGTGGGCCCGGGCACGAAGATCCCAGAGCGCGATGTCGACCGCCGAGATGGCGGTGGCGGCGATCCCCTGCCGGCCCACATTCCGGACCGTGGCCACCATCGCCGTCCAGGCGGCCCGGACATCGTCGATGTGCCGGCCCCGGATGTGACCCTCGAGCTTCTCCGCGACGAGGACCGCCGCGGCGCGGGAGGCGTACGAGTAGCCGAGCCCCCGCTCCCCCGAGTCCGCGACCGCCTCGACGACGACCATGGAGGTCTCGTCCCAGGCGATGGTGCCGTCCGCCTCCGGCCGGTCGGTGGGGATCGTGTAGACGCTGGTCTCCAGCCGGTCTACCTTCACTTGCCCTCAGATTCCCGCACTTGCCTCAGATTCCCGCCGCGTTCGCGTAGTACTGCTGGTCCTCGCGCCAGCCGCCCATCCCCGCCCCGAGCTGCTCGTAGCCTTCGGTGAACTCGATCTTGCGAATCCACTTGACCATCTTGAAACCGAGCTGGGTCTCCACCCGGAGACGGACCGGGGCGCCGTGCTCGATCGGCAGTGGCTCGCCGTTCATCTCGAGGGCCAGGATCGTCTGCGGCTTGAGCGCCAGGTGGAGCGGGATCGATCCGTAGTACTGGCCGTAGCGACCCTCGCCCTCGGTCAGCCCCTTGTCGTCGTAGGCGTAGAAAACGATCCGCTGAGCCCCCTCGTGGGGACGGACCAGCTCGACGATCTTCCGAAGCGGCACCCCGCCCCATTCGGCGATCCCGGTCCAGCCCTGGATGCAGTTGTGCTTGGTGACCTGGCTCTCGCACCCCAGCTCGCGCAGCTGCTCCAGCGTCAGCGTCCGCGGCGAGTCCACCAGGCCCCCGATCTCGAGCCGGTAGTCGCGGAACCCGCCGCGCGCCATCTCCCGGTAGCCGGTGTCGGACGGCGGACGGCCGTTCACCCAGTGGTAGGGGGTGATCCCCGCCCTCCGGTAGCGCTGGCGCGAAGTGAGGATCTTCGAGAGCGCACTTTCGAACGGATCGACCAGACGGCCCGTCAGGCGCTGCGCGGAGCGCGGGCTCGCGAGCGCCCAGACGGTGACGGCGACGTTGACGGCGACGATCACGAGGAGGGCAGCCAGGCCGACCGCGACGGCCACCGCCCGGTTGGCCCGGTAGGAGCCGAGCGCGATCGCCGCCCACTCGCGGGGGAGGCCGTGGAGGACGACCATGATCGTGTGCACCACCACGAAGGCGCCGAATGCACAGAGCCCGAGGAAGTGGAGGGTCCGCGCCATCTGCTTGCCGCCGAAGAGCCGCCCGTACCAGGGGAACCGGGCGATCACCGAAGGCGACATGGCGGCGCCGGTCGCGATCTGCAGCGGCGCCAGCAGGAACACGACCGTGAAGTAGGCGAGCTGCTGGGCGGCGTTGTAGACGAGCCCGGGCTGCGGAGGCGCCAGGTGCCCGTTGAAGTAGACGGCCAGCGCGTGCATGGCGCCGGGCACGATCGACCAGCTGGTCGGCACGAGGCGGATCCACTGGCCGCTGAGGCAGAGCAGGACGACGTACACGACCCCGGTAAGAATCCAGAACTGGAGGGTCATGAAGTGCCAGTGGCGCCCGATGCCCAGGTTCTTGTGCCCGGGTAGCGCGATCACCGGCGACCACGGTGCCTCGAGCTCGAGTGAGGTCCACGCCTGCCGGGAGTCGGCCCCCACCACCCTCCTGGAGAAGCGGACCAGCTCTCTCCCCGGCGGGCAGTCATCGCTGGCGTAGAGGCGCGGCAGCGCGCTCAGCACCTCCAGCCCGCTCCGCGCCAGCAGGGTCAGGAGGAGGATGTTGAGGAAGTGTGTGACGACCAGGAAGAGCGGGAAGCTGTCCACTCCTAGCACACGGCTCCCGCCGGTTCGCGCCGGCCCGGCGGCCGCTGCCGGCCTGGAGACGCGGTCATCCCCATCTCACCGGCCGGGAAGGAACTCGTCAACCTTCTCGCGAAGCGCCTCCATGGCGCCCGGGATACCGCCCGCGGGGTCCGCGAAGATCGACTTGGCGAAGCTCTCCGCCTGCTGGAACGTGATGTGCGGCGGCAGCGGCGGCTCCTCGGGGTCGGTCATGGCGTCGATGATAGTGGG
>JBOHUX010000111.1:0-7967 GCA_050734915.1 Candidatus Dormibacteraceae bacterium
GGGCTGGCGGGGCCGGCCCGCGTGGCATGGCCGGCGCGCGTGGCGGGCGCGGCGGCGCTGACGGAGGTGGCGGGCGCTTGTGGTTGATGTGGCCCCAGACGTACATGAACGAGAGCGGCAGGGCGGTGCGGGAGGCGGTCCGCGATCTCGCGATCGGGGCGGATCGCGTCTGGCTCGTCTATGACGAGCTCGACCTGCCGCTCTGCCGGCTTCGGATCCGCATGGGCGGGTCGGTGGCGGGCCACAACGGGGCTTCGTCGGTGATGTCGTCGCTGGGCACCGCGGAGTTCGTGCGCTTTCGGGTTGGCATCGGGAGGCCGCCCGAGGGGAAGGACCCGATCCGCTACGTGCTGGGGCGGTTCTCGCGCGCGGAGGCCTCGCGGCTCTCGGCGGTGGAGGGGGGCGTGGCGTCGGCGCTGGAGGCCGCCCTCACCTCGGGGCTGTCACGCGCGATGGATCTTTACAACCGGTCTGGATCGCTGGGTTGCGAGGAGCTACCTTGAGCGCGCTGTGGGAACGGGTGTTCGATGGAGCGGTTTCGCCAGGGGGCGCGGCGGTTCGGGATTGGATCCTGGCAGGCGCGGGCCGTGGAGCCGGGGGGGGATCTCGGGCTGGGGCCGGATCTCGGGCCGGGGGGGGATCTCGGGCCGGGGGGGGATCTCGGGCCGGGGCCGGGGAACCGGCCGTCCTCCGGTTGCATCGCCTGCCGCGGGCGACCTGGCCGATCCTGGCGGGCGCGGTCGCGCGGCTGTGTCAGGCGCAGGGGCGCTCGCTCCTCGTGCTCGTGCCGGGGCCTCAGCGGTTCCTGGAGGAGCTCCGACCCTGGCTGGCGGAGGTGCCGCCGAGCTATCTCTACGCAGAGGTGACGGTCTCGTTCCTCGACAGGCCGCCGGCCTTCGACGAGGCGGTGGGCCCGCGGCTCGAGGCGCTGGCTGCCCTGGCCGGGGAGGATGGGGCGCTGGTCGTCTCCTCCCGGCGGGCCGCGATGCGCGTGACGGTGGCGCCGGATGAGCTCGCCTTGGCGACGGTGCAATTGCGTCCGGGCTGGCGTGGCGAGCCGCTGGCGGTGGCCGCCCGGCTGGTGGAGATGGGCTACTCTCGGGAGGCGCTGGTGGAGGCCCCGGGGCAGTTCTCCTTGCGGGGAGGGATCCTGGACGTGTTCCCAGCGGCGGGACGCTCGCCCGTCCGTGCGGAGTGGTTCGGGGACGAGCTGGATACGCTCCGGGTCTTCGATCCCGCCAACCAGCGGTCCGTGATGCAGGCTCCACAGGCGACCATCCGCCCGGGGCGAGAGGTCCTGCTGGGCGCGGAGCGAGGGGCGGCCGCGGTGCGGCGGCTCCGTTCCGAGGGGGGCCTGGAGGGCCTGAGGGCGGACGTCCGCTCCGAGTGGGAGGATGACCTCGAACGGCTGGGGGCGGGATCCTCATTCCCAGGAGTGGAGCTCTTCGCCGCCTACCTGGCGCCGGGGCGTCCCTCGCTCTTCGACCACCTGGCCGCAGAGGCGCTGGTTCTCGACCTCGACCCCCATCGCCAGCTGGCCGATGCGCGCGAGGTCGAGCAGGAGACCGAGATGCTCGCCGCCGCTGAATCGCGGGACGGCGAGCTCCCCGGCGGGTTCCGGCCGCCGATGGTGGAGATGGAGCGGCTCGAGCGTCCGGGGCGGCGGCGCCTGGAGGTGGTCACCAGCGAAGCCCCCGAGGCGGCAGCCGGAGGCGCGGGGCACGATGGCGGTGGTTCCGCGGGTGGTTTCATCGACCTCGGGTGGGCCGAGGTGGAACCGGTCGTGGGTCGGCCACAGGCGCTCGCCGAGCTGGCGCGGCGGGTGAGGGAAGCCCGGGGCGGACTGACGCTCGTCCTGGCCAGCGAACAGGGGCCCAGGATCGAGGCCCTTCTCGATGAGAGTGGCGTCCGCCGCCGGCCGGAGCCGATCGATCTCGATCTCGACCTGGAGTCGCGCCCGGGGATGTTCTCGGCGGATCTCGATGTCGCGGCCGGGTGCCGCCACGCCGCGATGGGGTTCTGGCTCCTCAGCGATCGGGAGCTGTTCGGGCGGGTGCGCAAGCCGGCGCCGCGGGTGAGCCGGATCTCGAAGGCCGGCGTGCGCGACTCCACCTTGACGCTCGAGTTCCAGCCCGACGAGCTGGTCGTCCACGTGGACCACGGCATCGCGCGGTTCAAGGGCATGCGGTTGATGGAGGCCGACGGCGCGGATCGCGAATACCTGGAGCTGGAGTATGCGGAGGGAGATCGCCTCTTCGTCCCCGTCGAGTCGCTCGATCGAGTCCAGAAGTACCTCGGTGGGGGCGAGGGCCACCCGTCCCTGCACCGGCTGGGAACCGGCGACTGGGCGCGGGCGCGAGGGCGCGCCAGGCGTTCGGTCGAAGACGTGGCCGGTGAGCTCCTGCGCCTGTACTCCGCGAGGGAGGCGAGGCCGGGCTTCGCATTCCCGCCCGACGCGCCCTGGCAGGGAGAGCTCGAGGCCTCCTTCCCCTACGAGGAGACGCCCGATCAGGTGGTGGCGCTGGCGGAGATCAAGGCGGACATGGAGCTGGACAGGCCAATGGACCGGCTCGTCTGTGGCGATGTCGGCTTCGGCAAGACCGAGCTGGCGGTGCGGGCGGCTTTCAAGGCGGTCTTGAGCGGGAAGCAGGTGGCGATGCTGGTGCCGACGACGGTCCTGGCCCAGCAGCACTTCCAGGTCATCAGCGATCGGTTGAAGCCCTACCCGGTCACCGTCGAGATGCTCTCGCGCTTCCGTTCGGATGAGGAGCAGGCCGCGACCGTGGCCGGGATCAGGACCGGGCAGGTAGACGTCGTGATCGGCACTCACCGGCTCCTCCAGCGCGATGTGCGGTTCAGCAAGCTGGGCCTGGTCGTCATCGATGAGGAGCAGCGGTTCGGGGTCATGCAGAAGGAGCGCCTCAAGAAGATGCGCTCGCAGGTCGATGTCCTCACCCTCTCGGCGACGCCGATCCCGCGGACCATGCACATGGCGGTGGCGGGGCTCCGGGACATGAGCGTGATCCAGACCCCGCCCGAGGACCGGCAGCCGATCAAGACCTACGTGACCGCGGAGGAGGACGAGCTCCTGGCCGAGGTCATCAATCGCGAGATCGATCGGGGCGGGCAGGTCTTCTTCGTCCACAACCGCGTCCGCACCATCGAGCGCGCGGCTGATGGCCTGGCGCGCCTCGTGCCCCACGCAAGGCTCGCGGTCGGACATGGCCGGATGGCGGAGGAGGAGCTGGCCAAGGTCATGGTGGACTTTGCGGCCGGGGAGCACGACGTGCTGGTCTGCACCACGATCATCGAATCGGGGCTCGACATGCCCAACGTCAACACTCTCATCGTGCAGAACGCGAACACGTTCGGGCTCGCCCAGCTCTACCAGCTGCGGGGCAGGGTGGGCCGCTCCGGCAAGCGCGCGTACGCGTACTTCCTCTATGACCCCCGGCGCTCCTTGACGGAGGCCGCTGACAAGCGGCTGGACGTCATTTCGGGGCTGCACGAGCTGGGGCTCGGGTTCAAGATCGCGCTGCGTGACCTCGAGATCAGGGGGGCGGGGAACCTGTTGGGGACCGAGCAGCACGGCGCCATCGTGGCGGTCGGGTTTGAGATGTATACACAGATGCTGCAGAGCGCGGTGGCCCGGATGCGCGAGGCGGGGCCGAGCGTCCGCGGACGCGGCGGCGACGCCGCGGAGGCCTCCTCGAACGGGCCGCCCGAGGGCGGTGAGCCGGATCTCGAGGACATCGTATCCGGCCCGGAGCTGGCCCTCGACCTGCCGCTCGACCATTTCATCCCTCGCTCCTTCGTGCGCGAGGAGCGCCTTCGTTTGGGGGCCTATCGGGAGCTTGCGGCCGCGTCCGACGAAGACTCGCTGGCCGCGGTGGTGCGCTCTTTGAGGGATCGCTACGGGAACCCGCCCGCGCAGCTGGAAAATCTCGTGTTCTCTCTGCGCGTGAAGCATCGCGGAGAGCATCTGCGGCTGCGCTCGGTGGCGGTCAAGGACGACCTCGTCGAGATTCGCGTGGATCCGGACCGGGTGCTCGAGGTTGAGGACCTGGAGCGACTCTACGGGTCACGGCTGTCGGTGGGGCCGAATCGACTGCGGCTTCGCTGCCAGCCCGATCGCTGGCGCGAGGAGCTCGTGCATCTCCTCGAGGCCCTGGCCCGGCTCTACGCCCGCGAGAGGATCGAGTCTGGTGCCTGACCTTGTCTGAACGGGCCTCGCCCCACAGCCCAGGACTGGCAGCGCTGTTCGAGGTGGTGCACCGGCTGCGGGCTCCCGATGGCTGTCCCTGGGATCGAGAGCAAACCCATCAATCCCTCAGGCCCTACCTCCTGGAGGAGACCTATGAGGTGCTGGAGGCGATCGACTCTGGGGATGACGGGAGGCTCCGAGAAGAGCTGGGGGACCTGCTTCTTCAGGTGGCCATGCACGCGGAGATCGCATCGGAGGCGGGTCGATTCGACGCGGCCGATGTGTCAGAGGGGGCCGCGGCGAAGATGGTGGGGCGTCATCCCCACGTTTTCGGCGACGTGACGGTCGAGGACGCCGCCGAGGTGCTTCGCAACTGGGAGAGGGGCAAGTCGGCCGAGGCCGCCGCGGCGGGTCGGCCGGACGAGTCGGCGCTGGATCGCGTGCCGCGCTCGATGCCGGCGCTGGCCTGGGCGCTGGGGTTGCAAAAGCGTGCCACCCGGGTGGGGCTCCCTTCCGTGGTCGCCGACGGCTCGGGCGGCGGCCGGGCGACGGTGGTGGCCGACCTGCTGCGGGAGCTTGCGGAAGCGTCTCGAGCCGGCGAGGTCTCGACGGGCGATGACGAGCTGTTCGCCGAGTTCGGGGATCTTCTCTTCGCGCTCGTCGGGCTCGGCCGCGCACTCCAGATCGATCCCGAAGGCGCGCTTCGGGTCGCGGGTCGGCGCTTCCTCGAACGGTTCCGGGTGTTGGACGTGCAGGCGCGGGAGCGAGGCACGACGCTGCGCGACATGGACCCTGCGCTGCTGCGCGACCTCTGGCGAGAGACTGGCCAGGCACCGGATGGCCATTGATCAGCCGGCAACCAGGTCGCCCCTGGCGGGCCGCTCAACTTCGGCCTCCGCACTTGCGCGAGGAGCCTGCTATAGTCCGCAAGCGTCCTCCCGAAGCGCAGGTGAGGACACGACTCACCACGAGGCAGCATGCGTCGCAGCAACGTCCCGCCACTTCAGAAGGCCAATAGCCGTCGGCGATGGTCGCGTGAGCTTGGGATCGCGGCTGTGCTGCTGGCCGGGGCCGGCTGGAGCGCCTACTCATTCGGACAGGAGGCCTACCTGGGTTTCCGGCTCAACCATCAGGTGGCGCAATTGCGGAGCCAGAACGCCACCCTGCAGGAGCAGAACGCGGGGTACCATCGCGACATCGGGGTCCTGAATTCCGGCGCAGGTGCCGAGGAGCAGGCGAGGATCAACGGGTACGCGCGGAAGGGCGAGCAGCTCTATCTGGTCGGTCAGCCTCCGGCGGCGTCGATTCCGGCGCCCAAGCTGAAGCCGATGGGCCATGCTCGCGCGTCGGGGCCCATCGCCTCTTTCCGGAGGTGGGTGGCCGCGCTCTTGCCTCGGTGAGGGACTGATGCACCCCGGTGGGCGACGGTATAATCGGAGCCGCGGAGTGGAGCAGAGGCAGCTCGTCGGGCTCATAACCCGAAGGTCGTTGGTTCGAATCCAACCTCCGCAACCAACCCTCGAGTCAAGAGGAGTCGGCGTTGGCCGGCTCCTCGAAGTACGTTTGGGCGGGTGAACGAGGCATGAACAAGCGAAAGCGCGTGGCCCTGGCCAAGCGTCGGATCAAGAAGCGTATGCACAAGGAGCGAGCGCGAGCCGCACGCTGAACCACCGGTGCGGCGGTGTAGCTCAGTGGTAGAGCACGCGGCTCATAACCGCGGCGTCGCTGGTTCGAACCCAGCCACCGCCACACCGGCGTCCACCGTCAACGCCCTGGGGCTGCCTGGCAGCGTGGAGGCCACCGGTCTCCTGCCGCCGGGCGTTCGGCTCCTCGTCGCCGTCTCCGGCGGTCCCGATTCGACCGCCCTCCTGCTCTCGCTGCGCCTGCTGGGCCGGAACCTCGTCGCCGCTCACTTTGACCACCGCCTGCGAGAGGGGTCCAGCCGGGATGCCGATTGGACGGAGGCCTTGTGTGGGGACCTCGGCGTGCCCATCATCCAGGGACGTCGAGATCGCGCGCTGCCCTCCGGATCCCTCCAAGCCGTGGCCCGTCAGCTCCGGTACGAGTTCCTGGCCGGCGCCCGGGCGGAGGCCGGTGCCGGCCTGGTGGTGGTCGCCCACACCGCCGACGACCTCGTCGAGGGCTTGCTGCTGCACCTTCTTCGGGGGACCGGCATCGGCGGCCTGCGGGGCATGCCTGATCGCCATGGAGCGGTGGTTCGTCCCATGCTCCGAACCTGGCGTGGAGAGATCACCGCCTTCCTCGACGCCCGCGACATCCATTCCCGGATCGACCCCTCCAACTCTGACCGGCACTACGCGCGCGCCCGCGTCCGTCTGGAGTTGCTGCCGGCCCTCGAAGCCGCCCGGCCCGGCACGACGCGACGGCTCCACGCCGTCGCCCTCCGAGCAGCCACCTGGCACTCCGAGGTCGAGGCTCGAGCGGCGACATTGATCGAGCCGGGGACCCGGAGCGTACAGATCGAATCGCTCGCCGGGTCTCCGCAGCCGGTGCGGGCCGAGGTTTTGCGGCGTCTCTACCAGGCTGCCGGCGGCCCCGCGCCCGGCCTCAGCCGCCGCCACCTCCGCGCGGCGGACGCCATGCTCAACCATCGGGGCGCCCCGCGGACGTTGAGCCTCCCCGGCGGCCTTAGCCTGTCCAGCGCCTACGGAGAGGTGTCCATCGGCACCGCCTCAACCGCGACGCCCGCAAGGCCCGCCTTCAGGATCGCGACCCGCGACTGTTCTGCCTGCGCGACCCCGGGAGCCGTCCATCTCCGGGCCGGGCCCGAGCTCACCGTCGGCTTCCGCCGTCCGGGCCTCAGGATGCGACCCCTGGGCGCGCGGGGCACCCGCAAGCTGCAGGACATCCTCGTCGACGCTCGGGTCCCCCGCGCGGAGCGGGACCGCCTGCCGCTGGTGTTCGCCGATGGCAACCTGGCCTGGGTACCCGGTGTCGCCGTCTCGCAAGATTTCGTCGTCACCGCCGCCGACGCGGCCGTCCACGTCTCGCTCGAACTGGGCTCCGCTGATCCGCCCGCCGCGTTCGGTGGGGAGCCAAAAGGGGCATGAAATGTGCTGTGCTAGAATCACCCAACTCTTCTCAAGGAGACCTCCCTAGTTGAACCGCGTCCCCCGCTCCAGCCTCTTTTACTTTGCACTTGTCATCGTGCTGGGGGTCGTGTTCTGGGTCACCCTGCAGTCGATCGAGGGTGGCCAGAAGCATCCCTGGACCTACTCTCAGCTGGTCACTCAGGCCCAGAAGGGAAACGTGAAGGGCCTCGTCGTCAAGGGGAGCGACGGGATCGTCACCACCACCAACGGGCAGCAGTTCAACGTCACGCTCCCGGACAGTGGCGACATCTTCAAGCAGGCCAACGACCTGACCGCCGACGGTGTCACGGTCAGCTTCGACAACAGCGGCGGGAGCTCCTACTGGATCGGGGTTCTGGTGCCCAATTTGATCCTGCTCCTCTTGATCGGAGCCTTCATGTACTACATCCTCCGCCAGACTCAGAGTGGCAACAACCAGGCGATGTCGTTCGGGCGCTCCCGGGCCCGGATGGTCTCCAGCGACAAGCCGGCGGTCACCTTCGCGGACGTGGCAGGTGTGGACGAGGCGAAGCAGGAGCTGACCGAGATCGTGGAGTTCCTGAAGTTCCCGGAGAAGTTCGTCGCCCTCGGCGCCCGCATCCCCAAGGGCGTTCTCATGGTGGGGCCGCCGGGGACCGGCAAGACCCTCCTCAGCAAGGCGGTGGCGGGGG
>JBOHUX010000112.1:0-7940 GCA_050734915.1 Candidatus Dormibacteraceae bacterium
GTCTACAACCCCTGACCCGGCCCGGCGCCGTGCCCCAGCGGGGCGCCTCCCCGATCGACCGTCGCCGAACCCTGCAGGGCTGTCAGTCGGGCTCCTTGGAGAGCTCGACGCCGAACTTCCGGGCCGCCCGCCCGATTCGACGCGGGTCGCGCGCGCCCTCAGTCCAGCTCACCCATGGCCGCCCCCACGATCAGGCGGGGGGCTGGGATGCGCGAGCCGGCCCGGTCGCCGGCTCACAGCCACAGCTTGTATCCGACCGAGAAGTTGAGCGCCGCCGCCCACATCAGGTACATGAGCCAGAGGCCGGTGAGGAGATGGAAGAACCCGAGCAGCCGCTCCCCGATCCGCATCCCCAGGCTGGCGAGGATGTCGCTGAGGTAGATGCAGGTCAGGCCGACGAAGAGGAGCACGACCGGCACGTCGCCCACGATGGCGAAGACGACGATGCCGAGGACCGAGATCATGGTGAAGGCGACGGCCATGAAGGCGTTCGGCTTCGGATCGGCGTGCAGCGCCCGGTTGAGGCCGATCGCCCACCAGTGCACGCCGTAGGCGGTGAACGCCAGCGCCACCATGTAGAGCGGCTTGTCCGTGAAGGAGTGGAACCAGGTCAGCCCCACGAAGAGGTAGACGCCGGTGATGAACTGCATGAATCCCGGCATCCAGATGCCCCAGATGCCCGTCCCCAGGTCCACCTCTCGACCGCGGGTTGGAAACCCGAACAGCTCCTGCGGGCCGTAGATGAGATATCCGGTCCCGAGGCCGAAGAAGCCGACCGCAAACGGCGGGAAGGCGGAAACCGGGAAGGTGAAGGTCGTCGGATCCATCTAGCTCTTGAGCCTCCCGAGAAATCCCCGGATTGCGCGCGCGGGCTGGGCGGTACGGCCGCCCCCCCCAGGTACGCGGCCGGGCCGGACAGCGCCATGACGCGGATCGCCTGCGGGACTCATCCCGCGACGAAGATACTCCGCCCACACGCCGCCGTCGAACTGCGTCGCTCCCGGATGCGGGCCCGGCCCGCATCGGCCGCCTCCAAGCAGGCGGCGCGGCTCCGGCTTCACGAGCAGCGAGCGGTCGTGGATCGCGACGTGGCGGATGCCCTTGCCGGTCGGCTCCAGCTCGACCGCAGCCGGCATCACCGAGAGGATCAGCACCCGGGTCCCGAGCGCGAGCTCGCGAACCGGCGCGCGGGGGAAATGGGAAAGAAGGCGCAGGAGCTCGTCCAGGTCCGGCCTCGCGGGCGGACTCTAGGATAGGCACATGAAGATCACCAGCAGAGCCGAAGCGCTGAGCGGGCAGCAGCCGCTGAGTCCCGACCACTTCACCGGCCCGGCGAGCTCGCATCCGCTTCATGCCGCGGAGGCGGCCGGCGCGGTCAACGTCAGCCTGGTTCGCTTCGAGCCGGGCGTCCGCAACCACTGGCACTCCCACCAGGGTGGCCAGCTGCTGCACGTCGTCGAGGGCGGGGGGTGGACGCAGTCGCGCGGAGCGGCGCCGCGACGGATCGGAGCTGGCGACTTCGTCTCCGCCGCCGCCGGCGAGGTGCACTGGCACGGCGCAGCCACGGGCGGACCGATGGCCCACGTCGCGGTGTCCATCGGGGGCATCGAGTGGCTGGAGGAGTCGCCGGCGCCCCACGAGTGAACGCCGGCCAGGTCCCCCCCCCACAGTGATGTCCCCATCCCCGGGACAGGGGCCGTGGACGAGCTGTGCGAAGTCCCCGGCGAGCCGCCAACGTCGGCGTCCGGATCATGGTGCACCTCGCCGCCCGCCCACGACGCGGCGGCTCAGCGGCCTCCAGGTGGGCCCGCGACGCTAGCGGAGGACACGCGTCAACCAGAGATCCGCGGGGCGCCCGGTTCCGGCACCGACGATCGGGGATAAACCTGGGGCTTGCCTAAGTGGTCACTCTGCGAGGAAGATGTGGCACACCGAGGGCGCCATCGCCCATGGGACCGCCCGCGGAAGCCGACCTGCGGCCAGAATGGACGAACCGGACCATACGAGTGGAGGAAAGGCATGGAGCGTGAACCCAAATCGACCGCCCCCGCGCCCGGAGAGGGGGCGGCGCAGGAACTCTGGGGGCGTCAGATCTCGCGTCGCGCGTTCGTCAGGTCAGGTGGCCTGCTCGCCCTGGGTGCCGGCGCTGTGCCGACCCTGCTCGCCGCCTGTGGCAGCGGCACCACGCCCACCAAGTCGAGCGGCCCCAAGTCGCTCAAGATCCTGCAGTGGAGCCACTTCGTACCCAAGTACGACACCTGGTTCGACCCCTACGCGCAGAGCTGGGCCCAGAAGAACAACGTCACCGTCACGGTGGACCACATCAACAACGCCCTCATCCCCGCCCGCACCGCCTCCGAGATCAGCGCCGGCCAGGGCCACGACCTCATCGAGTGGATCACCTCCCCCTCGCAGTTCGAGCCGGGCGTCATGGACCTGTCGGACGTGGTCCACGAGGCGGCGAGCAAGTACGGCAGCCAGATCGACTTCTGCAAGGCGAGCAGCTTCAATCCCAAGACCAACAAGTTCTACGGGTTCTGCCACGGCTACGCGCCGGACCCGGGCGACTACCGCAAGACCCTGTTCAGCGGAGTCGGGATGCCGAACGGCCCCAGCACCTATGACGAGGTGCTGACGGCCACCACCCAGATCTACAAGAGCCACCAGGTCCGGCTCGGGCTCGGGATGTCCCCCGAGGTGGACTCCAACATGGCCGCCCGGGCGCTGATCTGGTCGTTCGGAGGCTCCCTCCAGGACGCCAACGAGAACGTCGTCCTCAACTCGCCCGAGACCGTCCAGGCTGTCGAGTGGATGGTCAAGGCGTTCAAGCAGGCGATGAGCTCCGAGGTGTTCAGCTGGACGGCCGCGTCCAACAACCAGGGGCTGGTGGCCGGGCAGCTCTCCTACATCCTCAACTCCATCTCCGCCTACCGGACCGCGCAGAAGACCCGGCCGGACATCGCCAACGACATCTTCCTGGTGCCGGCCCTCAAGGGGCCGAGCGGCAAGGGGCTGGCAGGCGAGCACGTGGTCTACGTGTACATCATCCCCAAGTTCTCCAAGAACGCCGACTCCGCGAAGCGGTTCATCGTCGATCTGATCGGCCACTATCACGACGCCGTCTACAACTCCGAGCTGTACAACTTCCCGTCCTTCACCAAGACCAACGCGCAATCCGCCCTGCTCTCGGACGGCGGCTGGCTCGACAAGGACCCCTTCGGATCCAACCCGCCCAACAAGCTCGCCGTCCTCAAGACCTCTCAGCAGTGGAGCACCAACGTCGGCTACCCGGGGCCGTCCAGCGCGGCCGTAGGCGAGGTGTTCGGCACCTTCGTGCTGCCCAACATGATGGCCAGTGCCGCCAAGGGCCAGGCGACCCCCCAGCAGGCGGTCGCGAACGCGGAAGCACAGGTCAAGACGATCTTCCAGAAGTGGCGCCAGAAGGGCCTCGTGGGAGGCAGCTCATAGGAGCACCAGCGGGCCGCGGAGCCTCTGCTCGCCAGGCGCCCAGCAGTCGCGTGCGACACGGCTGATCCGGCTTGGCTGAGGTAGAGGTCCGCGGCCTCAAGAAGACCTTCGGCGGGGGCTACGCCGTGGACGGCATCGACCTTCGCTGCGAGGACGGGGAGTACCTGGTCCTGCTCGGGCCCTCGGGCTGCGGGAAGACCACGCTCCTGCGCATGATCGCGGGCCTCGAGGAGCCCAGCGCGGGGCACATCCTGATCGGGGGCAACGTCGTCACGGGGCTCCCCCCGAGGGCCCGGAAGATAGCGATGGTGTTCCAGAGCTACGCCCTCTACCCGCACAAGACCGTGCGCAAGAACATCGCCTTCCCGCTCGAGGCGGAGGGCCTGACGCGCGAGCAGCGGGCGACCAAGGTAGCCTGGGCCTCGGCCCTGCTCGGCATCGAGCAGCTCCTCGACCGCAAGCCGCGGATGCTCTCCGGCGGCGAGCGACAGCGGGTGGCGCTGGCTCGGGCCCTGGTCCGGGAGCCGCAGGTGTTCCTGCTCGACGAGCCGCTCTCCAACCTCGACGCCAAGCTCCGGGCCACCGCCCGGGTCGATCTCAAGGAGTTCCAGCGCCGGGTCGGCGTCTCGACCATCTACGTGACCCACGACCAGGTCGAGGCGATGGGCCTCGGCGACCGGATCGTGGTGCTCAACAAGGGCCGGCTCCAGCAGGTGGGGACGCCGGACGAGATCTACAACCATCCCGCCAACGTCTTCGTGGCCACCTTCGTCGGTTCCCCGCCGATGAACCTCATCGAGCGGGACGGGCGGCTGGTCGGATTCCGCCCGGAGTGCTTCAAGCCGACCGAGGCGGATGGCCACGGGCCCGGCCTGCGGCTGGAAGGGCGGGTGACCAGGATCGAGAACCTGGGTTCGGACCGCTACGTGTACGTGACCGTCAAGGGTGATTCTGGTGAGGCGCGCGTCATCTCCAAGCTCCCGGCCGGGGCACCGCTGGCGGTCGAGGTGGACGCGCCCGCCCAGTTCTCGATCGCCGAGCGGGACCTCCGCTTCTTCGATCGGGAGAGCGAGCTGAGGGTGGACGCCGCGGGTCCGCTCGGAGTCCGCTGACCAAGGTGGCGCTCGCCGAACCGGCCGCCGGGCTGCTCAAGGCCCCCCGCCCGCGGCGATATCTTCTCGAGAGGGACGGCGTGCTCGGGCCCGCCCTGCTCCTGCCCTCGGTCGTCTACCTGCTGGCGCTGGTCGGGGTCCCCCTGGTCCTGGTCTTCCTGTACGCGTTCAGCGACATCACGACCGGCAACCCCGCCCTGCATCTGGTCGGCCTCGCCACGATCGTGACCGCGATCCACGACCCGGTCTTCCTGATCTCCCTCCGGAACACGTTCGTCATCACCTTCGTCTCCCAGGCCCTGGTCGTCGTCTGCTCGCTGGTGCTCGCATTCGCGCTCTCGGGGAACTTCCCGGGCAAGTGGCTGGTGAGATTCCTGATCCTGCTTCCCTGGACCACGCCGATCGCGCTCAGCGCGGTCATGTGGCTGTGGATGCTGGACGCGCAGTTCAGCCCCTTCGACTGGGTGCTCTCATCGCTGCACGTGATTCGCCACGGGACCTACGTCGCCTGGTTCGGACAGGCGCGGCTCGCCATCGGCTCCATCATCGCCCTCCAGGCCTGGCGCTTCCTTCCCCTGGCGACGGTCATCCTGATGGCGGGCCTGACCTCGATCCCGCAGGACGTCAAGGAGCAGGCGGAGATCGACGGAGCCGGCTTTTGGCGCCGCCTCTTCGGGGTCATCCTGCCGCTGCTGACACCGATCATGATGGTGGCGCTGCTCTTCGGGATCGTGGCCACCTTCACGGACATGGCCGCCGTCTACATCCTCACCAGCGGCGGTCCCAACAACTCGACGCAGGTGCTCGCCAGCTGGGCTTTCTTCAAGGGAATCAACGGAGGCAACCTCGGGCAGGGCGCGGCGGTGGCCCTCTTCATGTTCCCGGTCCTCCTGGCGCTCTCCGTCGTCATGCTGCGGACGGCGAGCCGCGCGGAGATCGCCTGATGGCGGTCGCCACCAGGACCGGCGCGAGGCGTTCGATGGGGCGGCGAGTCGGAATCCCGACCGCCCGCTTCCTGGTCATCGCCCTCTTCGCGCTCATCTGCGTGTTCCCATTCATCTGGGCGGCGATCACCATGTTCAAGGCGGACGCCGACCTCTACAACCCGCTCCACAACCCCTTCCTGTTCAACAAGCCGGCCACCTTGGAGCACCTGCGGGTCCTCTTCCAGCAGACGCAGTACCTGGACTTCGTCCGCAACACGGTCGTCGTGGGCGCCGCCGTCGTCGGCCTCACGCTCCTGGGGAGCGTCCCCGCGGCGTACTCGCTGGCCCGGCTGACCGGCCGCTGGGGGGAGAAGATCGGCTTCGCGATCTTCGTCGTCTACCTGGTCCCCACCACCCTGCTCTTCCTGCCCCTCTCGCGGGTGGTCGCGCTGCTCGGGCTGCAGGACACGCTCTGGGCGCTGGTCGTCATCTATCCCACCTTCACGCTGCCGCTCTCCACCTGGCTCCTGCTCGGATTCTTCAAGTCCATCCCGCGCGACATCGAGGAGCAGGCGATGGTGGACGGCCACACGCGGGTCGGGGCCGTGATCCGGACCGTCCTCCCGCTCGCCTTGCCCGGGCTGCTGACGGTGGTCGTCTTCAGCTTCACGCTGACCATGAACGACTTCATCTACGCGTTGGCATTCATCTCCACCTCGTCCTCCTTCACCATCAGCGTCGGCGTGCCCACCGCCCTGATCCGCGGCGACGTCTTCTTCTGGCAGTCGCTGATGGCGTCCACGGTGATCATCGCGATCCCGATCGCCCTCGTCTACAACCTGTTCCTCGACCGCTTCGTGCAGGGGCTGGCGCTGGGCGCGGTCAAGGGCTGACCGCCTGCGCAAGGGGCGACCGACCGCGTGTCCTGCCGCACAAGGCCGGTCTCGGGCATGAGCGACATCCCCGCCCGGCGCCTGCGCGCCCAGCGGCTCACCGGGAAGCCGTTCGGATCGGCCGTCGATGCCGTCCGCTGGCCGGGCGCGGTGCAGGCACAGGACTACGCGGGGGCCAAGTGGGCGCTGGGCCTGCGCACCGGGCCGTCCACGACCGAGGCGGTGCTCGACCGCCTGATCGACGAGGGCGTCATCCTGCGCACCCACGTGCTCCGCCCCACCTGGCACCTTGTGCTTCCGGAGGACATCCGCTGGCTGCTGGATCTGACGGCCCCCAGGATCCGTCGGGGTCTCGCGGCCCGCCACCGGGAGCTCGAGCTCGACGAGAATGTGTTCGCCCGTGCGACCGCGGCCTTCAGCGCGGCGCTCACGGGCGGCCGCCACCTGACCCGCGCCGAGCTGGGCGAGGTGCTGCGGGCCGCCGGCATCCCTCCGGACGGCCAGCGCCTGGCCCATCTCCTCATGGGCGCCGAGCTGGACGGGCTCGTGGTGAGCGGGCCTCGGCAGGGAAGGCAATTCACCTACGCCTTGCTCGAGGAGCGGGTGTCGAAGGGCCGTCCGCTCGACCGGGCCGAGGAGCTTGCCGAGCTCGCGCGGCGATTCTTCCGCAGCCACGGACCAGCGCAGCTGCAGGACTTCGCGTGGTGGTCCGGCCTGACGGCGGCCGACGCGCGGACCGGCATCGCGCTCGCCGGGGCCGCACTCGAACAGGAGGCCGTGGAGGGCAAGACCCACTGGTTCGATCCCACCGCCGGCAGCGCCACCCCGACGGCCACCGTCGCGCACCTGCTCCCCAACTTCGACGAGTACACGGTCGGCCATCGCGACCGGGCGGCGCTGTTGGACCCCGACCGTCGGTTCGAGCCCGCGCTCTTCTCTTCTGGCAGCTTTTTCCTCCTCTCCAATGTCGTCACCGTCGGAGGGCGCGTCCGGGGCGCCTGGCGCCGGAGCGTCACCCGAGGCGGCGTCCGCGTCGAGGTCCGGCCTCTCGATCGGCTCCAGCCCGCGGAGGCGGCTGCGGTCGAGGAGGCGGCCCTCCGGTTGGGTCGCTTCCTGGAGCGCCCGGTCCAGCTTGCGTGGATCTAGATGAGTGAGGCCGAAGGCCCGAAGGCCGGCGCCTTCGGCTGTCGGTGCAAAAGGCGGGGGTGGCGCAACGACGGTCCCATCCTGAGATGGGTGAGGAGGCGCGCCGGGCCCCCCAACGCACGCATCAGGCCCGCAGGGCCCCCAGCGGTCTGGGGCGCCGGATGGTCCCTATTCGGCTGGTGCGGTCCCCTACGAGCCGATCCGGCGCCACTCCCCCGCGCGCATCCCGGGCGGGAAGCGGCGCTCCACCGGGGCGCCCGGGGCGGGCCGGCGACCCTCTCCCCGCCGTCTCTCGGCGATCTCCGCCACCGCCCGCCCATCGACGCCAAGCTCGGCGAGAACCCCCATCCGGGTCGCGGGCTCAGGGAAGAGCAGGGGCACGCCATAGGCCGCGG
>JBOHUX010000113.1:0-7917 GCA_050734915.1 Candidatus Dormibacteraceae bacterium
CCGTCGGGCGCCGAGACCCCGACAGGGTGAGCAGCTCGCTGGTGCTGTCGAACCCATGCTGGGAGCCGAAGGAGCCCTCCCGCTCCAGCTCGGGGGTGGGCCGGATCCCCGCTTCCTGAAGCGCGGCACGGTAGCCGGCGGCCCGCAGCCGGCAGGCGACGAAGCCGGACGGACCGTTGACCAGGGCGATTCGGCTGTGCCCCGCCCCGAGCAGCAGCCTGGTCATCTGGAAGATCGCTTGATCGTGGTCACAATCCACCCACGCCACGCCCTGCCGGGGTTCCCGGTGCCCCACCACGACGGTGGGGGTGGCCTGCTCCAGCAGGCGGTCCAGGATCTCGTCGTCCGCGCGGACGTCAGGCAGGATGACCCCGTCCAGCCGGCCTTGCGATATCTCCCGCAGCACCCGACCGCGGCGCTGCTCGCTGGCCGGGACGGTGATCAGTGTGAGCATGTAGTCACGCTCGGTCAGAGCATCCCCGACCGATCCGATCAGCTCCGGATAGATAGGGTGCGCGAAGAGCTCCGAAGCGGCGGCAGCAAAGACGAGCCCGATCGCGTAGCTGCGCCCGGACGGAAGGTTGCGCGCGAAGAAGCTGGCGCGGAAGCCCTCCGCGTCGACGATCTCCTGGATGCGGGCCCTGGTGGGCACCCCCACCCCGGGCTGGCCGTTGATAACCCGCGACACGGTGCCCGCGGAGACACCAGCCAGCCGGGCGATGTCATGGATGGTCACCCGCCGGGAGGCTGTCAACGCACGCGCCCCGCCGCTCGCGGTGGAGCCGGACTGGACTCCGGGCGCTCGGGCACGCGCATCGTCGGCCATCGCGCCCGGCCGGCTCGCGAAGTAGACCGCTGCCTAAGTGTGGACTGCGAGGTTGTCAACGTTGAGCTGGCCGGGGCCGGCGATGAAGACCTTGAAGCTGCTGAGGCCCTTGTGGAGCGAGATCGTGCCGATCGTCGCGGTGGCGAAGGTCGTCCACGACCCGGTGGGAACCAGGTTGCCAGAGCACTGCTGGGGGGCGCCGTTCACCGTCACGCAGATGGTCGCGTTCGTATTGGGGGTCGCGTATCTGACATCCAGTCGATAAGTCCCGGCGGGTAGGTAGACATCCTTGAACCGGAACCATTCCACGCCTGGGTTCACCCAGCCGACGAAGTACTGGTAGGTCCCGCCCACCTGACCCACGCTGAGGTCGTTGTACGTCGAGGCGCAGCCGCTGTTGGCGGGGCTGGTGACGCGGTAGGCGCCGCCCAGGTTGCCGCTCGTCCCGGTGTAGTAGTCGTCGGCGGCCTCCGCCTCCAGCGTCACCGAGGTGCGATTCGGATTCGAATAGCGCTGCACGATGTTGAGGGACTGGTTCGGGTAGTCGATCGTGTTCTGATCGCCGGCCTGCGTGCATCCATGAGGGTCGTTGCCTTCGACGCTCCGGTAGTAGCCGGCACTCTCGATCACATTGGTCCAGCCTTCGAGCAGGACCAGGTTCGTGGCCTTTTGCTGGTCCAGATACGAGATGAGACCGTTGCCATGCCAGCGTGGGACCTCGAGGCAGCTGGATCCGCAGCCGGGCCCGGTGTTCTGGGGCCACGATCTGAGCGAAGGTGCGACGGTGGCTGCCGTGTATCCCCCGTAGCGCGCGGCCGGAAGGGTTCCCGTTCCCTGGCTCGGGTCGTACCAGCTGAAGACGGCATCGACGTGACCGGGAAGAGTGGTGTCCGCGTTGTAGAAGCCCTGGGTGACGGCGATGAAGGGATCGAACCCGTAGGTGGCCTGGGTCTGCGAGCGCAGGTAGTCGAGGGCGCGGGAGAGGTTCCCCTGCAAGTTGGTGAAGTGGGTGACCGGGTCCCACATGAAGACCAGGGGGCGGCCGCTGATGGTGCCGTCCAGGCTGCGCGGGATGTTGGCGTAGAAGATGTTCCAGCGGTCCTGCCACATGTAGGTCTGCCAGAGGCTGGCGTTGCTCATGTCGAAGTTCTGGCCGGTCACGCTGTAGTACTGATCGCCCACGGTCGGGAAGTCATCGAACATGGACACCTTCATGGCCGAGCCGCGAAGGTTGATGGCCGTGACCAGCTTGGAGAGCTGATTCGGGCACATGTCCCCGCTCCCGTGCATCTCCGTCGGGCTTGTCGACCAGCAACCCCGGTTGTGGGCGGCGATGGTGGTGATGCCGGCGTGGTCGAGCTCCTCCACCTGGTCGGTCCACCACGCCTGGTCGTCGCGGTTCCACGGCGTGAACAGGGGACGATCGCACTGGCGCTCGGTCATGACCTCGCCCGGCTTGTTGGGGTTGTCGGGCCCCTCGTTGCATGCCTCTGTCCGCTCGTACCCGAAGACGGGTATCAGTCTCGCGGTACCGCTCCCCACCCCCTCGCTACCGCTGACGGCGACGTTGGTGAACTCGCAATCAGCCGCATAGGTTCCCACCCCGATTTTCCCGTCCGGGTAGATGTTGGTCCCCAGCGAGAGGATGGGATCGAGTGTCTCGTTCCCCTGCTTGTAGGACACCGATACGGTGCCACGCGTGACGGCGAGCCTCAAGTGGTAGTACGCCCCGCCGTCGGCGATCGGCGCATGCGCGCCGTTCGGGGTCCAGGTCTGGACGATGGATGGATACGGCGCGCTGACCCGGACCTGATTGGTCTCGTGCATGATGTCGACTCGGTAGTCGTCGTTGTTGTTGGCGCCGGTGTAGATGATCTTGCATTCCTGCGAGCTGCCCATCATCCAGATGTCGGCGTCGATCGTGTAGGCGCTCGCGTTGGAGGCGACGCCGATCCAGGAGCGATCGATCCCGGTGTTGTCGCAGGAGCCGCCCGGATGGCAGTTGGTGTAGTGGCTGGCCGCAGTGACGCCCCAGTCGCCCGAGGCGGGGTTCCAGTTGTTGGCCCCGTCCGTGAACGTCTCGTTGAGGAACGTGGAGTCGGCTGCCACCGGGCGCGGCGGCCCCACCTGGAGGCCAATCGCGATCGCGAGCACCGCGATCCCCGCGACCCAGGCACCCACGCGGAATGCGCCAGACCACCTCATCGGACCGCACCTCCCCGCGACCGGCAGGCCGCGCAATCGGTTTAGTAAACCGGTTTTGTGATTGTGCACACGAGGCGTGGCCCTGTCAATAGCCCGGCTTCGGGGCGACCGCCTACGTCCTTCCTGAGGGGCTTCTCGTGGGTGGCCTCACACTCGGTCGGGGAGAGCAGCATCCCGACGCGGAGCCTGACCGCCCCCATGGGCAAGACCGGCATGTCCAGTTGGGCCCAGCTACCGGTGCTGGTGGAGGGCCGCCACCGGTCATTCGCCGGCTGAGGGGGAAACCTCCGCGAGGGCGGGCAGGGTGAGAAGGAAGGCGCTGCCCTCGCCCAGCCGGCTCGAGACCCGCAGCTCACCGCCGAGCCGCTCCGCCAGCCGCCTGGACAGGGCGAGACCGAGCCCTGTGCCGCCGTCACTTGCCTCCGAGTCGATCTGCGTGAACTCCTCGAAGACCCACTGCTGGCGGTCGGGGGCGATGCCGATGCCGGTGTCGCGCACCTCGAGGTCCACGGCGCCTCCGGACCGGCGGGCCGTCACCTCGATGGTTCCCCGGGAGGGGGTGAACTTGACCGCATTGGAGATCAGGTTGAGCAGGATCTGGATCATCCGGCGCCGGTTGGCCTCCACCGTCAGATCACCCTCGACCTCGACGGAGAGGGTGAGCCTCTTGGCGTCGATCATCGGGCGCAGGCTCCCGACGGCCTCCTCGACCGCCTCCTTCACCCTCACCGGCTCGCGGCTGATCTCCATCTGGCCGGCGGCCGCCTTGGAAAGGTCCAGGAGATCGTTGATCAGCGCCAGCAGGTGGTCACCGCTCGACCTGATGTGGTGGACGTAGCGCCGCTGGCGGTCGGTCAGAGGCCCCGCCATCTCGCCCTCGAGGAGTTGCGCGAAGCCGAGCACCGAGTTGAGCGGGGTCCGGAGCTCGTGGCTGACGGAGGTCAGGAACCAGTCCCGCGCCTCGATGTCGGCCGGCCCGGCGGGGACACCCGGGCTGGGCCCCGGCCGGCCCCGATCGGCCCGGTCGCCGGCAGCCCGCGGGCTCACCTTCGCACTCCCCCGCGCGGTCCCAGTGCCCCGGAGGCGGTCGAGGCCCGATTCCCGCACCACCCACGTCCGGCCTCGCCGGATCGCCTCCAGATCGCCGGACGCGGCCAGCCGGCGAAGCCGGGAAGCCGGCACCCCCAGGCGGCTGGCGGCCTGCCTCAAGGTCAGCTCCGGGTCAGGGGCGCCGACGCCCGTGATCCCCACTCCGAGCGCCCTCCCGTGCATTCGGTCCAAGAAAACTTGACCATCACACTGTACATCGCGGTACATCCCTCCCATGAGCCTCCGGGGGGGCAAGTTGGAGGATCCGCCATGCGGAAGGTAGCCATCTCGTTGTTGCTGTCGGCCAGCGCGCTCATCGTCTTCGCCACCTCGGTCTGGGCAGACCCCTGGCCGCCCGGCGTCTGACGCAGCTCTACCCCAGGAGCGGGGTTGCCCTGAGGTCGCTGTCGGATTACAGTCCGATGCTGTGGCGCGATCCGCTCGGCGACCCCGACTCCGGGGCGTCCTCATCCGCCCCGACGCCATCCGGCTGGCGAGGCTGGAGGCCGGCCTCAGCCTGGCTGAGCTGGGTGCCGGTCACGTCTCCAGGTCCGCGATCCACCAGATCGAGACCGGCCGCGTCCAGCCGTCGCGGCCGACGCTGGCTCTGATCGCCCGCCGGACACGCAAGCCGATCGACTACTTCGTCACGCCGGCGATCCCGTCGCCGCGCCCGGCGGGGCTCGAGACGGCGATCGCGGGACTGGCGCATGCCGTCATGACCGGCCAGCTCCGCTCTGCCATCGCCGCCGCCGACGATCTGCTGGCGCGGCGGATCGATCCCCGGACCGAGGCCGAGGCCAGGTTCTGGCTCGGCCAGGCCAGGACCCGCGCCTCTCAATCGCCGGCCGGGCTCGGGGAGGTCCGGCGGGCGCTGCACCTCTTTGAACATCTGGGCGACGATGCGATGGTGGTCGAGTGCCTTGACTGGGAGGCGGCGAGCCTGTACACGGCCGAGGATCCAGCCGCACTGTCGGTTGCCGAGGAGGCACTCAGGCGATGCTCTCTACTCGACTCCCGGCCGTCACAGACGTACATCCGCATTCTCACGCGGCTGGCGTCGATCCATGTCTCGCATCGGGAATGGGGGCCAGCGATCGCCCGCTATCAGGAGGCGCTGAGAGCCTCCGAGTCGCTCAAGGATCTGCGCTCGATGGCGAGCCTGGCCGACGATCTGAGCATCGCCTGCCTGGAGACCGGTGCCCTCGGCCAGGGGGCTGCCTACGCTCGCCGGGCGCTCACCCTGCGCCGCTCCCTGGACGACCAGGAGGGCATGGCCAGGACCGAGAACAACCTCGGGCTGGCGCTCCTCCGCCAGGGCTCCCTGGGGCCAGCCGAGCGCCATCTCCAATCCTCTCTTGCCAGGGCTGAGAACCTGGCGCTCCCACACGGCCGCGCGCACGTGCTCCTGAGCCTGGCCGAGCTGTATGTGGCCCGGAACGCCCCCGGCGCCGCCCGCCGGCTCGCGGACGACGCCGTGGAACTGGCCCGAAGCTTGAACGAGCCAATAACCCAGTCCGTCGCGCACGAGCTGCTGGGCCGGTTGGCGGCCCGGCGGGGCGACCGAACCGGCGTCCAGTTGGAGTTCGAGTTGGCGATCGGGCTCCTTTCCGCCGTGGGGGCTCGTCAGCGTCTGGTCGAATGCCAGTACCGGTACGCGGAGATGCTGGAACAGCTCGGCGATCCGGACGCCGCCAGGACCCAGTTCAAGCTGGCGATCCTCGCGCTCCGACCCGACCTTGCTGGCGGCCACGACCACGGCCCGCCGTCCGGCCACCGCCTGGAGGAAGTACCCGCCGCGGCCGGATGAGCCCGCGGGCCGGCCCCCGCCCGCCGGATGCGGGCGGCAGGCCTGGTCGGGCGTGCCTGTCACCGCATCGGCGGGCCGGACCTGGCGAGCGGTGGGGTCAGCCGTTGCCGTCGCCGTCGCTGGGTGCCCCCTCGTCTCCCCCTCACCGGCCGCCCCCGGCAGCGCCGCCGGCATCGCCCGCCTTCCACGACGGGGACTGCGAAAGCTTCAGGAGGGCCTCGAGCGCCAGCCCGTCATCGATTGACCGGCTGGCCGCGCCCACCGCGAGGATGTCGGGAGCCGGGCCGCACGAGCAGCCCGGCTCCGTCACGTTCCGCTGCTGGTTCGGGCGTCAGGCGGGGCGGCCGTTGCCCCCGTCGCCATTGCCTCCGCCGCCGTTGCCGTTGCCCTGTCCCTGGCCACCGCTGGGGATGGACAGGGTGTCGGCGAAGATGTCCTGGTCGTTGGCGACCAGGCCGTTGGGCTCGGTGCCTCCGCAGACCGCCGGCGGGCTGCCGCAGATGAAGAGATCGGGGTCTCTCGTGTCCATCCAGACCGGGATCGCCTTGCTCACCGCGGAGACGCCCGTGTAGTCGCCGTAGAAGAGGCTGTTCCCCCGCGAGTCGGGGAACTCGGTCGGCGTCGGCATGGAGGACGACGTCACCCTCCTCACGCCGAAGGAATCGAGGCCGGAGGAGCCGGACAGGCTCATGTCCGAATATCCGGTCGTCTCGTCGCTGCCGTACTGGCGGTCGAAGTAGGAGACGGCCAGTCTGCCGTCGCGGTTGAACGCCGACCACTGCCAGAACTGATCGGTGCCGGCCTGGTCGGGCGAGTTGACGGTCGCCTCCTGCCGGGGGTCGGTCGTGGTCCCGGTAAAGGTGGCGCCGGCGTCCTTGGAGACGCTGATCAGGATCTTGTTGTTGCAGGCGCCCGCGGTCTTGACCCCCTTGTAGGCGTTGTTGCCGGTGGGAGCGAAGGCGGTCGGGACGCAACCGTTCTTCTCGTTCGAGTACTTGTTGATGTAGGAGCCGAAGGTCACCACGACCTGGCTCTTGTCCTGCGGGTTGACCTGGCCGGCGGCGTAGTTGGTGGCGCGGAAGACCGAGTTCTGGCTCGATCCTTTCTCCGGCACGCAGGCGCGGCCGTTGTCCTGGCCGCCCTGGTAGGTGGCGCAGTCGGGGAGGTCGTAGTAGTCGGAAACCTTGACCGGCGCCCCGAAGCTGGCGCCCCCGTCGGTCGACTTGGCGAGCAGGAACTGGTTGCGGTTGTCCTGGGCGCTGTTGAGGACGTTGTTGTAGTTGTTGTAGACGACATAGAGGTTGCCGTCAGATCCCGTGAAGGGGTCGGAGAACTGGTTCTCGTTGCAGTTCCCCTGTGGCGTCGGCAGGCCGTAGGTGTTGCCGCAGAGCGTGCTGGTCGCGCTCACCAGCACCGGCTTGCTGAAGGTCTCGCCGTAGTCGGACGAGTGCACCTCGTAGATGTAGGCGGTGCCGTCCGCGGCGAACTGGGTCCAGGTCACGTAGATGCGGTCCTGGTAGGGGCTGCCCCGGTGGTTGTCCACGGTCATGTAGGGCTTGTCGGTGAGGACGCCGGGGTTGTTGGCCACATTGGTCGTGATGGTCGCGTAGCGGCCGGGGAAGTTCCAGGAGGCGCCGCCGTTGGCGGTCGACCTGTAGAGCAGGATCCCGCTCGCCTGGTCGGGGTTCGGCGACGTCGGAGGAGGAGGCCCGGTGTTCCCTCGGTTGAAGACCTGGCAGGAGAAGTAGGCGTTGCCCTTGGTGTCCCACGCCAGCGAGGGGTCGCCGCCCGCCTGCCAGTATTCACGGGCGGTGCCGAAGGGGGCGCCCCTCGAGAACGACATGGGGACGGTGGAGTCGGTCCAGGACCGCCCGCCGTCCTGGCTGTAGGACGCGTAGCAGTTGCCGTCGCCGCGGCGGTAGTCGTTGAAGCCGGCCACCACCCGGTTGGCCTGGAATGGATCGATCGCCACCGAGGTCTCGTTCTG
>JBOHUX010000114.1:0-7675 GCA_050734915.1 Candidatus Dormibacteraceae bacterium
CCCGCCCGGCCCGTACAGCCCCGACGACCGGATCACCAGCGCCTCGGGCAGCAGCTCCAGGACCGCCCGCTCGCCGAGCAGCTTGGAGCGCCCGTAGACACCGAGAGGCGAGGGCCTGTCGCCCTCCGCGTAGCCCCCCGGCCGGAGCCCGTCGAAGACGTAATTGGTCGAGAAGTGGACCAGTCGCGCCCCGACCGCGGCACAGGCGCGGGCGACCCCGCGCGCCCCCCTCTCGTTGACCGCCATCGCCGCCGCCTCATCCCCCTCCGCGCCGTCGACGGCGTTGTAGGCCGCGCAGTTGAAGACCACCTCCGGGCGCACCTGGGTCAGGGTCCTGAGCACGGCATCCTCGTCCGCCACCGACAGCCCGCGGCGGTCGAATCCGGCCGCCCCCGGCAGCAGGCCCATGAGCTGGGTCCCCAGCCCCCCTCCCGCACCGGTGACGAGCGCGCGCATCGAAGCCGCCGGCGCCGCGCTCAGCCGGTCCGCGCCGCACCTCGCGAGGCGGGCACCTCGACCCCGTTGACGACGTTGATCGGCGTCTCGCCCTCGAGCGCCCGCAGCAGATTGTCGCCCGTGAGGTCGACCAGGCGCTCCTCGGACTCCCGGGTGAGGCCGGCCACGTGCGGCGAGAGGAAGACGTTGTCCAGCCCGCGAAGGGGCGAATCCGCCGCCAGCGGCTCGCCCTCGAACACGTCCAGCCCGGCTCCCGCCAGGTGCCCGGAGACGAGCGCCGCGATCAGCGCGGCCTCGTCGACCAGCGGTCCCCGGGCGGCGTTGACCAGGAAGGAGCCGGGGCGCATCCGCGCCAGCGCATCGGCGTCGATGAGCCTCCGCGTCGTCCCTTCCAGCGGGGTGTGCAGGCTGACGATGTCCGAGCCGGAGAGCAGCTCGGGCAGGTTTACGCGCGCGAGCCCGGGCGCGTCCCGCTCCACCACGTCGTGGTAGAGGACGCGTGAGCCGAACCCTAGAAGGCGCGTGGCCACCCGCGCGCCGGCGTTGCCGAGGCCGATGATCCCGACCGTCATCGACCCCAGCTCGCGGCCGATCGCCCCCTCCTGCGGCCAGCCGCCGGCCCCGCCGCGCATGGCTCGGTCCACCCGGTGCCCCTTGCGGATCAGGTTCAGCATCGCCATCAGGGTCCAGTCGCCGACGGCGACGCTGTTGTAGCCGGCCGCGTTGGCGACCGGGATCCCCAGTTCGGCCGCCACCGCGTGGTCGATGGTGTCGAAGCCCACCGCCGGCTGCTGGATCAGCCGGCAGCGGCGCATCGCACCCAGCTCGGGACGGTCGAGGCGATGCCGGTGCAGCTTGTCCCCGACGACCAGGTCCGCCTCCACCACCGCCTCGCGGATCCGCTCCTGGGCGGGCGGCTCGCCGATGATCGCCGGGAGCACCTCGTACCGGCCCCGGAGGAAGCCGCGCACGACATCCTCGGGGTAGGGGCTGAGACAGACGATTCGGATCGCCATCGAGACGCTCAGGCTACCAGCCCGGCACCGCGGAAAGCTGTGCTTTCATACTCGGGGCCATGGACCCTCTCGCCGCCCTCCTCGAGCGCGGATGCGTCCTCTTCGACGGCGCCATGGGCACCGAGCTGCTCGCCCGCGGCGCCGACCCCTCGAGCTGCCTCGAGGAGCTCAGCCTGACCAACCCCAGCCTGGTCAGCCGCATCCACCTCGACTACATCGAGGCGGGCGCCGACGTCATCGAGACCAACACCTTCGGCGCCAACCGCTTCCGCCTCGGCGAGCACTATCTGGAGGCCAGGGTGCGGGAGATCAACCTCGCCGGCGCCCGGCTCGCAGTCGAGGCCCGCAACGCCTCCGGCCGCCCAGTCCTCGTCGCCGGCAGCGTGGGCCCCCTCGGGCGCCCCCTGGAGCCGATCGGCGCCATCAAGCTGACCAGCGCCGAGCGCATCTTCCGGGAGCAGGCGGACGCCCTCCGGGAGGGCGGCGCCGACCTCATCGTGCTGGAGACCTTCACCGCCCCCGCCGAGGTGCTCCTGGCCGCCCGCGTGGCGGTGGAGACGGGGCTCCCCGTCATCGCCCAGATGAGCTTCGACGAGGAGGGGGCCCGCTCTCCGGAGGCCGCCGCCGGCCTCGTCGCCGCCCTCGCCCCGCTGGGCCTGGCCGCGATCGGCGTCAACTGCGGCAGCGGCCCCCAGGGCGCCCTCGACGCCGCCCGCCGCCTCGCCCAGGCGGGCGCCCCCGCCGTCTCGGCCATGCCTAACGCCGGCCTCCCCCACCGGGAGGCGTCCCGCCTCGTCTACACGGCCGGTCCCGACTACTTCGCCCGCACCGTGGGCGACTTCCTGGAGGCCGGCGTCCGCCTCCTGGGCGGCTGCTGCGGCACCACTCCCGGGCACGTCCGCGCCATGCGCCACGCGCTGGACCACGCCCGCGGCGGCCCCCCCCACGTCAGCCGCGTCACCCCCCGCTACGTGATCGACGAGGACCGCCCCAGTCCACCCACCCGCCTGGCGGCGGCGCTCGGCAGGGGCGAGTTCGTGATCAGCGTCGAGCTGACCCCTCCCCGCGGCATCGACCCCCAGCGGATGCTGGCCGGAGCCCGGCTGCTGAGAGAGGCAGGCGTCGATCACGCCAACGTCACCGACTCCGCCATGGCCCGGCTCCGGATGGGCGTCCTGAGCTGCGCGTCCCTGGTCCAGCAGCAGGTCGGCCTGGAGGCGATCGCCCACTACACGACGCGCGACCGCAACGTGATGGCGATCCAGTCGGAGCTGATCGGCGCCCACGCGCTCGGCATCCGCAACGTCCTCTGCCTGCGCGGCGACCCGCCCCGGGTGGGCGACTTCCCCGCCGCCACGGCGGTCTGGGACGTCAACTCCGTGGGCCTGATCACGATCCTGGCCAACCTCAACCGGGGCCTCGACGCCCACGGCTCGCCGATCGGCGAGCGCGCCGCCTTCTTCATCGGCGCCGCCGTCAACCCCAATGCCGAGGACCTGGAGAAGGAGCTTCGCCTGATGCGGCGCAAGCTGGACGCGGGCGCCGGCTTCCTGGTCACCCAGCCCATGTACGAGTCAGCGGTCCTCGAGCGCTTCCTGGGGCGGGCGGGCGAGGTGCCGGTGCCGGTCCTGGTCGGCGTCATGCCCCTGCTCTCGGCCCGGCACGCCGAGTACCTCCACAACGAGGTCCCCGGCATCGACGTGCCCGGCCACTTGCGAGAGCGGCTGGCGGCCGCCGGCGAGGACGCCGCCCGGCTCGGGATCGAGACCGCCGTCGCCTTCCTGGAATCCGCCCGGGGCCTGGTCCGGGGTGCCTACGTGATCCCCGCCCACGGCCGCTACGACATCGCCGCCGAGGTCGTCTCCCGCACCCGCGCCCTGGTCGGCTGATCCCAGCTCCGGACCCGCTCCAGCCATGGACGGGCCATCGCCGACACCCTGTTCGTCTCCCAGACGACGGTCGCCACCCACGTGGCGACGATCCTACAGAAGCTCGGCCTCGGCTCGCGCGTCCAGATCACTTGACGGATACCGCGAAGAGGTGAGGCCGGCGAGGACTCGGCCGGCACCGCCGCCGCCGGGGCGGCGTCCACGTCGCGCCCGGCGGCGGCAGCCGCCGTCGGATACGCTGGCCCCACGCTCAACCCCGCCCAGACCGGCCGCATCTTCGAGAACCTGGTCGAGAACGCCTACACGGCCGGCTCGGCCGGCCGGCTCGTGTCCTACCTGCCCGTGCTCGACTCGCGCGGTGTCGACCGCGCCCTCTCCGTGGACGGCGGGCGACCCCTCTTCCTCCAGGTCAAGGCCCACGAGCACGCCCGGCGCGACGGCCGCCTCACGTTCGCCATCCCCCGCTCGGCGATCGGAACCTATCCGCGCTGGCTGGTCGCGATGGTCGCCGGCACCCCGGACAGCCTTACGGGCGCCTTTCTGGTGCCCGGCGCCGACCTCCTGCGACTCGGCGAGCACGGCCACCTGACAGACGGTCGCGAGTGCGTCCGCGCCACCCTCAGCCCCACCAGCCCCACCTGGAGCCGCTACTGGTCGGCGCCCGCGGAGATCGGCGCCCGGCTGCTGGCGGCGGCCGCGCCGGTCGCCGGGGGGCCGGCGGCGCCTTTCGAGACGGCCGAGCGCCAGCAGGAGGAGGGCGCCTACTTCGAGGCCGTCGTCACCGCCGAGCTGCTGGGAGGCAGCGACCGGCTGGTCCTCTACCGGCCTGCGGTGGACGTCGCCGGCACGGACCTCCTCGCCCAGCTCGCCGGCTCCGGCTCCTGCGCGTTCCTGCAGGTCAAGGGCACCTCGCGCCAGGACGTCCCCGACCACGCCCACTTCCAGATCCGGCGCCGCACCTTCGAGCCCGATCCCGGGCACCTCTACGTCTTCGGTTACCGCCCCCCGGGCGGGGACATGACGGTCGCCTGGCTCGTCGACGCCCCCGCCCTGCAGGAGGGCACCTCCCCGCGCGACGCCGCCCACATCAGCTTCGAGCCCCGGATCGCGGGCGCCGATCCCCGCTGGGGCGCCCACCGCCTGCCGCCCGGCGGCCTGGCCGAGGCCCTCATCCAGCACCTGCGCTCCGGGCATCACCGGCGACGCCGGGCGCCTTGAGACGCGCGCAGGCGTCGGCGAGGACGCTCACCGCGTAGTCGTGGTCGCAGGGCTCGCCGCCCCCGCCCGCGACGGGAGCCGTCGGTTCGATCGCCCGCCGCCGATGCCGCCGGCGCAGGTGCGCGCCACCCCCGCGGGGATCGAGCGGGAGCGGGGCGGGCACGATTGGTCGGCCGCGGGCGGACTCGAAGCGCAGCTCGCCCACCTCCCCGGGCCGGATCCGGTAGGCGCCCTCGTGGAGCCGGCGGTGGTGGAACCAGCACAGCGAGGCGAGGTTGGCGAGGTCTGTCCTTCCCCCCGCCGCCCAGTGCTCCAGGTGGTGGGCCTGGGTGCGCCCGGCCGCCACCCCGCAGCCCGGGAAGCGGCAGCCGCGGTCGCGGCCCCGCAGCGCCCGGCGGAGCTTGGTGGAGACGATCCTGTGCGCGCGCCCGGCGTCGATGGGCAGCCCCTCCCGCTCGGTCACGGTGACCACCTCGGCGTCGCAGCCCAGCCGCCGGGCCGCCGCCGCCGAGAGGGCCGGACCCCCCTCCGGGTGGCAGCGTCCGTCGGGGTCCTCCCCGGTGAGGACGCCGACGTCCACGTGGACCAGCAGGCGGACCGGCGCCGTCTCCTCGACCAGCTCGCCACCCCCGCAGGTGAGCACGTGACCGCCGATGGCGACGAGCGCGTCCGCACGCACCGCCGCCCAGCTGTCGCGGGCGGGGTCGGGGACACCGTCACTGCCCGGCTCGGTTCCTCCCCCCCGCGGCGGGACCTTCGCCACGGCCTCGAGGGCGGCAAGCACCAGCGCCCCGTCCTCGGGACCGAGCAGCGCCTCCAGGTGGAGCATGCCCCCCTCCCGCCAGTGGCTCCAGAGCCCGCGCCGGGCGAGCTGCTCCTCCGCCCGCTCCTCATCGTCGGCGGCGACCGCCCGCCGGTACTCCCGGCAGAGCCGCGCCAGCTGGCTCCCCGAGGCCTGCCGCCCGACCTCCAGCCAGACCCCCTCGTCGGCGGCCGTCGCCACCCGAGTCAGCGCCCGCGCCTTGTCCAGCGAGAGCTCACCGGCCGCGAACGCCTGCCTGATCGCGGGCAGGGACGCCAGCGCCCGCCCGACGCGCAGCAGCTCGGCCCCCGAGTGCTGGTCGAGGCCGGCGTTGATCGACAGCCAGTGGGGGCAGGAACGGATCCCGCCCTCCGCCCAGCCCTCGCCCTCGTCGAAGGCGGCCACCAGCCCGGCCAGCTCGGCGAGGGCCGCGTTGAGATGCGCGGAGAGGGCGCGGATGCCGCCCCCGAGGGCCTCCAACGATGCTCCTCCCGCCGCCTCTGCCGCCTCTGCCGCCGCCTCTGTCGAGCGCATGGCTGAATCATCCCAAACATCCGTTCCCATCGCAAGTCTCACCCTGTAAAGATTTCGGGCATGCGTGCCCCTGCCTCTCGGCCCGGGTCGGGCACGCCTGCCCCGGCCGGACGGCCGGGGCGCCCCGCTGGAGCCAGCCAGGCGTGACGTCGCCCCGCCAGGCCCCCGCTGTGCGAACATTTGCTCGCCGGTGGATCTGGATCTCAACACAGCCGATCCCGGGACCGTCGTGGTCGATCTCAACTGCGCCTTCGCGTCGATCGAGCAGCAGCACGACCCCGCCCTCCGGGGCCGCCCGCTGGCGATCGCCGCCTACGCGACGGACGCCGCCACCGTCGTCTCCTCGTCGCGCGAAGCCCGCGAACTCGGCATCAGGACCGGGATGCGCGTCTTCGAGGCCCGGGCGCTGGCCCGCGACGTCGTCGTCATGGAGCCCAACCCTCCCCGCTACCGGGCCGCCTCCGACCATCTGATCGAGATCATGCGGCGGCACACGCCAGATGTGCTCCGGATGTCGATCGATGAGGCGTCCATGAACCTGGCCGGGACGCCCAGCCTCGCGCACCTGGGTCCGGAGGGGGTTGGACGCGCGCTCAAGGCGGCGATCCGGGCCGAGCTCGGAGAGTGCATCACCGCCTCGGTCGGGATCTCGACCTCGATCTGGATGGCCAAACAGGCCTCCAACCTCGACAAGCTGGACGGGCTGGCGCGGATCGACCACACCAATCTCGTGGCCGTCTTCCAGCGCCTGCGGCTGACCGACCTCTCCGGCATCGGCGGAGCCACCGCGCGGCGCCTGGCCCGGGCCGGCATCCTCACCCCGCTCGCGTTCCTGCGCGCCACACCCGAGCGGTTGCGGGCGGCCGGCATGCACGAGGAGGTCGCCACCCACTGGCTGAGGCGCCTCCGCGGGTTCGAGGTCGGGAGCTTCGAGGGCGCCGCCCGCAAGAGCTACAGCCACTCGCACGTGCTCGCCCGCGCGACCGCCGATCGCTCGCAGCTGGAGGAGCTGCTCATGCGGCTCTCGGAGATGGTCGGCCGCCGCCTCCGCGCCGCCGGCCGCCGCGGCTGCGTGGTGTCCGTCTCGGTCGTCTACCGGCCCGGCACCGGGCACCTCTCCAGGCAGCACCGGCTGCCGGCCCCGATCGGGACCGGCGAGGAGATCTACCGGGCCGCCCTCCAGCTGCTGGCCGCTCGCGATCCGCGCCGCCAGGTCGGCACCCTGGGCGTCGGTCTGAGCGGCCTTGTCGGGGCGGACGCGGGCCAGATGGATCTCTTCGCCGAGGGGCCGGCACCGCGCGGGGAAAGGCTCGAGAGGGCGATGGACGCGATCCGCGACAGGTTCGGCGAGGACGCTTTGCAGCGGGCCCGTCTGCTCGGCCGGGCCCCTGTCGTGCGCGACCGCATCGCCTTCGGCAACACCGGACATCCGGACGAGCCCGGGCCCGGGAGCTGACGCATAGGGCCGCCGGCCGACTCGTGACCGGCCCGCCCCGCCGCGTCAGCCGGCCGCCGACTCGTGACCGGCCCGCCCCGCCGCGCGGGCCGGCCGGAGATCAGCCCTCGGCGTGCCGGGACCGCAGCTTGTCCAGCCGGTCGCGCTTCAGCGCCAGCGCCCGGTCGAGCGCCTCGGCCAGCTGCGAGTCGTTCATCGGCACCACCCGCCGGCGCGCCTCCAGCTCGCGGACCTCGACCTCGGCCCGCGTCAACTCCAGGTCGATGGCATTCATCTTCATCGTGTTCATCTCTCAGATTCCAAC
>JBOHUX010000115.1:0-7579 GCA_050734915.1 Candidatus Dormibacteraceae bacterium
GGCCAGGGCCAGGGCCAGAGCGCTGAGCGGCATCCTCCGCATCGCATCGCCCATGCTCGATAGGTCGGTCGTGCGCATGGCCGCGATCAGGCCGCCGGCCGCGAGCAGCGCCGCCCCCCGGGCCAGACCCCCCGCCAGCGCCGCGGTCAGGGCGACGACGGCGGCGCCCTTCGCGAAGACCACCAGGACCAGGCCCAGCTGGCCGGCGCCGGCGCCGAAGAGGGCGTCGCGGACGTCGTTCCCCGCCAGCGCCCGGAGCGGGAGGACGATGCCGGCCACCACGCCCACGACGCCCAGCGCCATCAGCGCCTGGGGTCCGGCGCCGTGGAACAAGGGGAGCGTCCGGTAGATGAGGAGGGCGCTCAGCACCGGCCAGACGCCCTGGGCGAGGGCCTGGCCGCAGGCCGGCGCGTCCCTGGTCCAGGTCAGCCATCCCTGGAGCGGGAAGAGCGCGCCGCGGCCGGCGGCGGCGACCAGGATCAGGCCGGCGGCCGCGGTCAGGCTCTTGAGGCCCCAGCCGGGAATCGTGTGGAGGACCGGAGGCAGCGCGCTCAGCGTCAGCTGGCCGTAGCGCGAGTAGACGATCCCGATCGCCAGGACCAGGGCGACATCGGCGACCATCGGCACCGCGAGCGCCCAGCGCGCGGGCCCGGTCGAGTCCGTCACCCCCCACCTCTGGCTGAGCCCCAGGTAGGTGGCGACGGCGGTGACGCCCCAGAACGCGGCCAGCTCGGCCAGATCGCCGCTGACGCACACCCCGACCGCGCCCAGGACGAGGAGGGACAGAACCACGTAGTTGCGGACGTAGCCCGGCTCGCCCCGGCCGCCGCGGCGGAGCCAGACGGCCGCGCCGATCGCGATCGTCAGCACGGCCACCAGCGCCGCCAGGCCGGCGTGGTCGATGGTCAGGCTGATGTCGATCCCGAAGCCCTGGAACTGGGTCGGACCGCTGGTGGCGGTGGGCAGGTTGATCCACTGGTAGGTCCTCGCGTAGGCGCCCCGCGAGCCCAGGCGCGCCCAGGCCGCGACGGCGGTCGCCGCCAGCGTCAGCAGGGCACCGAGCAAGCTCAGGTTGGCCGCCCCGCGCCGCGTCCTCACGCCCAGGGCGAGGAGGACGAAGGTGACCAGGGGGATGACGAGGATGAGGGGGACCGTGTAGGGCAGGGTGTCGGTGGCGCTGAGGGCGTGGTGGACCGCCGGATGGAGCGCGTGATGGAGCGCGCCGGCGGCCGGCGAGGGGGACGGGGAGATGCCCGGCGACGGGGATGTGCCGATCGACGGCGTCGGCGTCGGGCTGGCGAGCAGGGCCAGGAGCGGGCTCAGCAGGCTCTCCCGGTGAGCTGGGGGAGCGCGTCGGACGTGGCGGGCATGTGAACGCCCACGAGTATCACATCCCCGGGCATCGCGGCGCGGAGGAGGCGGTCAGCGGCCGGCTCAGGCCGCCGAGCGGATGATGCCCCCGCCGAGCACCAGGCTGCCCTGGTAGAGAACCGCCGCCTGGCCGGGCGCGGCGCCACAGAAGGACTCCGCCAGATCCAGACGGCCTGGCCGGTAGACTGCCGGGATGGGCCGGGCCCGGTATCGGAGGCGGGCCTCGCACGCGACCGACTCCGGCTCGGTGCCGTCCACGAAGCTGACCGACTCCAGCTCCACCGAGGTCGAGCCGAGCTCCTCGCGGCGGCCCACGACCACCCGGTTGGCGGCCGCGTCCAGGCGGAGGACGTACCAGGGGCCCGGCTCGCCCAGGTCGCCCAGCCCCGACCGCTGCCCGACCGTGTGCAGGCCGACCCCGCGATGCCGGCCCAGGACCCGGCCCGTGGACGAGATCACCTCGCCGGGCGCCATGCCGGTCAGCGTCCGGGCCAGGTACTCGGCCGTGCGGCCACGGGGAACGAAGCAGATCTCCTGGCTGTCCGGCTTCGCCGCCACCGGCAGCCCGAGGGCGCCGGCTCGAGCCCGCGTCTCCGCCTTGCTCATGTCGCCGAGCGGGAACAGGATCCGCGCCAGGCGCTCTCGCACGAGATGGTAGAGGACGTAGGACTGGTCCTTGGCGGGATCCAGGGCCGCGTGGAGCTGGGGGCCGGCGGGACCGGGCAGGATCCGCGCGTAATGGCCGGTCGCCATCGCGTCGAAGCCGAGCCCGAGCACCCGCTCCAGCATCAGATCGAAGCGTACGAACGCGTTGCAGCGAAGGCACGGGTTGGGGGTGCGGCCGGCCAGATAGGCGGCATGGAAGGGCTCGATCACTCGCTCGCCGAACTCCCGCTCCAGGTTCCAGACATAGAACGGGATGTCGAGGAGGTTCGCCACCCGCCGCGCGTCCTCGACCGCGCCGAGCGAGCAGCAGCCGCCGTGGCGGTCGTTCAGCTCGTCGTCGCCACGCTGCCACTGCTGGAGGGTGATCCCCACCACGTCGTGGCCGGCGGCAGCCAGCAGCGCGGCCGCCACGCTCGAATCGACCCCGCCCGACAGCGCCACCGCGACCCTCATGCCGCCCCCCGGGCTATCGCGCCGGCGCCCGGCCGCCCGCCACCGCCGGGATGATCGACACCTCGTCGTCGGCGGCAAGGCCGGAGTCGAGGCCCTGCCCGAGCCGGACGTCCTCCTCGTTGACGTAGATGTTCACGAACTGGCGCGGCTGGCCGGTCTCGTCCAGGAGACGGCCCTTGAGACCCGGGTGACGCCGGTCGAGCGCGTCGATCGCGCTCCGGAGGTCGGTCGCCTCGACGGCCACCATCGACTCCCCGCCGCTCAGCGAGCGAAGCGGGCCTGGGATTCTGAAGACTGGCAAATCAAAGGGCTCCTTCGACAAAGAATGGACGCTCGCCCGCGGCGCCGGCGCCGGGCGGAGACGCTCCCAACCCGCCCCCCGAGCTCGCCACCGGCATCGACTGGTTGAACGAGCGGAGCGTGGGCTCTATTTCCACGATGCCTTCCGGGAGGCCGATCGCCTCCGTCGTCTTGAGGCCGTGGCCGGTCACGTAGGCGACCACCACCTCCTCCCCGCGCCAGCGGCCGGCCCGCGCCAGCTTGGCGAGTACCGCGATCGTGACCCCGCCCGCGGGCTCGGTGAAGATGCCCTCGGTCCGAGCCAGGAGCCGGATTCCCTCCACGATCTCCGCCTCGGTCACCGCCTCCACGACGCCGCCGGTCTCGCGCGCGATCCTGAGCACATAGGAGCCGTCCGAGGGGCTGCCGATCGCGATCGAACGGGCGATCGTGTCCGGGCGCACGGGCGTGACCCGCTCGCCCCCGTCCCGCCAGGCGTTGTAGACGGGCGCGCACCCAAGCGCCTGGGCGCCCGTCAGGGCCGGCGGCCGGTCGTCCGCGACCAGCCCGAGGTCGATCATCTCCGCGACCGCACGGCGGTGCTTCACGAACTGACAGCCGCTCGCGATCGGGATCACGATCTCATCCGGCAGCCGCCAGCCGAGCTGTTCGGCGGTCTCGTAGGTGAGGGTCTTGCTGCCCTCCGCATAGAAAGGACGGATGTTGACGTTGCAGAAGGCCCACGGATAGCTGTCGATGAGCTGACTGCAGAGCCGGTTGACGTCGTCGTAGGTGCCGTGCACGGCGATCAGCCGGGGGCCGAAGACCCCGGTCGGCACCACCTTCCCCGGCTCCAGGCCGTCGGGGATGAAGATGAAGGCGTCCATGCCGGCCCGAGCGGCGTAGGCGGCCACCGAGTTGGCCAGGTTGCCGGTGGAAGCGCAGGCGACGGTGGCGAAGCCGTGCGCGCGTGCCCAGGAGACGGCCACGCTCACCACCCGGTCCTTGAACGAGTTGGTCGGATTCATGGACTCGTTCTTGAGGTGGAGGTTGCGCAGGCCGAGCTCGGCGCCCAGCCGCTCGGCGCGAACGAGCGGGGTCAGGCCCTCGCCCAGCGACACCACCGGCGCGCCCTCCTCGAGGGGCAGGAGATCCCGGTAGCGCCACATCGAGGGCGGACCGGCCTCGATGGCCCGCCGGCTCACGCGCCGGCGCAGCTCCGCCTCGTCGTAGACGACGTCCAGCGGTCCCAGGCAGCGCTCGCAAACGTGGGTGGGCCGCACCTCGTACTCGGCACGGCACTCCCGGCACCGGAGCCCCTCCACCCTGCTCATCTCCCGGAAGTCTACCGACGGTCCGGAGCGCGCAAGCCCGGGCCGGGCCGGCCGGGCAAGGAGGCCGGCCCTGGACCTCCACCTCCCCGCCGCTCCAGGTCAGCCGCCCGTCAGCGAGATCGAGCCCTCCTCGACGGTCGGCAGGACCAGGGTAGGCGGGGCGAACTTGACCGCGGCGCCCGCCCGCGAGGCGAGGAAGGTGGGCGAGTCCGCCAGGGTCAGGTCGAGCCGGATCCGGTCTCCGGCTGGGAACACCCACTGGTTGCCGAAGAAGGGCAGCTCGGCGGTTCCGGACAGGGGGTCGTAGGCGGGGTGGTCGATCCGGTAGACGCCCCGAGTGACCAGCGTCGCGGTCCCGTCCCGGGCCACATCCCACAGCCGCGCCTCGAGGGTGGCCGTGGTCCCGGCCATGGTGTAGGGCACGAGCACGTGGCCCAGGCCCACGAACTGGACGCGACCGGCCAGCGGCGCCCCCAGGCCGCTGTAGCGGACGAGCGGGATGGTGGCGTCGGAACTGGACTGGCGGCAGCTCGAGCCGCCGCTCTGGGAGGTCGTGACGGCGTCGGTGTTGGGGCCGTCGGGATCAGTGGCGGAGGCGCGGCTGTCCAGGCTACCACCGGTCGCGAAGGCAACGGTGAGGGTCCCGCGGGCCAGGCCCCGAGGGGTGGGGGCGGTGACGGCGTCGAGCCGGGTGCCGCCGTCACAGCGGGTGACGAGGCTCTCGACGGTGGTCCGGGCCCGATGGCTGCCCCCGATCTGCGAACGCAGGAACCTCCACGCCTCCCGGTTGAGGTGGCGCCACTGGTAGGGGGGGTTCTGGGCCAGTGGGTGGCCGACGTCGGCAACGGCCACCTGGACCGGCCAGAGGGGGTCGAGCCGCTTCAGATAGATGAACTGCCGGAAGGACTCGATGGGGGGAAACAGGTTGTCGGTCCAACCCGAGATCGAGAAGACGGCCACCTCTCGATGGGCCGCCTCCCTCCGCCAGCGGGCGGTCTGATAGTAGGACGACCTGAACACCGTCAGCCCGCGACGCGCCTGGCTGATGACGGGGTCCTCGGCACCCGCCACGTCGTAGGGATCCCCGACGGTGACCGCCCGGTTGAACCAGGCGGCGACGCTGACCGGGCCGTCCTGGGTCGCCTCCTGCGAGGGCGTGGTGTCGCCGCCCGCCTCGAACGCGCCGTACGCGCTGCCCTCGGCGTAGAAGCCGCCCGTGTACGCGGCCTTGACGACCCCGAAGGGATGCCCGGCACCGATCGGGCTGTCGGGGCGGCCCGTCGCCGACTGGTAGATGTCGCCGCCGCCCGGGCCCCCGCCGTGGCCGTTGGGAGCCAGGCTGTACCCGAGATCCGTCCATGGGTACTTGGGGACCGCCACCTGGAGGTGCAGCACCGGCAGGCGCGGGTCCACGCCGTGGGGGAAGGTCCAGTCCGCCTCGGTCGCCTGCAGCCAGCTCTCGCCGCCCCCGTAGGAGCCGCCGCTGACGGCCACCGCCGATCGATCGAGGTCCGGATGGGAGGCCGCCGTCAGCGCCGCCAGCCACTGGGTGTCGTGAAGCTCGAACTCCCTGCTCTTGAGATGGATGGTGCCGTTGGGCAGGCTCTCGGAGCCGCCGGTCGCGCCGGGGGTGTTGGGCTCGTAGGAGGCGGCCCCGCGGCCGTGATCCTGGAAGCCGCGAGCGGTGTACGTCAGCACGTAGAAGCCGTGCTCGGCGAACCAATAGGAGTTCCAGTGGTACTTGTCGCCGCCGTCGCCGGCCGCCGTCACCGACTCCCACTCGTGCTTGTTGTTGCCGAATCCGTGCAGGAGGACGATCAGAGGGTGGTGGCGGCCGGGCGTCATCGGCAGGGTCAGGTCGACGTCCATCGGGCTGCCGTCGAAGCTGGGCACGCTGCCTGAGCAGATCCGCTCCTCCGCTCTCGCCCCGTAGCCGGCGCAGGTCAGGTGGCGGTCGATGCCGACCCCCGCGGCGGCCTGTGCCGGGCCCGCGGCCACCGGCCAGGGCGCAGCGCCGGCGAGCACGGCCACGACCGGCAGGAGCCTCCAACGTTGCATTCTCACTGGCAGGAAATGTCATACCAGAGCCATAGGGAAATCGACAAGCTCCACGATCGCGGCGGCCATTCGCCAGGCATCGGCTACGATCTCGCGCATGGCCGCTCAGCCCGCCCCCTGGCGGCGCCGGTTCCTCGCCCCCCAGATGGGGGTTCCGAGGTGGGCCCGCGACGAGCCGGGCCGCTGCCTCTATCACTCCGACGAGTCCGGCCGGTGGGAGTGCCATGCCTGGGACCCGCGCACGGGCGAGCGCCGGCGGCTGACCGACCGGCCCCAGGGCACCGGGCCCGGCGAGCTGGACCCCGCCGGTGACTGGCTCTGGTGGTTCGACGACGAGTCGGGCGACGAGTTCGGGGTCTGGATGCGGCAGCCGTTCGGCGCGATGCCGGGCGCGGCGACCCCGATCACGCTGCCCGCCGCCTACAGCGCCGGCCTCGCGCTCGCCTCCGACCGGGCGGTGGTCGGGTCCACGACGGCCGCCGGGACCGCGGTGCACGTGGTCGGCCATCCTCTCGACCACCGGCTCATCTACTCGCACCCGGAGCAGGCGGACCTCGGCACCCTGAGCCGGGACGAGAGGCTGCTCAGCATCGCGCACTCGGAGCACGGCGACAGCCTTCACCGCGCGCTGCGGGTGATCGACCTCGACGGCGAGCGCATCGCCGACCTCTGGGATGGGGCCGACCGCAACCTCACCCCCGGACCCTGGTCGCCGGTCCCGGGCGACCAGCGGATGATCGTGGGCCACGACCGGCACGACCTCGAACGGCCCGGCATCTGGTCGCCGACGACCGGCGAATTCCGCGATCTCGAGCTCCCCTCGCTGGGTGGGAACGTGACCGCCCGCTGGTTCCCCGACGCCGCCTCGCTGCTCCTGGTGCACCGCCATCGCGGGCGCGGCGAGCTGCTCAGGTTCCACCTCGAGGCGGGCCGCCTGGAGCGTCTGCCGGCCGAGCCGGGGACGATCCGGGGGGCGGCGGTGCGCCCCGACGGCGCGGTCTGGATGTCGTGGTCGACTGCCGCCCGGCCGCCTCAGATCAGGTCCGGCGGCGAGCCGCTGATCGAGCCCTCCGGCGCCCCGGCGCCTGCCGGCGTCCCCTATCAGGACCTCCGTGTGGGCTCGGTTCACGGATTCCTGGCGGAGCCCCCCGGGCCCCGCCCCCATCCGGCCATCTTCCTCATCCACGGCGGCCCCACCAGCCAGGACGAAGACGCCTTCTCCCCCAAGGCGCAGGCCTGGGTTGACCACGGCTACGCGGTCGTGCACGTCGACTACCGGGGCAGCTCCGGCTACGGGAGCGCCTGGCGGGACGCCCTGATCGGGAATCCGGGCTTCACCGAGCTGGCGGACATCCACGCGGTGCGGGACCGCCTCGTCGCCGACGGCGTCGCCGACCCCGACCGGCTGGTCCTCTCGG
>JBOHUX010000116.1:0-7511 GCA_050734915.1 Candidatus Dormibacteraceae bacterium
GAGATGGGAGCCGGCGATCCCCGCCGCCGCGACGACGATCCCGATGTGGGCCAGATAGGCTCCGTACCGGCGACGGTTGCGCGCCAGCAGCCGCAGCGCCGCCGGCGCCCACGCGCCCGGGAGCCGCGCCGCGAAGCGGGCGCCGCGCACATACTCCATGACCGAGGTGGTCAGCGCGGCGACCAGGATCGGCATCGCCGCGAGCACGGCCGGCTGCCGCTCTCCGGCCGCGAGAAGCGCCACCAGCGTGCCGGCCGCCGCGGGCAGCGGGTACTGGAGGTTGCGCCGCCAGGCTCCTCCGGCTCGCCGCCAGGGGAGCAGGGGCCCGACCGCGAGCAGCGCCAGGAGGGCCAGGAAGAGCGGACCTGACACCCGCTCGTAGAAGGACGGGTTGACGACCTCCTGGCGGCCGGCCACGGCGCTGGAGACAAGGGGCAGGACGGTCCCCCAGAAGATGGCGGCCACCAGCCCCACGAAGAGGAGGTTCTGGAGCAGGAAGGCGCCCTCCCGCGAGACCGGCGAATCCAGGCCACGGCCGGAGCGAAGCAGCCGGGAGCGCCCGGCGAGGGCCGCCCCGGAGCCCGCCACGCAGACCGCCAGGAAGCCCAGGAACCAGGGGCCGACCGAACTCACCGCGAAGCTGTGGACGGACTGGATGACGCCGCTGCGAACGACGAACGTCCCGAAGATGGAGAGGCAGAAGGCGAGGATGACGAGGCCGAAGTTCCAGGACTTGAGCATCCCCCGGCGCTCCTGGACCTGGGCCGAGTGGATGTAGGCGGTGGTCGCCAGCCAGGGCAGCAGCGCCACGTTCTCGACCGGGTCCCAGCCCCAGTACCCACCCCAGCCGAGCACGTGATACGCCCACCACATGCCCAGTGTCAGGCCGACGCTCTGAAGGCCCCAGGCGAGCAGGGCGACCCGCCGCGTGTGCGCGATCCAAGCCGCGTCGCCGCGTCCCGCCAACAGCGCCGCCATCGCGAAGACGAACGGGATCGCGAAGGCGCTGAAGCCGGCCAGGAGGAAGGGCGGATGGACCAGCATGCCGCCGTCGCGGAGGATCGGGTTCAGCCCGGCGCCGTCGGCGGGGACGAACGAGAGCACCGCGAAGGGGCTGGAGACGAAGACCATGACCATCAGGAAGAAGGTCAGCAGCGCGCCCAGGACCCCGGCCGCATACGCGGGTAGCGGCTGGCGCGCGTGCCGGGACGCGGCCAGCGAGGCCGCGCCCAGGATCGAGAGGATCAGGGTCCAGTAGAGCAGGGAGCCCTCCTCCCCCCCGTAGAAGGAGGCCGCCAGGAGCGGCGTCCAGGTCTGACGATCCGTGTGCTCCGCCACGTAGGCGACGACGAAGTCGTGGCTCAACAGCGCCGCCAGCAGGCACGCCGACGCCGCCACCACGCAGCCGGCGGTGGCGTAGAGACCCCGCCGCCCGGCCCAGGCCAGGAGATCGTCGCCCCGGCGTCCCGACCAGAAGGAGAGCGCGGAGGAGAAGACGGCCAGCGCCAGCGCCGCCATCAAGAGGCCGGCGCCGAGGGTGGCTAGGAGCAAGTCCGCCTCATGGCCGCCTGGTGGGGCCGGGCATCGAGGTGAACTTCGACGGGCACTTGGCGAGGAGCGAGCCCGCCTGGAAGACCCCGTTCGACATCCGTCCCTCGACCACCACCTGGATGCCGGGGCGGAAGATGTCGGGCAGGGTGCCCCGGTATGCGACCGGGAGGGTGGCTCCCCCCTGCTCGGCCGAGAACCTCACGCCGAGGCCGCCGTCCGTGCGCCGGACGTCGTTCTCGACGGTTCCCAGCACGCGGACGTCGCTCGAGGTCGGGTGGCGCCGCAGCTCGGCCACCGTCTGGTAGTACTCCGCCGAGCCGCCCATCGCCGAATAGATGAGGTAGCCGACGCAGCCCACCACCACGAACACGAGCAGGCCCCACTTGACGCCCGCCCTCATCGGGCCAGCCGGCCCATGTACATGGCGAGAAGCGGGCGGCTGAGGGGCCCGATGAAGTGGGCGACGATCAGCCCCCGGGCGTCGATGAAGAATGTCTGGGGAGGGCTGGTCACCTGGTAGGGGCTCAGGTCCCCGGAAACCACGGTGCCGACCGGGTAGGGGTCCTTCACCTCGCTCTCGTAGCTCCGCGCGGCGGCCACCGAGTCCTGGATGTCAATCCCCAGAAACTGTACCCCTCCCGCCCCCGAGGCGGCCCCCGCCTGGAGCGTGGCCGCCTCCTCGCGGCAGCCGGAGCACCAGGAGGCCCAGAAGTTGAGCACGACGGGCCGGCCGCGGAGGTCCGAGAGCCGGACGGCACGGCCGTCGAGGGTCCGCAGCGTGAAGTCCGCGGCGGGCCGGCCGACCATGGAAACAGAGCTCAGGGGCGGGGGCGGGGGATGGATGAGGACGCGGGCGAAGGTCCCGATCAGCACGGCGCCGACCAGCGCCGCGGCGAGGTAGCCGGCCAGCCTGATGCTCATCCGCTAAGCCAGGTCACGGAGTGCCCGGAGCACCTCCGCGGGATCGTTGCCGGGCACCGTGACAGCGATCGCCAGCTCGGTGACACCCACCTCCTCGAGGGCCGCCAGGCGCTCCCGGCACTCACCGGCGGACCCGATCACTGTCACCTCGTCGACCATCCGGTCGGTGACCGCCCGCGTCGCCGCCACCCGCTCGCCGGCCAGGTAGAGATCCTGGATCCGGCGCGCCTCCTCCTCGTAGCCGTAGGCGCGCCAGAGCGCGTTGTAGTAGTTCTTCTCGCGCGTCCCCATGCCCCCCAGGTAGAGCGCCAGCTGGGGCCGCGCGGCGTCGCGGCCGGCTCCCCTGTCGCCGGTCACGACGACTGTCTGGTAGGGGCAGATGGAGAGCGTCGAGAGATCCCGGCCGGCCGCCTCGGCACCCCGCACCAGGTGGGGCCGGATGGCGCTCGCGTACCGGCCGGGCGAGAAGAAGACCGGCAGCCAGCCATCGGCGATCTCGCCGGCGAGGGCGATCCCGGCCGGGCTGAGGGTGGCCAGGTAGACCGGTATGGCGGCACGCCGGGGGTGTGTGGTCAGCTTGAGGCCGGCGTCGAGCCGGAAGACCTCGCCGTCGTGGGTCAGGCGCTCCCGCGCCACCACCTTGCGCACGATCTGGACGGTCTCCCGCAGGCGGGCGATGCCACGCTCGTACGGCACTCCGTGCCAGCCGGACACGACCTTCGGACCCGAGGTGCCGAGACCGAGGACGAATCGCCCTCCGCTGAGGTCGTCGAGGGCGGCGGCGGACTGGCCGAGCAGGGCCGGGCTGCGGCTGAAGACGTTGACGATGCCGGTCCCGAGACCGATCCGGCTCGTCACGCCCGCCAGCTGGGCGAGCGTGGTGAAGGCGTCCCAGCCGTACGCCTCCGGGACCCAGAGGCGATCGTAGCCGAGCCGGTCCGCCTCCGACGCGAAGGCGACCAGCACCTGGCGCGGGACCTGATCGGTGTAGGGAATCGTGAGCCCGAGTCTCACGACCGAATGTTAGAGGGTGCAACGGAGGGGGCCGTCGAGCCACCGGCGGACAGGGCTCCGCCACCTCCCCGCTCACCCGACCAGGGCGTTGGCGTGGGCGATGCGCGCGTAGCCGGCGGCGCTCGGCTTGGGAATCCTCGCCATCGTCCTCCGATCGCACTCGATGAGGCCGAACCGCATCGAGTACCCGGCCGCCCACTCGAAGTTGTCGGTCGAGGTCCAGTGGAAGTAGCCGCGCACGTCAACGCCGTCCTGGATGCTGAGCCAGACCTGCTCCAGCACGTCGCGCAGGAAGTCCGAGCGGAAGCCGTCGTCGTCGGTGGCGGTGCCGTTCTCGGTGATGTAGACGGGCTTCCCAAGCGGCTTGAGGTCGTTCAGGACCCGCCGCATCCACTCCGGTTTGACCGCCCAGCCGAAGGCGTTGAGGGGGGCACCGGGAGGAGGCAGCCGGCGCAGGAATCCGTCCCGGGGCCGGGCGGGGTCGAACGCGACCAGCTCGCCCGAGTAGTGGTTGAGGCCGATGAAGTCGCTCCTCGCCTCCAGCACCGGCTCCAACCTCCGTCCGGCCAGGGCCGGCCACCGATCCATGGCGGCCTGGGCCGCCGCCGCCACCGCCCGATCGAGGGGGTTCCGGGGCCGGGCGGGGAGCAGCAGCCACCGGTTGTGGGCGAGGCCGACGGGCGCGTCCGGGAACCGCGACTTGATCGCCCGATAGGCCAGCTCGTGCGCCCGATGAAGGTTGGCGAGCACCCGCCAGGCGCCCCTCACGGCACCGCTGCGCCCGGGCGGGAACTCGCCCAGGAGCCAGCCCTGGGTGGCATAGATGTTGGGTTCGTTGATCGTGCACCAGAGACCGACCAGATCCCCGACGGCGTCCACCACGCGGGCCACGAAGCGGGTGAAGGCCTCCGGCGCCTCGGCCGCCTCCCATCCGCCGCGCTCGGCGAGCCAGAGGGGGCTGGTGAAGTGGTGCAGCGTGAGCATGGGGACCATCCCCTGCTCCCGCAGCTCGGAGAGGACGTCCCGGTAGTGCCTGATCTGGCGCCGGTCGAACTCGCCAGGGTGGGGCTCCACGCGCGACCACTCGATCGAGAGCCGGTGTCCGTTCTGGTTCAGCGCGCGCAGGAGCCGGAAGTCCTCGCGGTAGAGGCGGTGGTGATCGCAGGCGATGCCGGAGACGTCGCCGTTCCGGATCCGCCCCGGCTCCCGCTCGAAGCGCCACCAGTCGTTGCCGTCGTTGCCGCCCTCGACCTGGTGGGCCGAGGTCGCCGTGCCCCAGACGAACCCGGCCGGGAATCGCCGCTCGCCGCTCAGGGCGACGGGTCGGGCGCCGCCGCGGACCTCGCCGGGCGCCCGACGTCGGGAGGCTTCACGTACCGGTGAGAGACGATCTCCGAGCCCTCGAACTCGAGCTCCAGGGTCCCTGCGCGGTCGACGACCTTGCGGTACATCTCGCGCTCGTTGTGGGCCCGTCCCTCGATGAGGACCCACGCCGCCTGGAGGGGGTCGGCATGGCTGACCAGCGCCGACACCTGGCCCGGGTGGGCGGCCGCCAGGCCTCGAGCGACGGAGAGCGCCCGGCCCCCCAGATCGGTGATCCCCTCGTCGCCGGGCACGATCCCGCGCCTGGCCTTGTGAACGAACCAGAGCGGACGCCGCAGCGGCACCTGCCAGTAGGGCACCCCCTGCAGGTAGCGGCTGAACTCCGCCTCACGAAGCTCCGGGTCCGCGACCAGCGCCACCGGCGCGTCCAGGCGGGAGGCGATGATGCGAGCCGTCTCGTCGGCCCGGTCGAGGGGGCTGTGCACGATCCGGCGGATGCCGGCCGGCCGCAGCCGGTCGCCGAGCGAGACCGCCTGGGCGCGCCCCAGCGCGCTGAGGGGATAACCGGGCAGGTGTCCGTAGAGGACACGACCGGGATTCTCGACGTCGGCATGCCTGATCATCAGGACCCTGGTCGGAGCCACGGAGTTGATGCTACTCAAGCGGCTCGTGGGCGGGAATGGACGGTCTCGTCATCACCCTCCCGCGCCAGGTCAGGTCGGTGTGGGGACCGCCGCGTGGGTGCGGTCGGGGCCGGCGGCGCGGCCTTCCTGGAGGACCTCGACGGCCTGGGTGAGCAGGGCGGGGGCGCCCAGCCGGCCCCAGTTGAGCGCGCTGGCGCCGCAGCTCATGGTGAGTCTTCGCCAACGTCCGGCGTCCTCGAACTCGTGTGCGGCCACCGCCGCCCGGATCTTGTGCGAAGTCTGGACGGCGCCGTCCAACTCGGTCTCGGGCAGTACGATGGCGAACCGCGGCGAGCCATGCCGGGTCAGGAGCCCGACCGTGTCCGTGTCCCGGACGGTCGCATTGAGGAGCGCGGCGAGGCCGGTCAGAAGCGGCTCCAGCTTGGGACCCAGCTCCCGGGCGACGACCTCGCCCTCGTCGATCTCCAGCACGACCACGGCCAGCGGCCGGCGATATCTGCGGGCCCGGTTGGTCTCCTGGTCCACGATCGCCTGCAGGAAGACCGCGTTGAACAGGCCGGTGGTGGAGTCGACGACAAAGAGCGGGCTCGACTCGCGGTTGGTCTGGCTGTGCCCGCACCCGGGGCAGAAAGCGGCGGCCGGCGGCAGCCCCCCTCCGCAGAACCAGCAGACCGAGCTCTCCTCCATGCCGCGAGCATTGTAGTTAGACCCCGCGCCGATCGGGCCCCTATTCGCAATCTGGATCGCGACGTCCAGGACTCCTATCTTTCTCGAATGTCCGAGCAGACCGGCCTCTTCGGTGAGGAGCCCCCGCCCCCGGCGCCGCTCGCGGCCAGGCTCCGTCCTTTGTCCTTCGACGACATGGTCGGCCAGAGCGGGGCGGTCCAGGTGCTCCGCCGGCTGGCGGAGGCGGGGAGCCTGCCCAGCATCGTGCTCTGGGGGCCGCCGGGGAGCGGCAAGACCACCCTCGCGCTCCTGCTCGCCAGGGCGACCGGTTCCCACCTGGTCACCCTCAGCGCGGTCACCGCCGGCGTGGCGGATCTTCGCCGCGTCGTCCAGGAGGCGCGTCACATCGCCCGGCTGGGGCGGCGGACGATCATGTTCATCGACGAGCTGCACCGCTTCAACAAGGCGCAGCAGGACGCCGTCCTCCCCCACGTCGAGGACGGCACCGTGACCCTGATCGGCGCCACCACCGAGAACCCATCGTTCGAGGTGAACGCCCCGCTCCTCTCCCGGAGCCGGGTCTTCCGCCTCGAGCCGCTGGCCGAGGAGGACCTGGACGCGATCGTGGGACGCGGGCTGGCGGAGCTGGGCCGGACGATCGCTCCCGAGGCGCGGCGGGCCCTCCTCGAGGGCTCGCGTGGAGACGCCAGGGTGGCGCTCAACGCGCTCGAGGCAGCAGCCTCGCTCGGCCCCGGCCCCGCGATCGGCGCAGAGCAGGTGGCCGAGTCCCTCCAGGAGGGCCATCTCCTCTACGACCGGGCCGGTGACCAGCATTACGACATCGCGTCGGCGATGATCAAGAGCGTCCGCGGCAGCGACCCCGACGCGGCCCTCTACTGGTTGGCGCGGATGCTGGAGGCGGGAGAGGACGTCATGTTCGTGGCCCGCCGCCTCGTCATCTCGGCCGCCGAAGACATCGGGCTCGCCGACCCCGCAGCGCTGCCGATCGCCATCGCCGCCCAGCAGGCGGCCCACCTGGTCGGCATGCCGGAGGCCGTCCTGCCCCTGACCGAGGCCGCGCTCTACCTGGCGCTGGCGCCGAAGTCCAACTCCGCGCTCGCGGCCTACGGCGCGGCCCGCGACGCGGTCGGCCGGCACGGCAACCTCTCGGTGCCGCTCCACCTTCGGAACGCGCCCACCCGGCTCGCGAAAGAGCTGGGGCACGGGCGCGGCTACCGCTACGCGCACGACTTCGAGGGAGGCGTCGTCGACCAGCTCTACCTGCCCGTCGAGCTCGAGGGCGCCACCTTCTATCGAGCACGCAAGCTCGGGCGCGAGGTGGAGCTCGCCCGGGCGTACGCCGACCGCCGGCGGGCGGCCGCCCCCGGGGGC
>JBOHUX010000117.1:0-7478 GCA_050734915.1 Candidatus Dormibacteraceae bacterium
ACGCCCGCGAGGTCATCGCGGCCGCCGGCCTGGGGGACTTCTTCATCCACCGGGTGGGCCACGGCCTCGGCCTCCAGGCCCACGAGGGCCCCAGCCTCGACCCCGGCTCCGCCATCGTGCTGGAGACCGGGATGGTGATCACCATCGAGCCCGGCGTCTACCTGCCGGGATGGGGAGGGGTCCGGATCGAGGACGAGGTCGTCGTCGAGGAGCGCGGCGGCCGGCCGCTGACCGCCGCCGACCACGCCCTGAGGGCTGTCCCCACCGGCTGACGGCCAGGTCGGGGAGCCGCGCGCGTTTACCGCCCCCCCGGGCGGGCATAGTGTCGGAGACCCAAGATGCCCGAACCACGCCTCGCCCCCGGCATGCGCAGGACGCGTCAGCGCCGCCTCGTCTGGGAGGCGCTCGAGGCGCTCGGGCCCCACTGCACGGCCGAGGAGATCGCGGCCTCGGTTGAGCGCAGGCAGCCCGGCTTTCATCGCAGCACGGTCTACCGCGCGCTGGAGGCGCTGACCGCCTCGGGAGCTGTTCACTCGGTGCACCTGGGCGACGGGCCGACCCACTACGAGCTCGCCACCGACGAGCACCAGCACGCCGTCTGCCAGGCCTGCCGGTCGATCCTCCACCTGGAGGACAGTCTCCTCGAGGAGTTGCATGAGCACCTGGAGGAGCGTCACCGCTTCAAGCCGGTGCGCACCGAGGTGCTGGTGGTCGGGATCTGTGACGCCTGCGGCCGGGCCGGCGGACATGGTCGGCGGCCGGCCGCCCGGCGACGCACGGTGGACCACGTCCACTACGGGGCCGACTGACCCGGCGCCAGCCGGCCCGCCGCCCGAACAGCGGCCTTCTTCTCGACCCGGAAGGTGTGCCCAGCCAGTCGGGATGGGCTATCATCAGCTCAAGGAAGATGCCATCTGCTCTCAGCGTAAGCGCTGCCGTCGACGTGCGGGCAGCACTGGGGTCCGTTCTCCGCGGCCGGCGCGAGGTCGTCGAGCGCAGCCTGACCCAGGTCGCGCACTCCGCGGGCATCTCCCCGGCGCACCTTTCCGAGGTGGAGCGCGGGCGCAAGGAGATCTCCACCCAGCTCCTGCTGGGGGTCGCGGGGGCGCTCGAGGTCCAGATCGCCGAGGTCTACGCGGAGCTCGGCCGCCGGCTCGGCGCCGCCACGCTACAGACGATGGCGGGCTGGCCGGACGATCCCCGGGGCCAGCTCCAGGCGGCGGCCGCCCGGCTGGCTCCGGAGGCTCTTCGCAGCGTCGCCCAGTACAGCCTCTTCCTTGCCATGACCGAGGCCGCGCCAGTCCGGCCCCGGATCGGCTTCACCGTTCCCGTCCCGGGCTCGCGCCGGCCAGAAGCCGAGGAGGTCAGCCGATGAGCCTGGTACCGACCGTCATCGAAGCCACGGGCCGGGGCGAGCGGGCATACGACATCTTCTCGCGGCTCCTGAAGGACCGCATCGTCTTCATCGGCAGCCAGATCGACGACACCCTGGCCAATCTCGCCATCGCGCAGTTGCTCTTCCTGCAGAGCGAGGACCCGCAAAAGGACGTGTCCCTCTACATCAACAGCCCCGGCGGCTCGCTGACGGCCGCCCTCGCCATCTACGACACCATGCAGTACGTCTCTTGCCGGGTCGCCACCCTCTGCACCGGGCTGGCGGCCAGCGGCGCGTCCCTCCTGCTGGCGGGCGGCGCGCCCGGTGTAAGGCTGGCGCTGCCCCATTCCAACATCGTCGTCCACCAGCCCTGGACGGGTGGAATCGAGGGCCAGGCCACGGACATCGAGATCCGCGCCCGCGAGATCCTCCGCCAGCGTGAGCTGCTGGTCCAGCTCTACTCGCGCCACTGCGGCCGCCCCACCGAGCAGGTCGAGCGCGACATCGAGCGCGACTTCTTCATGAACCCGGAGGAGGCCCGGGGCTGGGGGCTGATCGACGCCGTCTTGGAGCGCGAGCCCCGTCCCCGGTCCCCCGCCGCTCAGAATGGGCACCATCGGTAGCCACGCCTCGCTCAGAGGTCTTCAGGGCGGGCGGGCCGCGAGATCTCGCGGCACCAGCGAGAACATGACCGCGTCCGTGCGGGCGCCCTTGAGCTCCGTCCAGGAGCGCAGCGTCCCCTCACGCGAGAATCCGGAGCGAAGCGCCACCCCCTGCGAGGCGGCGTTCTCGGGCGCCGTCGTCAGTTGCAGCCGCGCGAGGTCGAACGTGCGAAGGGCCCAGGGCGCCAGCAGCCGCACCGCCCGGGTCGCGATCCCCCGCCGGCGGGAGGGCCGAGCCACCCAGTAGCCGACCTCGCCCACGCCCCGCGCGAAGAACCTGAGGCCGATGCCGCCCAGCAGGCCCTCGGTCCGGGCGGAGACGATGGCGAAGGGACATGCGGTCGGGGGCGTCGCCTCCCATCCGGCGGCCGCCAGGGACAGAAAGCGCCCCGCGTCCGCGCCGGTGTAGGGGGTGGGCACCCGCGTCCAGCGAGGTATCTCGGGGTCTTGGAGAGCGGCCACCAGCGCCGGCAGGTCGGACCCCCGCCAGGGCCGGAGGAGCACCTCCCCGTCCGTGAGAGGCGGGTCGGGGGGCAGGCCGGCCATCAGCCGGAGGCTCTCGGGACCAGATCTTCGAGGTCGATCTCCGCCCGGTAGACGCGCTGGGCGGGACCCGACTGGAACAGCCGGCCTCCCCGGTTCTCGACGGTCAGTTCGCCCCCCGGCATCTCGATGGCCACGGCGGGCCCGACCATCCTCTCGCGCATCAGAGCCGCCGCCACGGCAGCCGCGCTGGTCCCCGACGCCAGCGTGTAGCCGGCCCCCCGTTCCCAGATCTCGATCTTCGCCCGCCTCCGACCGAGGACCTGGGCCAGCTGGACGTTGGTCCGCTCCGGGAACATCGGGTGGCGTTCGAGGAGCGGCCCGAGCTCCTGGCAGCGCTCGCGGGTGACGCTCTCGTCGAACACGACGCAGTGGGGATTGCCGACCGAGACCAGGGCCGCCCGCACGCTCCCGGCGGATGTCTCGATGGTGAGCAGCCCGGGCTCCTCGGCCTCGGCGAGGGCGGGCAGGTCGGCGGTCCGGAAGGAGGGCGGTCCAAGGTCGAGCTCCGAGACCACGCGAGATCCGGCAACCTTTTTGACGCGTACCGCGTTGTACGAGTCGATGGTGCGAAGCCGGAACGTCTCGGGAGCCCCGTGCTCGAGGACCGCATGGGCGGCGGCGATGCGAAGTCCGTTGCCGCTCTTCTGGGCCTCGCCGCCGTCGGGGTTGAAGACCCGCACCGACATCGCGGCCGCGTCGAAGGCCAGCAGCCCGTCCGAGCCGGCCCCGAGGTGCCTGTCGCACAGGATCGGGAGAGCCGCCACCAGCCGCCGCAGCGGCCCGGGCAGGTCGAGGAGCAGGTAATCGTTGCTGAGGGCCTGGTACTTGGTCAGCCGGATCGACATCTCAACCTCGAATCTTGTCCCATCGCGGGCGCCAGGCACTACGATTTCACGCCACGCTCACGTATCACCGGCCGTGAGGAGGGAACCTTGAGAGCCAGACGGGTCGGCGGCCGGCCCCGCCTCGTGACGCTTTCCGCCGCCCCCCTCGCCGTCCTCTCGGCCGCCCTCCTCGCCGCCGCCGCCAGCGGGGCGGTGCCCCAGCCGGCCCGGGCCGCCACCTCGCCGGTGCTCTACTTCGCGGAGGGGACGACGCGCCCTGGCTTCCTCGAGTACCTGACGCTGGAGAATGCCGGCGCGGCGCCCACTCCCATCACCGCCACCTACTACTATGGAGGCACGGCCAAGCGGGTCAACATGACGCTGGCCGCCCACACCCGCACGACCGTCAAGGTCAACGACGTGATCGGCTCCGGCTACGACGTCTCCATCGCGATCGACACCGGGGGCGATGCCGACGTCCACGCCGAGCGGCCCATGTACTTCAACGCCTGCCTCAAGGCGCCGACCGTCTGCGTCAACGGCGGGGACGTCGCCTCATCGGCGCTTCCCGGCAAGGACTGGTACTTCGCCGAGGGCTACACGGCCGCCGGCTTCCAGGAGTACCTCTCCATCTTCAACCCCACCTCGACGCCCGCGAACGTGAACTTCGAGTACTACCACCCCGATGGCACCGTTCGGAGTGGGCGGCCGCTCCAGGTTCCCGCGCTCACCCGCTCCACGGTGGACGTGAACCTCGCGGAGGGCGGTGGCCACGAGGTCTCGACCTGGCTCAGCAGCGACCAGCCGATCGTCGCCGAGCGTCCCGAGTACTTCAACGCCTGCCTGGCGCCCGGGCTCTGCGCCAACGGCGGCAGCGACGCGGTCGGCGCCCAGCCGCAGACGGGTTGGAACTTCGCCGAGGGCTACACGGCGCCCGGCTACCAGGAGTACTTGCTGCTCCTCAATCCCGGATCCACGGACACCGTGGCCACGGTCGACTACATGTTCTCCGACGGCCGCCGCCAGCGCGTTCCCCATCCGGTGCCGGCACACTCGCGGGTGACGGTCAATGTCAACGGCGACGTGGGCGAGGGCCACGAGGTCTCCGCGCAGGTCACCTCTTTGGCCGGCCAGCCGGTCGTGGCCGAGCGGGCCATGTACTTCCAGACCACCTCCCCCTTCTGGGTCAAGGGCGGAAACGCCACCGCCGGCTTCGCCCCCGCGGTGAGTTGGAACTTCGCGGAGGGCTACACGGGGGCCGGCTTTCAGGAGTACCTGACCCTCGAGAACCCCAACACGGCCCCCGCGGACGTGAACCTGACGATCATGGACGCCGCCGGCAACACGTCCACCACCAGCACCACGGTGGTCCCCACCAGCCGGCAGACCATAGACGTCAACAGGATTCTCCAGGGTGGCCGCGAGGTCTCGATCTCCCTTAAGAGCACCAACGGACAGCCGATCGTGGCTGAGCGTCCGATGTACTACACGGGCTGCATCAGCTCCGGCGTCTGCGTCAACCTCCCCCCGCCGCCGCCGCCCGTCCAGCTCGGCGACGGCCACCGAATCGTGATCAGCCTCTCTCGGCAGCACCTCTGGGCCTACGACCACGGCCGGCTCCTCCTCCAGACCGACGTCACCACCGGCCGGCCCGTGCTGCCGACGCCGGCGGGCGACTACCACATCTTCGACAAGGAGTCACCCTACCAGTTCATCTCGCCCTGGCCGGTCTGGAGTCCCTTCTACTACAACCCCGCCTGGGTCAACTACGCCATGCAGTTCATCCCCGGTGGGTACTATCTGCACGACGCCCCCTGGCGGACCTGGTACGGACCCGGCTCCAACTTCGGTGACGGGACCCACGGCTGCGTGAACATCCCTCTCGCCCCGATGACCCGGCTCTTCCTATGGGCGCGGATCGGCGACGAGGTGGTCGTCCAGGGCTGAGATCCCCGGATCGGGGAGGGGTGGGCAGCCGCCGGGGAATCACAACTTCGGCGCGGCTGTTTCTTATGATTGTGTCGATGCGGGCACGCTTCGCCTTCCCCGCCCAACGTCTGGTCTACCAGCCGACCTGCTTCTGTAGCTAGTGCCGGCGCCGGGTGGAGGGCCGTCTGCGCCCGCCACCTGAGGCAGCGCCGCCGCCTCCCTCGAAAGGGAACCACTGACTTTCCTGTCGGCTTGTTTCTTCGGAGGTAATCATCGCCATGACCACATCCAACGGCAACTACGCCAATCCCGAGTCCCTGGTCACCACCGCCTGGGTCGCGGAGAACCTCGGTGCCGACGGCACGCGCCTGGTGGAGGTGGACGTGGACACGTCCGCCTACGACGCGGGCCACATCTCGGGCGCGGTGGCGTGGAACTGGAAGCGTGAGCTGCAGGACCAGACGGTCCGCGACATCGCTCCCCGCGAGGCGCTCGCCGCCCTGCTTGGCAAGAGCGGGATCACGCCCGAGACGACGATCCTGCTCTACGGCGACAACAACAACTGGTTCGCCGCCTACGCGTACTGGGCCCTCAAGTACCACGGGCACTCGAACGTCAAGCTCGTCAACGGCGGCCGCGCCAAGTGGCAGGCCGAGGGCCGGGAGCTGACGACCGACGTCCCCGCCCACCCGGCAGCCTCGTACAGCTTTCCCGCCGCCCCCGACGAGAACCTGCGCGCATACCGCGACGAGGTGGCCCGCAAGCTGGGCGTCGCCGGCCTGGTCGACGTCCGCGGCCCCAAGGAGTACTCGGGCGAGCTCTTGGCTCCGGAGGGGATCCCACAGGAGGGAGCCCAGCGCGGGGGCCACATCCCGACCGCCGTCAACATCCCCTGGTCCACGGCGGTGGCCGAGGACGGCACCTTCAAGAGTCCGGCCGAGCTGCGGGAGATCTACGCCGGCAAGGACATCCGACCCGACCGCGAGGTGATCGCCTACTGCCGAATCGGTGAGCGATCCGCCCACACCTGGTTCGTTCTGAAGGAGCTGCTCGGCTACCCGCAGGTGCGCAACTACGACGGCTCCTGGACCGAATGGGGCAGCGTCGTCAGAGCCCCGATCGAGAAGTGAGGAGGACCGATGCCTGAGCTCGACATCCCCCCCGCGGTCGGCGCGCCGGGCGTCGATCACAGCGCTCTCAAGGTGAACCAGGCGGGCATCATCGCCACCGTGCTGGTGGCGTTCGTGGCCAGCGCCTTCTGGTGGGCCGCGGTCTGGCTCATACCCGCCCTCGCCGTGGTGCTCCTGCTGGGCACCGCCCGGCCCCGTCTGGCGCTCTTCAAGCAGGTCTATCTGAAGGTCCTGCTGCCGGCCGGTGCGGTTCGGCCCCGGCCGGTCGAGGAGAGCCCGGCGCCCCACAACTTCGCCCAGGGATTGGGCGGCATCTTCTTGGTGGTGGCCTCGATCCTGCTGCCGCTGGCGCCGGCGGCGGCCCTGGCGCTGGCGCTGCTGGTGGCGGTGCTCGCCTTCGTCAATCTGGCATTCGGGTACTGCCTCGGGTGCCAGATCTACTTCCAGCTCGCCCGGCGGGGGCTGATCGCGGCGTGAGCGGTCAGCTGATCGCGCTGGCGGCGGTGGCGGCTGCGGTGATCGCCGCCGTCGCCGTCGAGCGGCTCCGGGCCTGGCACGCCCGCCGGGGACTGCCGCGGTCGTTGGCCGCGCCGCTCTCCCCGGGGGAGCCCTACATCCTCTACTTCACCGGCGCCGGATGCACCGTCTGCCACACGCACCAGGAGCCGGCTCTCGCCCGTCTGCCCGAGGCCCGCGTCGAGAGGGTGGACGCCATCGAGCGTTCGGATCTGGCCGGCCGCTACCGGGTGTACACGCTGCCGACCACCATCGTCATGTCCGCCGCCGGGGACCCGCTTCACGTCAACTACGGCTACGCCACGGCGGCCAAGCTGCGCCGGCAGCTGGAGGGGGCGCATGCCGGGGGCTCGTGACCCTCGACGAGGCCGGGGAAGCCCGATTATCGTTGCCGGATGGGAGCCTGGGCGCGGGCCCTGCGAAGCCGGCCCCGGCCGGCGATGGCCGCCGCGGCCGCCCTCGCCGCCCTCGCCGCCGGCTACCTCTTCGCCTGGCC
>JBOHUX010000118.1:0-7431 GCA_050734915.1 Candidatus Dormibacteraceae bacterium
CGCGTGTCAGGTCCAGGCGGGGAAAGACCCTCCTCGTGGTCGACGAGTTGGGCCTGCTCTTCGACGATCCCACCATCCGCCGGTTCGTCGTCAGCCTTGCCCGGCGCATCCGCAAGTACGACGGCGGCCTCGTCTTCGCCACCCAGAACCCGGGCGACCTGCTGACCACGGATGCCGGGTCGGTGGTGGCGACCAACCCCGCCATCCACTTCTTCGGGGCCCAGCGGCCGGGCGAGGCCCAGAAGCTGCAGCGTGCCTTCCACCTCAGCGACACGCAGCGGGCCGCCCTCGAGGCGGCGCGTCGAGGGGAGTTCCTGCTGCTCGCCGGCCAGGAGCGCCTGATGGTGGACGTGAAGGCGCCCCCCTGGCAGGAGAGCATGATGCGGGCCGCCCGCTCGCCGCTCCAACGCCCTTCGGGCGGGGCGCAAGACTGAGGAGGCCGCGCGGCCTCCGTATAATCCGGCGGCAGTGAGCGCCGGCCGGCTGATCGCGCTGGAGGGCGGCCGCCTCCGCATCGCCTGGCCCGGCGACCGGGGCCCGGCCTTGGAATGCCCGCGGGTCACCGTTCACGTCAGGCTCGCCGGCGGCGGCCTCCATTCCTCCGCCTCGTGGCGGCCGCTGCCCGGCTTCACCGCCGCACGAGGCCGCCTCCAAACATCGCTGGGACCCTTGCAGCTCACGCTGGACCTGGCGGCGGCCGGGGAGGTGGTCCGTCTCCGTCCGTCGGCGACCGCCACCGGACCTGTGCCCGTGGACGTCCAGGAGATCGGCCTCTCGTTCGAGCCGGTTGCCGCCGGCGAGACCATCGAATGGATCGTCTACAACGGCTACCAGTCGTGGGATCCGGCCGGCTACCGGCCCCTTCCCGTTCCCCAGGCGGCCGGGGCAGAATCCTGGTGGACCTGCGGGCTCGGTACCGCGTCGGGCGCCGGCCTTGCCGCCGCCGCCCTCTCCGCCCGCCACGCGCTGACCAGGTTCCGGTACGGGGGTGCCGGTTCCTCGCGCCTGGAGATCTCCCAGCTGGCGGCGCCGGCGATCGGTCGCGAGGCGGCGCTCTGGCACGCCGTCAGGCGGGGGAGCGCGTGGCATGGCGAGGAGATAGCGCTCACCGCGACCGCGGCCGTCACCGGGGGCCTCGCCACCCTCGCCGGGTTCGCCGCCGGTGTGCGGGAGCCGGCGGGGGTGCACCGGGCTGTGCCGCGGGGCTGGCTGAGCTGGTATCACTTCGGGCCCTGGGTATCCCCGGAGAACATCCTCGACAACGCCCGCGAGCTGACCGAGGGGCACCTCGCGGGCTGCGACTACAAGGTGGTCCAGATCGATGACGGCTGGCAGGAGGCCTGGGGAGACTGGGTGCCCAACGCGCGCTTCGGTCCCGGGCTCGAGGACCTGGCCGGGCGGCTCCGGGAAAAGGGCCTCGTGCCCGGCATCTGGGTCGCCCCGTTTCTGGTCGGGGAGACCTCGATGCTGGCCGGTGAGGCGCCCGACTCCTGGTTCATCAGAGACCGTGAGACGGGCCGGCGGGCGCTCGATCCCAGGGAGCGGCCCGCCCGCAGCTTCCAGGTCCTGGATCTCCGCCGGGCCGAGGTCCGGCAGCACCTGACCGCCACCTTCGCCAGGCTCAGGCAGGCCGGCTTCGGCTACTTCAAGATCGACTTCGTCTACGCCGGGGCGTACTCCGGGATCCCGGGCCTGCGGGCGGGCCTCCGCGCCATCCGCCGTGGTGTCGAGGAATCCTACCTCTTGGCCTGCGGCGCCCCGCTTCTGCCCGTCCTGGGGCTGGTGGACGGCTGCCGGATCGGCCAGGACACCGCCACCCCCATCTTCGACTTCGAAACGGGCAACCCGAGGGCCGGCTTCGTCGGCGACGAGATCCGCTCTGTCGCCCGCAATGTCGCCGGCCGGCACTTCCTACGGCGCTGGTTCCAGCTCGACGCCGACGTCGCCCTGGTGAGCGGCGGCGCGAGCGAGGACGAGGCCCGCCAGCTCCTGACGGCGGTGGTGTTGAGTGGTGGCCCCTTCCTGGCCGCCGACGACCTTGCCCGGCTGGCGCCCGAGCGCCGAGCCATGCTCACCAACCCCGCTGTGCTGGATCTCATCGGGGGCCCTCCCGCGGTCCCCGACTGGCAGTCCGACCGGCCCGACCGCCCACCCCGCATCTGGCGCCGCCCGGACGGGGTCATCGGCATCTTCAACTGGGAGTGGGAAGGAGCGCTGGTCGAGGTTCCCCTCCCGGTGCGGGCCGGCGAGCCGGCCCTCGCTGTCACCGCGCGAGAGCTCTGGAGCGGGCGGGAGCTTCGAGTCGAGATCGGGGGCGGCGGGCGGGGTTCGGCGGGTGGCGGCGGCCGCATCATCGCGGTCGATCTCCCCCCCCGCGGCGCCGGTCTGATCGCACTCGCGCCGCGGTAGGCTGTAGCCGTGTCGCGCGTGCTCCGCTATCGCATCCACCGACTCCCCCCGGAGCGCCTCCAGCGCGTGCATGACCAGGTGGGCCAGCTCGCGGCCGGGCGGTCCTGGCGGAGCGGTGTCCCCTGGCTCGCCAGCGACCTCTCGACCGGCCTGTTCGAGATGGAGTATCTCCGCCACCTGCGGGAGGCGGAGGGCGAGGACATCTCGGCGGCGGGGTTTCTCAAGATGGCCGGCGACGAGACCGACGCGCTCATCCTTCTCCTCTTCATGCGCGACGCCAGCGCCGAGTACGGAATCCGGTCAGCCGTCCAGGACGAGGCCAACCCCATCGCCAAGCTCCGCTTCCTCGAGTTCCGGCAGGGCCGGCTACCGTCCGGCCAGACGCTGGAGGAGATGCTCACGCGCCGCCCCGTGATCAAGAAGGTGATGGGCCAGGCGATCCACTTCTACCCGCCCTCCTACCGGCTCCACTCGCATTCGCCGGTCAACGCGGGCCGGGAATGGGGCTACGCCCTCTGCGGTCTCCGGGCCAAGGCGCCGAGCCTCTTCGAGGCCGAGCAGGAGGCGCTCAAGATCCTGCGGGGAATGCGCCACCTGGGCGGCTGAACCCTCCCCCGTGCGGCTGGTGATCCAGCGGGTCAGCTCCGCGGAGGTGACGTGGGGGCCTGAGCGTTCGCCCGACGCGGGGGTCGGGAACGGCCGCGAAGGGATCGGAAAGGGGCTCCTGATCCTGGTCGGCGTCGGTCCCGAGGACGGCGAGGAGATCGCACGGCGGCTGGCGGCCAAGGTTGCCGCCCTCCGGATCTTCGCCGATCGCGACGGCCGTACCAATCTCAACCTGGCCGACGTCGGGGGGGAGGCGCTCATAGTCAGCCAGTTCACCCTCTACGCCGACCTCGGCCGCGGCCGTCGGCCCAGCTTCGCCGGCGGGGCCGGACCGGTGCTCGCCGATCGCCTCTACCGCTCCTTCGCGTCGGCACTGGAGCGGGCCGGAATAAAGGTGAAAACCGGCCGCTTTGGAGCCCGCATGGCGGTCCGCCTCATCAACGACGGCCCGGTCACCCTGGTCCTCAGCAGCGACGACTGGCAGACCCGTGCCTAGCCGTCCGGCCTCGGGCCTGCTCCTTCCCTACCTGGGACTCCTCGGCCTCGCCCTCATGTGGGGCCTCTCGTTCTTCTTCATCAAGGTCGCGGTGGGGGGGCACGACCTCAGCCCGACGGCACTGGTCCTGATCCGGGTCGCCAGCGCGACCCTGACCCTGGGCGGCATCCTCGCCGTCACGCGGCGGCGCCCGCTGCCGCCGGCGATCCGGCGAGAGCTGCCCGCGCTGGTGGGCATGGCCGTCCTCTCCAGCGTGATCCCATTCGTTCTCATCGCCTGGGGCGAGCTCTACATCAGCAGCGGCACCGCCAGCATCCTCAACGCCACCACCCCGCTCTGGACGGCGGTCCTCGCCTACTGGGTGACCCCCGCCGAGCGGCCCAGCCGGACCAACTACCTCGGCGTCGCCGCCGGGTTCATCGGCACGGCGGTGCTGGTCGGACCCGAGCTGATCAGGCACGGCCTGAACGGCACCACCCTGGGCGTGCTCGCCGTGCTGATCGGAGCCCTCAGCTACGCGGCGGCGGCCCTGCTCCAGCGGCGCCGGCTGGCGGGTGCGCCACCGATCGCGGCCAGCCTCTGGCAGATGGGTTTCGCAAGCCTCTTCATGATCCCCATCGCGGCCCCCACACTGCCGGCGGTCCATCTCCATGCCGGCTCGCTGGCGGCCGCCCTGATCCTCGGCGTGGGCGGATCCGGAGTCGCCTACATCCTCTATTACTACCTGCTCAACTCGTTGGGAGCGACGCGGGCCTCGACGGTCACATTCCTGCTCCCGGTCACGGCGGTGTTCTGGGGCGCCTTCCTCCTCCGCGAGACGGTCACCGTCGCCATGCTGGCGGGGATGGCGATCATCCTGGGCGGCATCTTCCTGACCAGCCGCAATGTCCGCCCTCGGGCGCGCCCCGCCGCTTCGCCGGTGCCATCCCGCCCGAGCCTCGACAAGCGCGGCGCCGATCCGCGAACCTGACCGATCCGGACGGCACCGACCACTCGCAAGGTCCCAAACTGGGAGGCAGGATGAGCAGACCCGCGCCTCGGGACCAGGAGCCCCGATCGATGCCAGGACTCGGACCCGACGCCCGCTCCCGCTCCGGCCCCGAGGCCCGCTCCGGCCCCGGCTCCGACGCCCGCTCCCGCCCCGACGCCCGCTCCGGCCCCGGCTCCCCTCCGACCGCCCGTCTGGACGCTCACCCGGACGCCGGCGGGGGGCTCGACGGTTACCTCGCCGCGCACCAGCAGGCGATCCTCGAGGCCCACGACCGGATCGCTCCTCACATCCGGCGCACCCCCACGCTGACCACCGACCTCGACCCCGATCTCCTGCTCAAACCGGAGTGCTTCCAGGTCACCGGCTCGTTCAAGCCTCGAGGGGCCTTCAACGCGGTCCTCCTACTGCGACAGCGCGAGCCCGGCGTGCGAGGGGTGATCGCGGTGTCCTCGGGCAACCACGCCCAGGCGGTCGCGCTGGCCGCCCGCACGGCGGGTCTGGAGGCGGTGATCGTCATCCCCGCCGATGCCAACCCGGCCAAGGTGGAAGCCACCCGGCGCCTGGGGGCGGAGGTCGTCCAGGAAGGCGTCACCTTCGACAACCGCGAGCGACGGATGCGCGAGATCCAGGCCGAGCGCCGCCTGGCGCTGATCCATCCCTTCGACGATTGGGACGTCATCCACGGCGCCGCCACCGCCGTCAAGGAGCTGCTCGAGGACGTCCCGGCGGGCGAGATCGAGATCGTCGTCGCGCCCGTGGGCGGCGGCGGCCTCTTGAGCGGGAGCGCGCTGGTCGCCAAGGCGACCTTGGGGACGCGGGTGATCGGCGTCGAGCCGGAACGGGCGGACGATGCCGCGCGCACGTTCCGGTCCGGGCGGATCCAGACTCTCGCCGCCAGCCCGGACACGATCGCGGACGGAGTCCGCGTCGTTCGGATCGGAGAGAGGAACTTCGAGATCATGGTCACCAAGCGGCTCATCGACGACATCGTGACGGTCACCGAGCAGGAGGTGGAACAGGCCCTGTTAACAGCCTGGTCGCGCCTCAAGCTGGCGCTCGAGCCGACCGGCGCGCTGCCCCTGGCGGCGTATCTCGCCGGCAAGCTGGGCGGCGCCGTCGGCCGGCATCGCCGTCAGGACGCCGGTGAGCACGAGGGCACCGGCGGGGGCACCGGGGCGGGCGCGGAGGGGGGAAAGATTGCCCTCATCCTGAGCGGTGGTAATTTCAATCCCCAGGTCGTGTCGGGGATCCTGGCCGGCACCGTCTGAACGCCGGTCCAAAGGCCGCCGCGGCCGACGCTGCCGGCGCTCCGAGACGGCTCGATTCCGGGACAATTTGCGAGGGGAGGCCGACAGCGCGATGATCACGGTCAAGGACGTCATGAACCACCAGGTGATCTCCTTCCAGGAGCAAACCCCGGTCCGAGAGGTGGCCCGCACGCTCACCGAGAAGCGGATCACGGGGGCCCCGGTCCTGGACTCCGCCGGCAACGTCGTCGGCATCGTGTCCGAGATCGACGTCCTCACCAAGAGGGGGCGGGTGGCAGCTGACATCATGTCCCCCCACGTGATCGCCGTCACCGAGGACACCGGGATCGAGGAGGCGGCCCGCCTCCTCGCCGGAGAGCGGATCAGGCGCCTGCCCGTGCTCGCGGGAGGGCGGATGGTGGGCCTCATCAGCCGCTCGGACGTCCTCGAGTTCTTCACCCACAGTCACTGGATCTGCGCCGGCTGCGGCCACACCGAGCACGGGCTCGAGCAGCCGGACCGATGCGACATGTGCGGCGGGGCCGACTTTCACCTGGACCGCGCCGCACCCGGGTCGTGATCCAGGCGGCCGGGCGCCTTTCCCCCGCTCCTTAACGGCACGGCTTGCGGGAGGGCCGGGGGTGGCGTCGAATGACAGCCGGAGATGACCCGAAAGCCCCTTGCTGTACTCATCTGCGCCGAGATCGCCGTCGGTGCCGCCCTGGTCACGGTCGCGTGGCGCGTGATCGCTGGCGTCGAGCACCCGCGCCGGGCTCCGGTGGCCGCTGCCCAGCGGGGGACCCCGACCGGCGCCGCACCCGCCCCTGGATCGGGTCCGGCGACCGGTTCCGCGCCTTTTCTCCCCGCCCTGCCGGCGGCCGGATCGCGGCCGAGCCGGGCCCACCTCGCCACCGATCGGGGCTTCATGCGGGGGCAGCTGTCGGGCATCAACCGCGAGCAGTCGGCCTGGGCCAAGGCCGAGTGGGGGATCATCGACGCCGTGCTGGGCGCGGCTCGCCGCTACATCGAGGGCGTGGTCGTGCCGGCCGTCGAGCGGTCGGAGAGGCCCCGCGCCGGGCCGGCCGGCGTGGGGGCCCCGGGAGGCTCCGCCGGGCCGTCCGTCCGCACGATCGAATGAGGGTCCCCGATCTCAACCCGGAAGCCGATCTAAGCCCGGAGGGCAAGCCCAGCCCGGGGCCCGAGCTGGACGGGGAAGGTCAGGACGGTGGTCAAGCCCGGAGCTCCGCTCACTACGCGGCGGGACCGGCCCGCGCCACCGGCCCGCCGCGGCCGCGGGGGCGAATCAGCCCCTCGCCGCCGACAGTGCCGAACGCATCAGCTCGGACAGGGTCGGGTAGGCGTGCATGGCCTCGGCCACCGCGCCGACGAAAACGCCCCCCGCCATCATGGCGACCGCCTCGTGGATCATCGATCCCGCCTCCTCGGCGACGATCGAGCAGCCGAGGAGCTCTCCCGAGCCCGAGTCGGCGACCACCTTGACGCCGCCGTGGAGGAGCCCGTCGATCTGTGCCTTCTCGGCGTCGGCAAGCGGCGCATACCCGACCCTGACCGCGCGGCCGGTCTCGCGGGCGGCGGCTTCGGTGACGCCGACCGAGGCCACCTCGGGATCGGTGAAGGTGACTCGGGGGACCACCCGCAGGTCGATTGCTTCGGACCCGGCC
>JBOHUX010000119.1:0-7429 GCA_050734915.1 Candidatus Dormibacteraceae bacterium
CGTTGATGCCGATCAGAGGCATCCGGTTCCGGTAGGCGAGGTCCATCACCTTGCAGACCTTCTCCGCGAAGACCTCGCCCAGGGAGCCGCCGAAAACGGTGGCGTCGTGGCTGAACAGCATCACGTCGCGGCCCCCGATCCGGGCCGAGCCCGTGATCACCCCGTCCCCCGGCACCCGCCGGGCCTCCATACCGAAGGATCTCGCGCGATGGGTCGCGAAGGCGTCCAGCTCCTGGAAGGAGTTCCGGTCGACCAGCCGCCGGATGCGCTCGCGAGCGGTCAGCCGCCCCTTCTCGTGCCGGCGGGCGAAGCCTTCGGCGTCGCCGTGGGCGGCCTCGTAGCGGCGCTGACGGAGCAGGTTGATCCGTCTCTCGTTGGCGTCCGCGTCATCCTCCCCGATCGCCGTCACCCCTCCCGCGGCCGGTATTCGCCGAAGACGGCCCGGAGCCGATCCGCACACTCTCCGATCGTGGCGTAGGCGGCGAGCGCCTCCTTGAGCGGGTAGAGGACGTTCTCGCTGCCCTCCGCGGCCGTCTGCAGCCGGTCCAGTCCCCGGTCCACGAGGTCCTGGTCGCGCCGCGCGCGGAGCCGGCTCAGTGATTCCGACTGGTCGCGCTGGAACCCGGGGCTGACCCTCAGCACCTCCACCTCCGCCACCTCACCGGTCTGATGGCGGTTCACCCCGACGATGACGCGGCGACCCGATTCGATGCGCTGCTGGTGCCGGTATGCGCTCTCGGCGATCCTCCTCTGCATCCAGCCCGACTCGATCGCGGCCACCGCCCCCCCCCGCCGCTCGACCTCCGTCAGGATCTCGGCGGCGTCGGTTTCGACCCGCTCGGTGAGCCACTCGAGGTAGTAGGAGCCGCCGAGCGGATCGGCGACGTGGGGGACGCCGGTCTCGTGCGCAATCAGCTGCTGCGTGCGCAGCGCCAGCTCGGCCGCCTGCCGGCTGGGCAGGCCGAGGGCCTCGTCATAGCCGTTGGTGTGCAGTGACTGGGTCCCCCCGAGGACCGCGCTCATCGCCTCCAGAGCGGTGCGGACGACGTTGTTGAGCGGCTGCTGGGCGGTCAGGGTGACGCCCCCGGTCTGGGTGTGGAAGCGAAGCGCGAGCGATCTCGGGTCGGCGGCCCCGAATCGGTCGCGCATGATCACGGCCCACATCCGGCGCGCGGCTCGGAACTTGGCGATCTCTTCGAAGAAGTCGGTGTGGGCGTTGAAGAAGAACGAGAGCCGGGGCGCGAACTCGTCCACCGCCAGCCCGGCGGCGATCGCCGCCTCCACGTAGGCGATCCCATCGGCGAGGGTGAAGGCGATCTCCTCCGCCGCCGTCGAGCCCGCCTCGCGGATGTGGTAGCCGCTGATCGAGATGGTGTTCCAGCTCGGCAGCTCCCGGCGGCAGTAGGCGAAGAGGTCGGTGGCGATGCGCATCGAGGGCCGGGGCGGATAGATGTAGGTTCCCCGGGCGGCGTACTCCTTGAGGATGTCGTTCTGCACCGTGCCCGCGATCCGCACGGTCGGACAGCCCTGCCGCTCCGCCACCAGCTGGTAGAGCAGGAGCAGCATGGCGGCGGTGGCGTTGATGGTCATCGAGGTCGAGACCTTCGCCAGCTCGATGCCATCGAGGAGGATCTCCATGTCCTCCAGGCTGTCGATGGCGACGCCCACCTTGCCCACCTCGCCATCCGCCATCGGGTGATCGGAGTCATAGCCGATCTGAGTCGGCAGGTCGAACGCGACCGAGAGACCGGTCTGGCCCTGGGCGAGCAGGTAGCGGTAGCGGCGGTTCGACTCCGCCGCGGTTCCGAAGCCCGCGTACTGCCGCATCGTCCAGAGCCGGCCCCGGTACATGTCGGAGTGGATGCCCCGCGTGAACGGGAACTGGCCGGGACCCGCTTCCAGGCCAGAATCGGGCCCGGATACGTCCGCCCGGGTGTAGACCGGCTTCAGCTCGACCCCGGAGTCGTTGCGGACCGGTTCGCCGGGGTCCTCAGATCTCTTCGACAAGCTCGGTCAACACCCCGCCCATCGAGCTCGGGTGCAGGAAGGCCACCCGGTTGCCATGAACCCCGGCCCTGATCCCGCCCACCAGCCGGTGGCCGCGATCCGCCATCTCCTCGACCGCGCCGGGAAGGTCCGAGACCTGGTAGGCGAGGTGATGGACTCCAGGGCCGCGGCGGGCCAGGAACCTGCTCACCGCCGAGCCTTGGTCGGCCGAGTGCATCAGTTCCAGCTCCGAGGCGCCGATCCGCATCAGCGCGAAGTCCATCGCCTCGGCATCCGAATGCCCACGCCGGACCATCTGCGCACCGAACCCGCCGCCGTAGAGCGCGATCGCGCCCTCGAGATCGGCCACGGCGAGCCCGACATGGTGGATGCGCCGGATCACCGGACCGAGAAGACCCGGACCAGGCGGCTCAGGGTGCCCGGATGGGTGAGCATGCCCTCCACCCGGAGGCGGCCGTCCAGAAGCTTGGCGGCGACGCTCCGGCCCACGCGATCCGGATACACGGGAAGCCCCAGGGGGCCGATCCGGAGGTTTCCGAGGTCCATGATCGTCGCCGAGTCGGCGTGGATGGTCAGCTCCGGCCTCCCCTCCAGCCTGCCGTCTCGGACGCGCAGGGTGCCGCCATCGAACTCGAGAACGACCGACTGGCCCAGGTCCGTGACCTCGATCCCCACCGTCGCCCGCAACCCCAGGAAGTCCCGCCGGCGAGCCGCCCGGCTCCCGACGTTGGCCTCGATCAGGTCGCCCAGCATCCGGGCCAGGGTCGAGGGATCGTCGCCCGGGTACTCGACGGTGGCCGTCCCTACTCGTCCGGAAACTCGACGTCGATCCGCGTCGTGCACTCCGTCATCTCCTGGGAGGCGCGCGTGTAGCGGACGATGGTCGGCAGATCCCCCTTCAGCTTGAGCTTGCCCTGCATCATGCCCTTGGTGGGATCGAGCTCCTTGCGCATCACCTGCTTCCAGCGGCTGTAGGGCGCGGTGATCACGAAGTCGCAGGTGGCCGCCTCCGGGGCGGTCACGACGCGCACCTCCCGGGCCTCGCCCTCCATGAGGTCGAGATGGAGCCCGGCGTCCTCGGGCACGCCCCGGTCGGGCTCCTTCTCGACCACCAGCCCGACCGTCCACCTCCAGCCCTTGCCCGCCTGACGGTAGACCTGACTCTTGTTGAGCTCCTCCTTGAGCGCGGCCGCGAACTCGGGGCTGAACGCTTTGACGGGCATCTCTCAACTCCTCCAGGGGAACGGTAGCAGGCGTGCGCCCAGAGCGCTTCTAGGCGGAAAGCGTAGCCTCTGGATAGGATTTGACCTGTGAGCCTGAACCTGGCGGTGATCCTCCGGGAGTCGGCGCTCGCCGCGCCGGCGAAGACCGCCGTCGTGTTCGACGACCTACGTCTCACCTACCAGCAGCTCGACGAGCTCTCCAGCCGGGTCGCCGCCGGCCTCCGCGCGAGCGGGATCCGCGGCGGCGACCGGGTGGGGCTGATGCTCCCCAACGTTCCCCAGTTCCTCGCCTCCTACTACGGGATCCTCAAGGCGGGCGGGGTGGTGGTGCCGATGAACGTGCTGCTCAAGGCGCCCGAGGTCTCCTACTACCTCGAGGACTCCGGCGCCCGGGTCCTGATCGCCTGGGAGGACTTCGCGGAGGCGGCGCTGGAGGGGGCGGCCAGCACGGCGCGAGCAGGCGCCGGAGGAGGGGTGGTCACCTATGTGGCCGGACGGCCGGGCGACGGGGCGGCGCCGGCGGGCTCTCGCCGCTTCCAGGAGCTCCTCCGGGGCGAGCCCGGATTCGAGATGGAGCCCACCGAGGCGGACGGCACCGCGGTCATCCTCTACACGTCCGGCACGACCGGCCGGCCGAAGGGCGCCGAGCTGACCCACTTCAGCATGTTCATGAACTGCCGGACGATCGCCGACCTCTTCGGGACCCGCGCGGACGACGTCGTCCTCTCCGTGCTGCCGCTCTTCCACTCGTTCGGGCAGACCTGCGTCATGAACGCCACCATCTACGAGGGGGGCACCCTGACGCTGCTGCCCCGCTTCGAACCGGCCCGCGTCCTGGAGATCATCCAGCGCGACCGGGTCTCCGTCTTCGCCGGCGTGCCGACCATGTTCTACGGCATCCTCAACCACCCCGAGACGGCCGCCTACGACACCTCCTCCCTCCGCATGTGCGGCTCGGGGGGCTCGTCCATGCCGGGCGAGGTGCTGAAGGCGTTCGAGAAGAGGTTCGGTGTCTACATCCTGGAGGGCTACGGACTCTCGGAGACCTCTCCGGTCGCCACCTTCAACGTCAGCCTCGAGCAGCGCAGGGTCCTCAGCATCGGCAAACCGGTCTGGGGGGTCGAACTGAGGATCCTGGACGAGCGCGAGCAGGTCATGCCGCCCGGCAAGGACAGCGTGGGCGAGATCGTCATCCGCGGGCACAACGTCATGAAGGGCTACTACAACAAGCCCAAGGAGACCGCCGAGGCCTTCAAGGGCGGCTGGTTCCACACCGGCGACCTGGGCTACGTGGACGATGACGGCTACTACTTCATCGTCGACCGCAAGAAGGACCTCATCCTCCGCGGGGGCTACAACGTGTACCCCCGCGAGGTCGAAGAGGTGCTCTACGAGCACCCCGCGGTGGCGGAGGCGGCCGTGATCGGCGTTCCCGACCAGCGGCTGGGTGAGGAGGTGAAGGCGGTCCTCGCCTTGAAGGCAGGCCAGTCGGTCGGGGCGGAGGAGCTGATCGGGTTCTGCCGGGACCGCTTGGCCGCCTACAAGTACCCCCGCTCGATCGACTTCGTCGAGGTGCTGCCCAAGGGCCCCACCGGCAAGGTCCTCAAGAAGGAGCTCAAGTCCGCGATGGCGGCCGCCCCCGTCCCCGAGGCCAGCTGAACCGGGACTAGATGGCGCCGGCCTCCGGCTCGGCGGTGCGGACGGGCATCAGGTGGTCCTCGAACCAGGCGGCGACCCGCCGCAGTCGCTCCACGCGCCGGTCCGGCCGTCCCGACCTCGAGAGGTCGTGTGACTCGCCCGGGAAGCGCACCATCTCCACCTCGCGGCCGAGGAGGCGAAGGGCGCCGAAGAGCTCCTCAGCCTGAGAGATGGCACAGCGGAGGTCCATCTCGCCGTGGATCAGCAGCAAAGGGGTGCGGATCTCCTCCACGTACCTGATCGGAGACCTGCGCCAGAGCTCGTCGGGATCGCTCCACGGCGGCGGCCCCATCTCGAGCTGGCCCCAGAGCGCGATGTCGTGCTGCGCGTACTCGCTGATCAGGTTCGAGATCGACCGCATGGCGACCGCGGCCGCGAACCGGTCGGTGTGGCCGATCGCCCAGTTGGTCATGTAGCCGCCGTACGAGCCCCCCGCGACCCCGATGCGGGCCTCGTCCACCCTGCCGCCGGCGACGACCTGGTCCAGGCACGCCATCAGGTCGCCGAAATCCGCTCCACCCCAGTCCAGCGCCACCGCGCGCCTGAACTCCTCCCCGTAGCCGTCGCTCCCGCGCGGGTTGACGTAGAGGACCAGGAAGCCCAGGGCGGCGAGCACCTGGAACTCGTGGAAGAAGGTCCAGCCGTAGCCGGCGTGGGGGCCGCCGTGGACCTGCAGGAGGAGAGGGTGGCGGCGGCCGCCGTTGAAGCCGGGCGGCTTCATCAGCCACCCCTCCAGGGGCAGCCCGTCGGGGGCGGTGAGCTGGAGGTGATCCGGAACCGCGACGTGGCGCTCGCGCAGCCAGGGATTGATGTCGGACAGCCTCGCCTCCGAGCCGCCGGCGGCGAGGAACAGATCGCCGGGGTTTCCGATGTCGGCGGCGGCGAAGGCGACGGCTCCCGCCCGCACGTCGAAGTCGAAGACCTCCCGGCGGCCCCCCACCTCCTCCCGCGCGCCCCCCTCCAGGCCCACCGACCATACCCCCGTCACGCCCCGGCCGCCGGCCAGGAAGTGAATGCGGCCCTCGCTCCAGCGGAGCTCGAAGGTGTGGCCGGCTCGCATGTCGGAGACGATGCCGTCTCCGACCCCGCGATCCAGCGCCGGCGTCAGGCAGCGCGGCTCCCCCCCGGCCGCCGGCACGACCCAGACCCGGTCGAGAAGGCCCGCCTCCCGGCCGGAGGGCGCCACGAAGGCGATCAGGTCACCGTCGGGGGACCAGGCCGGGGCGGAGATCAGCATGCCGCCGGTCAGCGTCCGGCGCCCGGCCTCGAGGCCGACCACGTAGAGGTTGGACTCCATCCTGAGGTCGGCGTCCGGCTCGACGTCGCCCAGGATCACCAGCCGGCTCGAATCCGGTGCCCAGCTGAAGGCCTCGACGCTCCATGGCCCGGAGGTCAGCGCGAGCGCCTCCCCGCCCGCCACCGGCACCACGAACAGGTGCTGGTTGCGGCCGTCGAAGTAGCCGGAGCCATCGTACTTGTAATCGAGCCTCCGCGCCACCCGGGCGACCGGCGGGCGGCGGACGTCCCCCTCCCGGTCAGGCGGTCGGGGGTCGTCGACGACCGCCCCCGGGTCACCCAGGACCGTGCCCAGGAAGGCGACGTGAGTCCCGTCCGGGGAGAACCGCGGCGCGCCCGCCCCCTCGAGGACCGCCGTCAGCTGGCGCGCCTCCCCGCCCGGCTCGGCGATGAAGACCTGGCGCGCGCCGCCGACCTTGCGCAGGAACGCGATCCGGCCGTCCGAAGACCATTCCGGCGATTCGTCCTGGTCCCCCGGGGCCAGCTCAGCCGCCTCGGCACCGCCGACGAGCGACCGCACGTAGATGCGGGAACGGTTCTCGCGCTGGTCCCGGTCGCCCCAGCTGAGGCAGAAGGCGACCCGCTCGCCCGACGGGTCGAGCCGGGGATGCGAGAGCCAGTGGAACAAGTAGAGATCCTCGGGAACGATGGGGCGCTCGGACACCCGCTCCAAGTCACCCTCTTCCCGGATGAACTCGCCACTCACACTGGCTGGCCATTAAACCATCCCCCGCGGGAAGGCCGGCCGGGGGGGTCCCAGATGCGCCGGCTCGGTCAGGACACCGGCACCAGCAGATCGGCCATTCCCGAGTTCCAGGTCGAGAGGATCTCGTGGACCGAGATGAGCTCGTCCGCAGAGATGGGGTCTGCGCAGCAAGGCTCGGCGGCGGGGCCGATCTGTGCCGGCTCCCGGTATATCTCAGGCGTGAGCTCGATCTCCCCCCCGCCCTCGAAGACACAGGCCTGGCAGCGAAAGCGGAGCCGGACCTTGTCCACGCCCGCGAAGCCCGCGGAGACGTCCGCCTCCCGCAGCGGATGCCCGCAGCCGGGGCACCGGCGGCGCCGCACCTCGGCGGTGAGAACACGGATGATGACCTCGTCCATAGGCAGGGAACCGTAGTCACGACGTGGAACAAACCCCCCACAATCGGGTTAACAGGGTGATGAAAAGGGGCGGCGCGGCAGAGGGCGCCGGGCAGCCGCCC
>JBOHUX010000120.1:0-7219 GCA_050734915.1 Candidatus Dormibacteraceae bacterium
GGCCACCCCGGACACGATCAACGTCCGGCGCAGCGCCTCGAGATGCTCGAGGATCGGCATCCCCGACTCCCGCGTCCGGGGTCCTGGCGCCCGCGGTCCTGGCCGGCGCGCCAGGACGCTGCTCAGCATCGCCATCGAAACGCTAGGCCTCGACGCGCGGGGTGCCCGCGTCGGAGGGGATGGGCGCGGTGGTCGCCGCGTCGGCGGCGGGGGCGACCGGAGTGGCGGGGGTGGCGGGGGCGGGCTCGTCCTTGTCGCGGTGCGAGCTCATCTCCGTCTTGAGGTCGGTGGTCGCCTTGCGAAACTCCTTGATGCCCTTGCCGACCGCCCCGCCCAGCTCCGGCAGCTTGCCGGGGCCGAGGATGACGAGCGCGACCACGAGCAGGAGCACGATCCAGATGTGTCCGGCGTTGAAGAACGGCACTAGAAACCTCCTTGAACTCTTTGGGGTGGGGTGAGGAGCCGACTCTCCCCGTCTGTGGAGGGTTACGTCTCGGCGGCTCACCTGGATCATCGACCAGAGGAGGTTTATTGATAGCGAGGGAGGGTGGAAATGATCCGATCCGCGCCGGCCACCGTATCCATCCCCAGACGCGTCAGAAATAAGAGATTCAAGGAGGATCCACATGGAAGCCGAGCGTCTGGAATTCATCGAGAAGGTCAACGAGAAGAGGTTCAGCGACCCCGTCTCTCGTCGGAACTTCATGAAGGGTGTCGTCGCCACCGCCGGCGGCGCCGCGGGCCTGGCGGCCCTCGGTACCACCACCGCCTTCGCCGCGAGTAGCACCGACCAGAGCGATATCAATATCGCTGTCACTGCGGAGGCCCTCGCCGTCACCTACCTGGGGGCGGTGATCAGCAAGGCGTACGGGAGCGCCACCGGGACGGACGCGGCCGTCAAGACGATCCTGCAGGCGGCCCAGTACGAGGAGGACGTGCACTACAAGGTGCTCACGAGCCTCGGTGCGAAGCCCCTCACCACCACGTTCACGGTCCCCGCCTCCGCCGACCCGGCCGACAAGACCAAGGCGCTGGCGACCATCGAGGCCGCCGAGGGCCTGTTCGTGGCCGCCTACCTCTCCGCCGTCGCGGACTTCGCCAACGAGGGCAACTTCAAGTACGCCCAGGTGGCGGCCGAGATCATGGGTGTCGAGTCCCAGCACCTCGCGCTGGCCCGCTTCGCCCAGAACGAGTCCCCCGCCAACAACCTCTCCTTCATGCAGGTGGGGAGCGGGGTCAACGGGGGCAAGACCCCCGTCAACAGCGTCGCCGACGCCGCGACCCAGCTGAAGAACCTCGGGTTCATCGGCGGAAGCGGCACCCAGGTTCAGTTCTCGGAGGCCGGTGTGTCCGCGCCCCAGGGCCAGAACACCGCCGCCGACAGCCCGGTCAACACGACCCCGGCTTCGAGCGCGACACCCGGGATGCCGAACACCGGCGTTCCGATCGCCAACCCGAGCCTGTTCCCGGTCGGTCTGGGTGGAGTCGCCCTCGGCGGCGCCACCGCAGCGCTGTTCGGCATGCTTCGCCGTCGCGGAGAGATCCGCTAAGTGAGGGTTCCCCACATGACCGGCCGCGGTCGGGACGCCCTCCTGGCCCTGGTCGGAGGGGTAATGGGAGCGTCCGTGGCGGTTCTCGCCACGGACCTCCCGCCGGTCCTCCACCCGGCCACGTCGCCGGTGGCGAGCTCGACCTCGGCCGCCCCGCCGGCCTCGAACGGCCACCGGCCGCTGCCTCCCGCCCTGCCGCCGGCGGGATCTACGGTGACCCCCGTCCAGATCAAGATCCCGGCCATCCAGCTCTCGGCCCGCATCGAGGCCGTAGGGGTGGACCAGGCCGGCTCGATGGGCGTCCCGAAGGACATTCACGACACCGCCTGGTATCGCAACGGACCCGCCCCCGGCCAGCCCGGGGACGCGGTCATCGACGGTCACCTCGACTGGTACACGGGCCCAGCCGTCTTCTGGAACCTCGGCAAGCTCAAGCCGGGCGACGGGATCTTCGTCGGTCTTTCGAATGGGAGGACGGTCAAGTTCAAGGTCGCGAGCCTCAAGACCTACCCGTACACGGCGAAGGTGAGCGGCCTGTTCGCCACCAGCGGGCGCCCCGAGCTCTCCCTGATCACCTGCGCCGGCCAGTGGGACGCCGGCCGCCACATCTACGCGAGCCGGCTGGTGGTGGACGCCTCGGTGGTCGGCTGACCCCTGAGGCCCCGTATGTTCGAGTCAGGTTCGATTGAAATGAAAGTGAGGAGCATCTGATGGCTTTCGACATCGACCGCTACAAGGAGAACTCGCAGAAGCTCGACCTGAGCGACATCGACTGGTCCCAGGTTGGCAAGCACGAGCTCCCCCAGGGGGCCATCGACTCGATGCTCTACATGATGGACATCGAGACCCACACCGTCATCTACCTGTCCGAGCTGCTGGTCTCCAAGGCCTGCATGGACCCGGTCATCACCTCCTTCCTCTCGGTCTGGGTCTATGAGGAGATGTACCACGGGGAGGCGTTCCTCAGGTTCCTGCGCGAGTACGGGATCGAGATCGACGACGACCGCCCGCGGCAGATCCGCCTCGGCGAGGGCCTCCACCGGGTGAGCACCGTGATGACAGTCCTCCTGGGCTCCTACATGTTCCCGTTCTTCCCCGCCATCTACCTCACCGTGGGCGCGATCAACGAGATGTCGACCCTGACCGGCTACCAGCAGCTCATCAAGCGGGCCGATCACCCGACCCTGACCCAGATCGTCGAGCGGATCATCAAGCAGGAGCGGGTCCACTTCGCCTTCTACCGGTCGCAGGCCGAGCGCCTGCTGGCTGAGAGCGGGGCCGCCCGCAAGGCCAATCGCCTCATCATGGAGCGCCGCTTCAAGGCGGTCGGCGAGGGCGTGAAGAGGCCCGAGGAGGTCGATCGCATGGCCATCTACCTCTTCGACGGACCGGATGGCCGCGAGGCCGTGCGCAAGATCGACCGGGCCGCCCAGCGCCTTCCGGGCCTGGAAGGAGTGAACGTCATGGAGGGGCTCCTCGACCGGGCCGAGAGGAGGTTCGGCGTCGCCACCACGCGCGACCTCGTAACGGTTTCGTCGAACGGCCACGGGCCCGGGAGCGACGAGGACGGGGAGGCCGGGGATCAGCGTCCTCGGGTAATCTCTACCGGGCCGCGCACCCGCCCCCGTAGCTCAGGGGATAGAGCAGCGGTTTCCTAAACCGCGTGCGGAGGTTCGAGTCCTCCCGGGGGCACCATCCAGTCCTCTGACGCGGCTTGCGATGTGCTGTTGCGCAAACCGTCGCCGCCATCTCGATTGGGTCACCTTCATTCGACTCCACGTCCGAGCCCGCCTGGAGCCACCGGGCGAGGAAGGGGTTGGCAACTCGCCAGCCGTCGGGGCCGAGCTCGATCAGCTCGAGATCCTCCAGGCGTCGAAGGGCCCTGGCCACACCGCTGGGATTCGACACGGAGGAGCTCTGCCTGGCGGCTGTCGACCGGGCGCTGGCGACCGTCCTCAGCCTCTCGGTGGCCGACTTCACGGAGGTGACCGAGAAGCTTTCGCCGGTTCAACGGCGACTACTCCGGTCATTGGCGAAGAAGCCGGCCAGGGACCTGTTCTCCAAGCGCTTCGTCGACATCACGGGGCCGGCACAGTGGGTCGAGGCTCTGGGCCTCATCGCGATGTTCGCCGTCGCGCTGACCTGGCTGGGGGTGGCATTCGGGCTCTTCAGCAAGAGCGCAGCCGGGGCCAACTCGCTCTCGCTGATTCCCCAGCTCATCTCCTTCGTCAGCAGCGCCTTCGTGCCCACGTCCTCGATGCCCGCCGGGGTGCGCTGGTTCGCGGAGAACCAGCCTTTCACGCCGCTGATCGAGACCCTTCGAGCGCTGCTGATGGGGATGCCGATCGGCGGCCGCGGGGCGGTGGCCGCCGGATGGTGCGTCGTGATCGCGGTGGCTGGCTGTCTGTGGGCGCGCCACCTGTACAACCGCGATCCGAGCCGGAGGGCCGGCCCCGGCGTCGCCCAGCTCATGAGCCAGTGAGAGGTGCGAGCCGCCTGGATCGAGGCGGTCAGGCCCGCCGGCCCGGCGCCGGTGACTCCCCGCCCTCCAGCATCGGGATCCGGACGCCCCGCTCCCCGGCCACCTGCCGGGCGCGCTCGTACCCGGCGTCCGCGTGGCGCGCGACGCCCAGGCCGGGGTCGCAGGTGAGGACACGGCGGAGCCGGGCCTCGGCCTCGTCCGAGCCGTCGGCCACCACCACCATGCCCGCGTGGATTGAGTAGCCGATGCCGACCCCGCCGCCGTGATGGAGCGAGACCCAGTGCGCCCCGGCGGCCGTGTTGAGGAGCGCGTTCAGGACCGGCCAGTCGGCGATGGCGTCCGAGCCGTCGATCATGCCCTCGGTCTCCCGGTAGGGAGAGGCGACGCTGCCGGCGTCGAGATGATCCCGTCCGATCACGATCGGCGCCGAGACGCGGCCCCGGCGGACGAGGTCGTTGAAGAGAAGGCCGGCCCGATGTCGCTCCCCGTAGCCGAGCCAGCAGATCCTCGCCGGCAGCCCCTGGAAGGCGACCCGCTCCTCCGCCAGCTCCAGCCAGCGAGCGAGCCGCTCATCCTCGGGGAACAGCTCCGTGATGGCGCGATCGGTCTCCCGGATGTCGCGTGGATCGCCCGACAGCGCCACCCAGCGGAAGGGTCCCTTCCCTTCGCAGAAGAGGGGACGGATGAAGGCGGGCACGAATCCCGGATAGTCGAAGGCGCGCTCGCAGCCGCCCCGCTGGGCGCCCGCGCGCAGGTTGTTGCCGTAGTCGAAGACCACCGCGCCCGCCTGCTTGAAGGCGAGCATTGCCTCCACCTGCTCCGCCATCGAGGCGTAGGACCTGTTCACGTACTCCTCAGGGCGCGCCCTTCGCAGCGCCGCCGCCTCCTCGAGGGAGACGTCCACCGGCACGTAGCCCTCGCGGGGATCGTGGGCGGAGGTCTGGTCGGTGACCACGTCCGGCCGGAAGCCGCGCCGCACCAGCTCCGGTTCGATGTCGGCGGCGTTCCCCACCAGCCCCACGGAGAGGGGCCGGCTGGCGACGCGTGCCTCCTCGACCAGGCGCACCGCCTCGTCGAGATCGGCGGTCGACCGGTCCAGATAGTGGGTTTCGAGGCGGCGCCGGATGCGGGCGGGATCGATCTCCACGACGAGGGCGACGCCTCCGTTCATGGTCACCGCCAGGGGCTGGGCTCCGCCCATGCCGCCGAGCCCGGCCGTCAGCGTGATCCGGCCCTCCAGGGAGCCGCCGAAGTGCTGGGCCGCCAACTCGGCCAGCGTCTCGTAGGTCCCCTGCAGGATCCCCTGGCTGCCGATGTAGATCCAGGAGCCGGCCGTCATCTGCCCGTACATGGTGAGCCCGGCCGCCTCCAGCTCCCAGAAGTGCCGCCAGTCGGCCCAGTGGGGCACCAGCATCGAGTTGGAGATCAGCACCCGGGGGGCCATCGCGTGGGTCTGGAAGACGGCCACCGGCTTCCCGGACTGGACCAGCAGCGTCTCGTCGTCGGCGAGCCCGCGGAGGGTGGCCACGATCGCGTGGTAGGCCTCCCAGTTGCGGGCCGCCTTCCCCGTACCCCCGTAGACGACCAGGTCCTGGGGCCGCTCGGCGACCTCGGGGTCGAGGTTGTTCATCAGCATCCGCATCGCCGCCTCCTGCGGCCAAGAGCGGCAGCTGAGAGCGCTCCCCCGGGGGGCGCGGACCGCCTCGTCGGACATTCACAGACCTCCGGCTAGAGCAACCTCGGCGGCCCGCCCGGGGCCGGCCTCGTTCGAGAGCTATTCAAGCACGGACCGGGTGTCGGTCCTCAATCGGTGGCGATGCCGGTCAGGTCGCCCGACCTCACCATCGAGGTCACCGCCTCGATGTCGGCGGCCACGACCCGATCGGCGTCGAGGTGGGGGACCGCCGACCTGATCACCACTTGCGCGGCGGCCGTCCTCGCCCCCGGCCGTCCGCCGCGCAGGTCGAGGGCCTGGGCGGCGAGAAGCAGCTCGATGGCGACCACCGTCTCCGCCATCCCCACCGCCGCCGCGGCGTGCCGCGCCGAGATCGGGGACATGGGCACGTGATCCTCCGAGTTGGCGCAGGTGGGGACCGACTGAATGGCGGCGGGAACGAGCGTCGTTCGCAGCTCGGCCACGATCGCGGCGGCCGTGTAGTGGGCGATCATCAGACCCGAGTGCAGCCCCTCGCTCCCCGTGGCGGGAGCGACCAGGAAGGCGGGCAGGGCGCTCAGCTTCTCGTCCACGAGGCGGGCGCTCCGGCGCTCGCTGATGACCGCAATCGATGCCGCCAGGCTGCCGGTCAGATCGAGAGCGTGAGCCGCGAATTGGCCGTGGAAGTTGCCGGAGTTGCTGGTCACCCGGCCCTCCCGCTCGAGGAAGATCGGGTTGTCGTTGGCGGCGTTGATCTCGCGTGCGAGGACACCGGCGGCGAAGTCGAGACCGTCGCGGGCGGCGCCGAGCACCTGGGGGACGCAGCGCAGGCTGAGCGCATCGCGCAGGCGTCCCGGGCGGGGCGGCCCGACCAGGTCCGAGCCCGCGGTGAGAAGCCCGAGCCGCTCGGCCGTGGCCACTCCCCCCGGCTGCCCCTTGAGGGCGGCGAGCCCGCGGTCGAAGGAGTCGTCGAGCGCGCCCAGGGCCTCCATGCTCATGGCGGCGGCCACCTCGGCCGTCAGCACCAGGCGGCGAGCATCGACGACGGCGAGAACGCCGATCCCGGTCGTCTGCTCGGTCCCGTTGATGAGCGCCAGCCCGTCTCGCCCGCGGAGATCGGGAAGCCGGATGCCCGCCCGCGCCATCGCCGTCGCACCGGGCAGCCGCTCCCCCCCCAACTCGCAGGCGCCGAGCCCGATCAGCGGCAGCGCCATGTGGGCCAGCGGAGCCAGGTCGCCGCACGCGCCCACCGAGCCGACCTCTGGCACAACCGGCGTGACCCCCTGGTTGAGCATCGCCAGCAGGGCGTCCAGCGTGGCGGGCTGCACACCGGTGACCCCGGAGGCGAGGACGTTGGCCCTGATCAGCATCATGGCCCTGACCTGGTCCTCACCCATCGGCCGCCCGACCCCGGCCGAGTGGCTCATCAGGAGATTCCGCTGCTGGGCCCGGTTCAGCTCGTGCGGGATGGGCCGGCCGTCGAGCGCCCCGAAGCCGGTCGTCAGGCCGTAGACGGGCGTGCCGGCATTGACG
>JBOHUX010000121.1:0-7182 GCA_050734915.1 Candidatus Dormibacteraceae bacterium
CCGATGGAGCGGCACGGCCAGCAGCCCCATCCCGGGCGCTCCATCGATAGCCAGCCGGTCGCAGACGAGTCGGGCCAGCGGCCTCGCCAGCGGGCGCCGGCCCTCGTACTTGAGACGGTGGATGGCCTTCTCGAGGGGACCCTCGTAGGCGGCGGCGGAGCGGTGCCGCTTCAGCGCATGGAACCGGCGCCGGCAGCCACAGTGGGCGCCTTGGGCGGTGAGCTCGGCGCCGCAGCGCCGGCAGAGCGGCTCCCGCAGCCGGCGCGTGCGTGCCAGGCAGGCCACGCAGAACCAGGAGCCCAGCCTCCCGCACCCCCCGCAGCGAGGGGGCAGGATCGCATCTACGAGGCCACCGAGCACGGCTCCAGGCTAGACGGGCGGGTCAACGGCTCCTGTTAATCGTTTAGGGCTCGAGGACCAGCGGCTCTCCCCGGGCCAGATCGAGGCCCTCGACGGACCCGGCGGGAAGCTCGACCACGGCCCTGGCCCCCGGCACCCAAGGCACGACACGCCAGGGTTTGAGGCCCCGGCAGACACGGCGGACGCGGCTCCGGCGGTCCAGGAACACGGCGTCGATGGGGAACCGCATGAAGAACATGTGGATGCCGCTGCAGGGCCTGATCAGCATGCCCTGCCCAGGTTCGAGCCGGGCGCGGAACATGAGTCCCACCCCGCGGCCGAGGAAGGTTCGCGGCACCTCCACGTTCTCCGCGAGCACGCGCCCGGAGCGTGGATGGAGAAGGCGCACCGTCAGGGTGGCCCCGCGGGCGCGGTTCCGATCGCGCCGCTCATCGTGGGCCCCTCATCGCGTCCTTCCCGGGCGGCGGGCAGGCCATCGCCGGCTAGCCTACACAAGGTGCCCGACTTCGCAAGTGACGGCGTGCGTCTCCATTTCGAGCTCGCGGGCCCGGATGACGGATCCCCGACGGTGCTCGTTCACGGCTTCGCCAGCGACTACCAGCTCAACTGGGTCGGCTCCCGCTGGCAGGAGACGCTGACCGCCGCCGGCCGCCTCGTGATCGGCCTCGACGTTCGCGGCCACGGGCGGAGCGACAAGCCGCACGATCCCGCCGCCTACCGCCAGCGGACGATGGCGGCCGACGTGGTCCGGCTCCTCGACCACCTCGACGTCGGCCGGGCCGACCTGGTCGGCTACTCGATGGGCGCCCGGATCGGGATGAGGGTGGCCTTCGAACATCCCGGCCGGCTCTGGCGCGCGGTGCTCGGAGGCCCGGGCCGGTGGCACGACGTCGAGCGGACGGTCGCCATCGCGGCCGCGCTGCGGGCGCGCCGGCCCTCCGAAGGGGGGCGGGACGGAGTCGCGCGGACCTTCCTCGAGTTCGCCTCCGCCCGCCCCGTCAACGATCTCGAGGCTCTCGCCTGCTGCATCGAGGGCTTCACCCCCGACCTCGGCGACGATGAGGTGGGCCGCATCCGGGTGCCGCTCCTCGTCGTCGAAGCCGAAGGGGAGGAGATCGCCCCCGGCGCGGCGGAGATCGCCGGCCTCGTCCCGGACGCGCGGTACCTGGTGCTGCCCGGCCGCACCCACATGAACGCGGTCCCCGCCCGGCAGTTCAAGGAGGCCGCGGTCGGGTTCCTCGACCAGGCCTAGATAGTCGATCAGTGCCGGACGTATCGGACCCGGCGCCTGGTGCGGATGGTCTTGGAGCCGGTCGGCACGACGCTGATCGTCCCGTCCGGTTCGAGCACCGCGAGCTGGACGTCCTTCACGCTCTCCATGCCGTGCTCGCGGATCGCCATCTCGCACTGCTCCTGGTCCACCCCCTCGCGCCGCATGACCACCTCCAGGTAGTGCCCGTCCCGGATGATGACCGTCGGCTGCGGGACCAGGAGGCGGTGAAAGAGCCGGTACCTGTCGAGGCGCGCGATCACGAAGTTGAGGCCGACGAGGGCGCCGATGATGACCAGCCCGCCGCCCAGGGAGCTGTCCGGCCCGGTCATGGCGGGCTGGACGGCGTTCGCGACCAGCAGGACCAGCACCAGATCGTAGAGGGTGAACTGGCCGACCTCGCGCTTGCCGAAGATCCGGAGCATGGCCAGCAGCGCGACGTAGATGACGGCGGATCGAACGACCAGCTGCCAGGCGGGGACGCCGAAATGAAAAAGGTCCATCGGGCAAGTTTGAGGCGGAACCCCCCCGGGGTAGCAATCGAGTATGAAGAAGTATGAAGCGTTCATTGCGTCCGGGGAGGGCGCCTCGGACGCGCTCATGGACTGGCTCGAGCTCCATGAGATCATCCCCCAGGTCCACGACGTGCGAACCGACGAGAGCGCGCTCGCGGAGGCGGTGGCCATCGGGGCGGGACGTCTGCCGGTGGTCAGGTTCGGAGAGCGGGTCGTGGTCGGATTCGACCCCGCCGCTCTCGAGCTGCTGGGTCGAGCGCCGCAGCCGACTGAGGCGGGACTCGCGCTCGCGGCCGACGCCGCGGGGCGCCTGCTGGTGGCCGACGTGACGCCGGGAGGGGCCGGCGAGCTCCTCGGCCTCAGGCCCGGTGACGTGATCACGCGCCTGTCCGGCTACACGGTCTTCTCCGCCGAGCAGCTGGACCGGGCGCTGCGGGCGCGCCCCCACGCCCTGGTGCTGGGTGTGCGACGCGGCGACGAGGAGTTCGAGGTCTCCCTGCCGTCCGCCCGCCGCGCGGCCTGACGCGGGCGGCGATCGGTGCGCGGCGATCAGTGGTGGGTGGCGGCGATCACGAGCAGGATCGCGGGCCCCAGGAGCACGACCCAGAGCGTCGGGAAGATGCAGCCCACCATCGGGAAGAGCATCTTGAGCGAGGCCTGAGCCGCCTTCTCGGAGGCGCGCTGGCGTCGCTTGCGGCGGATCTCGTCGGACTGCAGGCGCAGGATCTTGGCCACCCCGACGCCCATCTGCTCGGACTGGACCACCGCCTGGACGAAGTTGTGGAGGTCCTCGACCCCGCAGCGCCGCCCCATGTCGTCCAGCGCCTCCAGCCGCGGCCGGCCGAGCCGGGTCTCCTGCAGGACCTGGCTGAATTCGTCTGAGAGACCGTTCCGGAACTTCTCGGTGACGCGCGCGATGGCCGCCTCGAAGCCCAGGCCGGCCTCGACGCAGACGGTGAGGAGGTCCATCGCGTCGGGGAGCGCGAGCTGGATCCCCCGGCGGCGCCCGTCCACCTTCCGCTTCAGCCAGAGCACCGGCAGGTAGAGCCCGGTCACCACTCCGGCCGCCCCGCCCAGCACCGCCCCCAGCGAGCTCCGGACGAGGGTGATCCCGAGCGCGAAGCCGATCACTAGCAGGGCCGCGCCCGCGACGTAGCGGATGGCCTGGAAGTCGCCCGGCGACAGGTTGCCGGGGCGCCCGGCGAGGTTCAGCCGGTTGCGCAGGTCCTGCTGAGACTTCTGGGGCGTGCGCCGGGCGAGCATCTTGCCGAAGCGCTCGATGGCGGGACGGACGAAGCGCTCTGTGAAGGGCATCTGCAGCTCGATCTCGTTGAGCGTCAGCGGCTGCCCCACCTGGTAGGCGAGCAGGCGCGCCTGGACGACGTCGTCGCCGGCCGGGCGCCGCAGGCCCCAGCAGACGGAGAAGACGCCGATCGCGGAGGCGGCGGCAAGGAGGAGCAGCATCGGGGTGGGCATCTGATTCAGACCTCGATGTTCACGATCTTGCGGATGAAGGCATTGCCGATCAGGATCATCCCCGCCGCAAACGCCAGCATGACCCAGCCCAACACCTGCTCGGTCATCGGCTTGAAGTAGGCCGGCGCCACGAAGTAGAGGAGCGCTCCGAGCGCGACCGGAAGCAGGGTGATGATCACGCCGGAGGCGCGGGCCTGCGCGGTCAGGGTCGAGATCTCGCCCTTGATCCGGATCCGCTCGCGAATCGTGTGGGCGATCTTGTCGAGCACCTCGGCCAGATTGCCTCCCACCGACCGGTGGATGATGACCGCGGTGACCATGAGGTCGAGGTCGGTGCTCTCGATCCGGGCCACCATGTTCTTGAGCGCCTCCTCGACGGAGACCCCCAGGTTCATCTCGCGCACGGCTCGGGAGAACTCATCCGACATGGGGGCGACCGCGTTCTTCCCCACCGTGTCGATCGCCTGCGCGAACGAGTAGCCGGCCTTGAGCGCGTTGGAGAGGAGGACCATGGTGTCGCCGAGCTGGCTGTTGAAGGCCTTGAGGCGGCGGCGCTGACGGCGCTTGACGTAGAGGCCGGGCAGGAAGAACCCCGCCGCGGCCATGACGATGAACTGCGGGCCCACCCCGAAGCGGAGCAGGCCGATCAGCCCCAGCAGCACCACGCAGCCGGTCTGGATCATGAAGTACTCGGAGGTCCGGAGCTTGAGATCGGCCCTGGCCAGGTTCTCGGACAGGGACGGGCGCCCCTTCTTCCGGTTCCGCTCCGTGAGGCGGTCGGCCGCGGGCTGGAAGACGCGGCTCAGCCGCTCCCGGAGGCTCGCCGGGGGATCGAGCCGGCGCCTGGGCAGCAGGGCCGCCGGGCTCCGGCCTCCGAGAGACGGCACGCCGTCCGGCAGCACCGCCTGCTGGCGGAGCTGGGAGACGCCGAGCACGGCCAGGAGGACTCCGATTCCGGCGGCCAGCGCGAAGATCAGTGTGACTGCGAGCATCCTTGGATCACTTCCTCAGTAGAGCCGTTCCCGAGCTGGTTCCGCGACCGGCCGGAACATCGACTGAGGGATGTCCTCGCCGCTGCTCCGGAAGTGGTCGATCAGCCGCGGCACCACCCCGGTGGCCGTGTGATAGCCGAGCGCCTTGCCGCCCTCCGAGACGGCCACCTGCTTGTAGACGAAGAGCTCCTGGAACTCGACCTCGCCGCTCTCCATGCCCGTGATCTCGGCCACGCTGGTGATGCGGCGCGCGCCGCCCCGGAGCCGCTGCTGCTGGACGATGATGTTGATGGCGGAGGCGATCTGCTCCCGGATGGCCCGCGAGGGCAGCTCCGAGCCGGCCATCAGCACCAGCGTCTCCAGCCTCGAGAGCGCGTCGTGGGGGCTGTTCGAGTGGAGGGTGCTCATGGAGCCGTCATGGCCGGTGTTCATGGCCTGGAGCATGTCCAGGGCCTCCCCCCCACGGCACTCGCCGACGATGATCCGGTCGGGACGCATCCGCAGGCAGTTTCGGACCAGGTCCCGGATGTGAACGGCGCCCTTCCCCTCCACGTTGGGGGGACGCGACTCCAGGGTGATCACGTGTTCCTGCTGGAGCTGGAGCTCGGCGGCGTCCTCGCAGGTGATGATCCGCTCATCCTCGGGGATGAACCCCGAGAGGATGTTGAGCAGAGTCGTCTTCCCGGAGCCGGTGCCGCCCGAGACGAGGACGTTGAGGCGGGCGCGGACGCAGGCCGACAGGAACGCGATGATGTCCGGCGTCGTCGTTCCGTAGTTGAGGAGGTCCTGCGCCTGCAGCCGCTCCCGGGAGAACTTCCGGATCGTCATGCAGGGGCCCTTGAGCGCCAGGGGCGGGATGATGACGTTGACCCGAGAGCCGTCCTTGAGGCGGGCGTCGGCCATCGGCGAGCTCTCGTCCACCCGGCGCCCGATGCTGCTGACGATCCGGTCGATGACCAGCATCAGCTGCTTGGTGCTCTCGAAGGTGACCTCGCTCAGCATCGCCTGGCCGCGGCGCTCGATGTAGATCTGCTTGGGATGGTTGATCATGATCTCGGTGATGTCCGAGTCGCCGAGGAGAGGCTCCAGGGGACCGAGGCCGATGGCGTCGTTGACGATGGAGTCGATCAGCCGCTCCCGATCCTGACGGGTCATCGCGATCGCGTTGGAGCGGACGTGCTCGTCCACGAGCTCCGAGATCTTCTCCCGCACCCCCGCCCGGTCGGTGACGTCGATCTGGTCCGCGTACTTCTCGAGGAGCCGCGCGTGGACCTGCGCCTTGGCTGCGACCATCGTGGGATTGACCTGATCGGCGTGCTGGGCGACGCCCAGCCGGCTCGCGAGCGCGCCGGCCGGAGGCGTGTGGTTGCCCCCCGCCGGGGGCCCCACGGCGGGACGCGCCGCCGGCTGCGCGGGATCCGTCAGGTCGGGGCCGTGATGGGCGCCGTTGCGGGCGGGCGGCCGGGCCGATGCCGGGGCCTGTGGAGGAACGGATGGCGGCCGCGGAGGCGCGACGGCAGTCCCCGCCGGGGGACCCGTGACCGCCGTCCCCGCCCGGTGAGCCGGGGGCTCGCTCTGGGTCGCCTTGACCCGATCGAGCAGGCCCATCAGGCCGGCCTCCGCCAGAAGCGGGCCTTCCTGGTTTCGCCGGCGCGGCCTTCGACGGCGTCCGGCAGGCTCACCAGCTGGCCGGCCAGATCCCGGAGCCGCCGGCTGGCGTCCGCGTCCGGCGAGAGGGTGACGAAGGCGGTGCCGCGGCTGATCGAATCGAGGACGATCTTGTCCTGGCTCGGGATCTGGACCGAGACCGGGAAGCGGAGGTTGGCCTCGATCTGCTCGATGGTGATCTCCGACGTGACGCCGGCGCGGTTGAGGACCAGGAAGATCTGCTCGCGCGCGATGCCCAGGCTCTCGAACAGCTTCAGGGCGAGCTTGGTCTCCTTGATGGCCGGGATCCCGAAGTCGCTGACCAGCACGACCTTGTCGGCGAGGTCGAGCGCGTCCAGCGTGATGTCGCCGAGGTGTGAGCTGCAGTCGAGCACCACGTGATCGAAGGCGCCGCGGAGGATGGCCAGGGTGGCCCGGACATGCTCGGGGGTGACCAGATCGGCGAGCTCGGGGCTGATCGGCGCGGGCAGCACCCGCAGATGGGGGGCCGCCTCCAGCATGATCGCCACCACGAAGGGGGCGTCGATCTCAGGGTAGTGCTCGACGACGTCGCTGATCGTCTGCTTGGGCTCGAGGCCGAGCAGGACGGCGTCGTCCCCGAACTGTAGGTCGAGGTCGACCAGCGCCACCTCCTCGGCGGAGTCGCGGGCGATGACGAGCGCCAGGTTGGTGGCGATGACCGACTTCCCCACCCCGCCCTTGCCGCTGAAGACCAGGATCACCTCCGCGTCCGCCGGCCGCTTCTTCTGGAATCGCGGCGTCATCGCCTCGCCGGCCCCCGCGACGGCGGCCGGCGGCTGGGTCTCCGTGATGGAGGACGGGGCCGGCGCAGGGGCGGCGGCCGGCGCAGGCGCCGCGACGGCTCCCGCGGGGGCGCCCGAGGCGGAAGAGGGTCCCGGAT
>JBOHUX010000122.1:0-7175 GCA_050734915.1 Candidatus Dormibacteraceae bacterium
GGGAATCCGCCACCCGAGGCGGGGCCGATGTCTGATCGTCGTCCGTCACGGCCCGATTCTCCCAGAATCCGGCGCCGCTCCGAGGCCGGGGATCAGCCGCCCAGCGCCCGCTCCAGCTGCGCCTTGCTCATCCGCGAGCGGCCCTCGATCCCGCGCTGCCGGGCCTCGTTGTAGAGCTGGGCATGGGTCCGCCCCCCGGCGCCGCGATGCGATCGCAGGCCGCCGCGCCTCCCCGACGAGATGTCGGCGGTGGAGGTCCGGCTCGACCGCTTCGCCTCGCCGGCGCGCGCCCGCTCCTTGTTGACCGTCCGGGCGGCGATCTCCTCGGCCGTCGCCTCGGGGCGCCCACGCTCCTCCAGCCCGACCTTGATGTGCTCGTACTGGCGCTCTCGCTTGGCGCTCCATGCGCGCGGTGGCATTTCCCAGACCTCCAGTGTGGTGTTTGCGTATATCAATACGCCCATGTCGCGGCCGGCGGCAACCGCCCGCCGGGGCGATTGGGGGGTGACCGGGCGCCCGGCTACGTGGCGGGTCCCACGTCCTGAGGCTCCGGCAGCAGCGAGTGCAGGTTCCGCAGCTGGGAGAGGTGGCTCATCTCGTGGGCCACGATCAGGCGGCAGAGGTCGAGCAGAGTCATCTCGCCCAGCTCCGGGTCCACGACCGGTCGTTGCCAATCCCCGGGCCGCATGCCGCGGAGAAGGTCCACGGTGCGCCGCCGCGACCGCGCGCAGTCCTGAAGCTGCTCGTCCGCCGGCGGGGTCGGCTCCTCGGGATCGGGGCCCGCGGCGGGGGCGGGATCGAAGGCGCGGGCGGGCACCTCGGACAGACCCTCCAGGTAGATCCGGTGAACCAGGGCATCCGTGCCGCAGCCGGCCGTCGCCAGGTGCCCGACCAGCTCCCGGATGCTCGGGAAGGCGGGTCCGTGCCGGTAGACGAGGCGGGTGACATCGAGGCCCCCGACGAGGTCCAGCGCATGCTCGGGAGCCGAGGCCATCAACATGACGACCGATTCCGGCCCCAGCTCCAGGTCCGCGATCATGCACCCAGGTTAGCCATCCGGCCCGCTGCGGCATACTCCAACTGTGGAGCAGCAGCTCTCCTGCGACCGCTGTGGAGGCAGCCTCACTCCCGGCGCCTCCTACTGTGATGCTTGTGGTTCGAGGACCCGGCGGGCGCTCAAGAACGTCCGTTTCGCGATCCGGCTGGAGCTCGTCTTCATCGCCCTCGTGATCGTGCTCATCCTAGGCTTCACCGTCATCTTCGCCAACCAGCCCCCGACCGGCCACTGACGGCCGCCTCGGGCGAGGCTCAGCGGCGGTAGAGGGAGCGGCCCTCCATCTCGTCCTTGTTGATCTTCTTGCCGAGGTGCAGACCCTCCAGGAGGAACTCGATCACCGAGGCGCGGACCTCGGGCCGGTCGCGCACCTCGAGCCGCCTGAGAGCGGCCGTAAGCTCGGACTCCAGCCCCTCCAGGGCGCGGGCGTAGCCGGCCGCGGGCATCGCCTCGCCGACCTCGACGACGGCGCCCTCCTCGAACCTCTCGACCAGCCCCTCGAACTGGCCGGGGCTCAGGTGGCGGCCGAAGACAGAGCTCACCGCCGAGCGCTGGATGCGGCCGAGGACCTGTTCCTCCCGGCCCTCGTCGATGGCCTCGATCTCCACCCGGCCGGCTGTGGACGCGACCAGGAAGGAGAGGTCGGAGACTCGGGGCACGGCCACCTCCTCACTCAGCCGGACGGCGCGGCGCACGGCGTTGCTGATCAGGTTCTCGTAGTTGCCGATCGACATCCGGACCGAGACCCCGGACGACTGCGAGATGTGGGGACTTCGCCGGGCCAGGTGGGTGATCTCGGCCACGATCTCCCTCATGAAGCCGGGCACCACGACCTCGACGTCCGCGGGCTGGGGCACCCGCTCCGCCTCCATGATCTCGATCTCCTCCGAGGCCTGGATGGGGTAGTGGGTGCGGACCTGGGATCCGAACCGGTCCTTGAGCGGGGTGATGATGCGGCCGCGCGAGGTGTAGTCCTCGGGGTTGGCGCTCGCGATCATGAAGATGTCGAGCTGAAGCCGGACCCGGTAGCCGCGGATCTGGACGTCCTTCTCCTCCATGATGTTGAGCAGGCCGACCTGGATCCGCTCGGCCAGGTCTGGCAGCTCGTTGATGCCGAAGACGCCGCGGTTGGTGCGCGGCACGAGGCCGAAGTGGATGGTCAGCTCGTCGGCCAGGTAGCGGCCCTCGGCGACCTTGATCGGGTCCACCTCGCCGATCAGGTCGGCGATGCTGGTGTCGGGGGTGGCCAGCTTCTCACCGTAACGGCGCTCGCCGGCCAGCCACGCGATCTCCACCTCCTCGCCCCGGGCGGCGACCAGGTCCCGGCAGCGCCGGCAGATGGGCGTATACGGATGGTCGTTGATCTCGCAGCCGGCGATCGCGGGCACCTCCGCGTCGAGAAGGTCCACCATGCTCCGCATCAGCCGGCTCTTGGCCTGGCCGCGCTCTCCGAGCAGGATCACGTCGTGCCCGGAGATGATCGCGTTGGCGATCAGGGGCACCACCGTCTTTTCGTACCCGACGATGCCGGGGAAGACCGGTTTGCCGGTCCGGAGCCGTGCCAGCAGGTTCCGCCGCATCTCCTGCTTGACGGTCTCCCGCGCGTGACCGGCGGCGCGAAGCTCGCCGATCGTCCGGGGCTGGTTCGCGGCTCGGGATGCCACCAATGGGCCAGTCTAGCCAGCCTCTTAGACTGGGCGAGTCTTGAACGGATCCCCGACCATGCGCGAACGCTACGAGGGTGCCCGCCGGAGCGGCCATCCGCTCCTCGGCGGCCACCGGGGCAACCCCGCCGAGTTTCCCGAGAACACGCTCGCCTCCTACCGATCGGCCCTCGAGCTGGGGGTGGACATGCTGGAGTGCGACGTCCATCTCGCCCGGAGTGGCGAGCTGGTAGTCATCCACGATCACACCGTCGATCGGACGACCGATGGGTCCGGCCTCGTCCGCGATCTGTCGCTGGCCGAGCTGCGCGCGCTCGACGCCGGCAACGGCGAGCGGATCCCGCTCCTGGAAGAGGTCCTGGACCTGGTCCGCGGCCGGGCGGCCCTGGCGATCGAGATCAAGCAGGCTCCGCTTCCCTACCAGGGGCTCGAGGCCGCCCTCGTCGATGCCCTGCGGGTCGCGGGAATGACGGACCAGTGCGCCGTCATCTCCTTCTTCCATCCCTCGGTGAAGGTGGTCAAGGAGCTGGAGCCGGAGTTGCAGGTCGGTATTCTCGACGTCGGCCGGCCGGTCGACCCGGTGCGGATGCTGGACGATGCCCGCGCCGACATCTTCGCCGCCCACTGGACGGGCTGCGATCCGGAGATGGTCGAGGTCATCCACGGGGCCGGAAAGGTGGTCGGCTTCTGGGTCGTGGACGATGTCCCTTCGATGGCCTGGACCCGGGCCTGCGGCCCGGATTCGATCTTCACCAACCAGCCCCGCGCCATCGCCGCCCACCTCGGGTAAGCCCCGCCTGAGGGTGGCCCGAGCCGTCCCTCGCGCCCGATGCGCTGGGAAGCTCCGGGCACTGGGTAGAGTTCTGTAGACCATGTGGCACGGGGTGTGGCGTCCGGACTGGGGCGAGGACGCGCCGCAGGCGAGGTTCGAGTGGCCGCTCCTGCAGCGCGTCTTCTCCTACTTCGGCCCCTACTGGGCGAAGGCGTCCCTCGTCATCGCTCTGATCCTGGTCGGAGCGGTGGTCGGGCTGGCGCCCGTCTACGTCACCAAGGACCTGGTCGACTTCCTCAGCCGCCGGCCCACCGCGGCCGGGCTGCTCCTGCCTCACAAGCAGGTGTTCGCGATCGGACCCTTCCAGGGCCAGGGCGTCGAGGTGGTCCTGGTGCTGGTGGTGATCCTGATCCTGGCGGCCGTGATCGGGGGGCTGCTGGGCGTCCTCCAGTCCTACTTCAGCAACACGATCAGCCAGGGCATCATGTACGACCTCCGCAACCAGCTCTTCCGCCGCATCCTGCGGCAGTCGGTGGCCTTCTTCACGCGCACCCGCACGGGCGATGTGATGTCGCGACTCAGCAACGACGTGAACGGCGTCCAGAGCGTTGTTTCCGACACCGTCTTCAGCCTGATCCAGAATGCCATCACACTGGCGGTGACGATCGGGGCCATGGTCCAGCTGGACTGGAAGCTCACCATCGCGGCGCTGGCGGTGGTGCCCGCCTTCATGATGCCGACGCGGCGGGTGGGGCGCGCCACCTTCAACGCTCGCAAGCGGACCCAGTCCAAGCTCAGCGAGCTGACCGCCTACATGCAGGAGGTGCTCGGCATCTCCGGCATCCTGCTCGTCAAGGCCTTCGTGCGCCAGGAGGCTGAGAGCCGCAAGTTCCGCGGCCTCAACGGCGACCTCCGCGATCTCAACGTGCGCCAGACCATGATCGGGCGCTGGTTCTTCATGCTGATGGCGGTTCTCGGCACCGCCGGGCCGGCCGTGCTCTGGCTCTATGGCGGCTACCTGATCATCAGCGGGCAGCTGAGCTCGGTGGGGACCGTCGTCACCTTCGCGACCGTCCTCCTCGCCAAGCTCTACGGGCCGGTCGGCTCGATCGCCAACCTCCAGGTCAACGTGATCGGTTCACTGGCGCTCTTCCAGCGGCTGTTCGAGTACCTCGACCTGCCACTCGAGATCACCGACAGGGCCGGCGCGCGGGACCTCGGGCAGGCGTCGGGCGGGGTCGATTTCGAGCAGGTCAGCTTCTCCTACGGCCCCAAGGGGCGTCCCGCCCTCCAGGACGTCTCCTTCGCCATCGAGCCCGGCCAGCTCATCGCGCTGGTGGGGCCCAGCGGCGCCGGCAAGACCACCGTGACCTCGCTGCTGCCCCGCTTCTACGATCCCCAGGCGGGCGTGATCCGGATCGACGGCATCGACATTCGCGATCTGACCCTGGAATCGCTCGGCCGCCAGATCGGGATCGTCTTCCAGGACACCTTCCTGTTCCATTCCAGCATCCGCGACAACCTGCTCTACGTGCGGCCCGAGGCATCCGAGGAGGAGATTGTCGCCGCCGCCCGGGCCGCCTACATCCACGACTTCATCGAGTCGCTCCCGCAGGGCTACGAGACCCTCGTCGGCGAGCGCGGGCACCGGCTGTCGGGGGGCGAGAAGCAGCGTCTGGCGATCGCGCGCGTGATCCTCAAGGATCCCCGCATCCTGATCCTCGACGAGGCCACCTCGAATCTCGACTCGGAGTCGGAACGGTTCATCCAGGCGGCCCTCCAGCCGCTCTTCCAGGGCCGGACGTCGATAGTGATCGCCCACCGCCTGTCCACGATCCTGGCCGCGGACCAGATCCTGGTCCTCGACCGCGGACGCCTGGTCGAGCGGGGGACGCACTTCGACCTCCTGACGGGCCAAGGTGTCTATTCCCGTCTCTACGAGAGCCAGTTCCGCACCGACGAGCTGCGCGCGGCCGCCCCGGCGTAGCCCGCCCGGCGGCCAGGAGCATGTCCCGGAATGACGGGAGGAGATGCGGTGGCCAGGTGCGCCGGCCCGCACAAGGTGAGACCAGCTCTAAGATCCGTGGGGGGCGGGGGACAGGTGCGAGGAGACGACGGCGGCCAGCGCCTCGATGAACTCCGGCCGGTCGTTGAAGGACGGCGTCCGTCGGATCTCGACGCCGTGGTCGCGGGCGAACTGCTGAGCCTCGATGTCGAGGTCGTAGAGGATCTCCAGGTGGTCAGCGGTGAAGCCGATCGGGCAGACCAGGGCTCGCCGGACGGCCGACCGTCCGATCGCCTCCAAGAGGTCGGGGCCGAGCCACGGCTCGCCGGTCCGGCTCTGGCTCTGGAATGCGAACTCCCAGGGCGGCAGGCTCGTGCTCGCCGCGACCAGCCGGCAGGTCGTCAGCAGCTGGTCCACATACGGGTCCCCCTCGGCGAGGATCCGCTCCGGCAGGCTGTGGGCGGTGAAGAAGACCCGGTCTGGGCGGTACCCCGCCAGCGTCTCCTCCAGGAGGCCGCGAAGGGCGTCGATGAAGGCGGGATGGTCGTGAAAGCCGGGCACGAAGGTGAGGGGGCCCGCCCACGCCTCTCGCAGCCGGCTCTCATAGGCGCCCAGCGACATCCGCGCGAAGTGGGGCGCGAGGACCAGTCCCACGAGCCGCTCCACGCCCGCCGCCGCCGCCTCGGCGGTGGCCGCCTCGATGAAGGGCGGTGCGTGACGCATGCCCACGAACGCCGGCAGCCCGATCCGCTCGCCAAGGGCGGCCGCCTGGGCGCGGGTGATGGCGTCCAGCGGCGAGGTGCCGATCGCCCGGTAGCGCCGGACCAGGTCGGCCAGGGCCTCGGGTGAGGGAGCCCGGCCGCCGCGGATGTGCGTGAAGTAGGCCTCGATCTCGCGCACGCCGCCCGGTGGCGCGGGGGCGCCATAGGCCATGCAGAGGACGCCGGTCTCATCCACCGGCGACCGCGCCCCAGGCGTGGACCGTCTCGACGAGCACCTGGATGCTCGCCAGCGGCGTCTCGGGCAGCACGCCATGGCCGAGGTTGAAGATGTGTCCGGGCCGGCCCCCGGCTCGCGCCAGGATGTCCGTGGCCCGCTCGCGAACCAGCTCGGGAGGGCCGAGCAGCACCGCCGGGTCCAGGTTGCCCTGGACGGCTCGATCGCCGACTCTCCGCCAGCCCTCGTCGAGCCGCACCCGCCAGTCGAGCGAGACCACGTCAGGTCCCGCCTCCGTCATCAGCTCCAGCAGCCCGGCCGTGCTGGTGCCGAAGTGAATGCGGGGCACCCCCAGGCCGGCGGTGGCCTCGAAGACGTGGCGCGAGTGGGGGAGGACCCGTCGCTGGTAGTCGTCCGGCGCGAGCGCGCCCATCCAGCTGTCGAAGAGCTGGATCGCCTGCGCCCCCGCCTCGACCTGCGCTCGCAGGTAGTCGACGATCACCTCGGCCAGCTTGCCGAGGAGCGCGTCCCACGCCTCCGGCTGACGGTACATGAACGTCTTCGTGAGCTTGAAGTCGCGCGTCGGACGCCCCTCGATCAGATAGCTGGCGAGCGTGAAGGGCGCGCCCGAGAAGCAGATCACGGGGACCGGCGAGGCGGCGACCACCTGCCGCACCGCCGCCAGCACCTGGGGGACCGACTCGGCCGCGGGCGGCGTGCGCAGCCGCTCGACGTCGGCGGCGC
>JBOHUX010000123.1:0-7147 GCA_050734915.1 Candidatus Dormibacteraceae bacterium
GTTTCTCCTTGTGGGTGTGAAGGTCCGCAAAGGATGATCGATGGTCGTCTTCTATCCAGGCCTCTCAGACCGGAACTCGTACACCACGTCCGTGGACGCTAACCGTTCCGGTGGCCACCGACACCGGGCAGGTGGTCCGATTCGACCTCCGGGCGCGTCGGTTTCAGCAGATGTCGAGGTGGCGAGGAGCCGTCGGGGCGCGGGCGCGTCGCCTCGGATGACGGGCATGAGTGAGCGCGAGGCGCAGGTGCGGGATGCACACGTCGCTCTCATCGCCCGTGCGAAGGCGGGGGATCCGAATGCCTTCGACGACCTGGTCCGACCACTGTTGGGGCCTGCGTACAGGCTCTCATATTCGATGCTCCTGGATCGCCAGGAAGCGGAAGATGCGGTTCAAGAAGGGTGTTTCAAGGCGTGGCGCAAGGTCAGCAGCTTCCGCTACGGCTCGGCCTTCCGGCCCTGGTTCATGACGATCGTGTCCAATCAGTGCCGGAGCATCCGTCGCCGGTCATGGTGGTCGGTCCTGAAGTTGAACGAGACGCCTGACAGACCGGCCCACAGTGAACCAGACGGAGTCCTCGACCTTCAGGGCGCGCTCGAGAAACTCCCCCGGTCGGACCGCGCTCTGCTGACGCTGAGGTATTACATGGATCTCCCCGTCGACGAGGTAGCACAGATTCTGGGAATCTCAGCCAGCGCCACGAAGAGTCGCATGCACAGGCTGCTGCTTCGTCTTCGCCCTGAGCTGGAGCTGTCCGAGGAGGTGAGGTGATGGACGAGAACGGTCTCCGGCGAGAGGTACGCAGCTGGGTCGAGAGCTTCGCTCCGCCCAGCCCCGCGCTGGAGAGCAACGTCTCGGTGAGAAACCAGGCCCTTGTGCATCAAGGCGCCCCTCGACAATGGTCGGTGCTGATCGCCGCCGTTCTGGCAGTGATTGTCGTCGTCGGGTTTTACCTCGCCTCCCAGAGGCTCCACCATGGGGTGCCGGCGGCTCCATCTCCCAGAGGTTCATCGATAACTCAGTACCATCGCCCGCAGATGGTGGGACCGAAGGTGATACCAGCCAGTCCCAACGGAGTGTCGCCACCCGACCCGATGCCCGTCGCGGGCATCAGCGAGGTCCGACAGGGCCCCTTCTCGCCAATGGAGTTCACCGTCCGCAATTCCTGGATCGGGCCGCAGGGGTCGAGCTGGCTGTTCGTCTACGCAGGGGGAGGGCGCGTTAACCCCGGCGAGGGCCCCGCCGTAGTTCCCGGGCTGCGGATCTTCGTGATGTCGCGCGACGCCGAGGGTCACGACCATGAGGCGGCGGCCGGCACCTACCTGGATCGAAGTGCCGACAGCGCCCTGACCGTCACCTCGGTGACCGCTTCGCTGATGACGCTGCGGACCGACACCGGGCAGGTGGTCCGGTTTGACCTCCGGGCGCGTCGGTTTCAATAGACGTCGAGGTGGCGAGGAGCCATCCTGGCCCGGCCTGCTCAGGGGTGTATGCGTGTCCCTGCCCGGGACGAACGTGTGGTGATCCCAACCCCGACACTCTGATTGGTCGGCGCGCGCCACAGAGGGGCGGCCGGTGGGGCCGGGGTACACTCGATGGCGACACGAATGATCGCCGAGGATGACGGCCTCCGGATCGAGGCGGTGGCGCGGCGCACCGCCCTGACCAAGCGGACCATCCGCTACTACGAGGAACTGGGCCTCATCGAGGCCGTCTCCCGCTCCGGTTCCGGGCAGCGGCTCTACTCGGCTGGCGACATCATGCGGATCGAGCGCGTGCGCGATCTCAAGCGCGCGGTCGGTCTCTCACTGGCCGAGATCCAGGAACTGCTCGACGCGGAGGCGGTCCGGGACCGGCTCCGCGAGCGGTACAGGGCCACAGAGGACGCCGGCGAGCGGAGCGCCATGATCGCCGAGGCGATAGAGGTCGTCTCTCGGCAGCTCGGGCTCATCACCCGCAAGCGGGAGGCGCTGGCCGGCCTTCAGATCGAATATGAGGACCGGCTGGCCAGGCTCCGGGAGGCGGAGCGCCAGCTCACCGACGGCGGCGCCGGGGCGCGCCCGGTCTCCGCCAACCCCTGACCCGGCCGCGCCGGGTACGAATTTCGAATGGACGGAAGCGGGGCCGCCCATGTAACGTCGCACTGACCACCATGGCATCCGCTGCAAAGTTCGCGTCGCGGGGCGAGGAGCTGCGCGAGCTCCGGGAGCGGTTCCTGCCGCGCGGCATCACCGCCTCACATCCCATCTTCGCGGCCCGCGCCCTCGGCTCCCAGCTCTGGGACGTCGATGGCAACGTCTACATCGACTTCGCGGGCGGGATCGGGGTCCTCAACGTCGGGCACAACCATCCCAGGATCATCCGGGCGATCGAGGAGCAACTGGAGAGCCTCACCCACAGCGCCTTCCAGGTCGCCATGTACGAGCCCTACCTCCGGTTGGCCGAGCGGCTCTGCGGGATCGCTCCCGGCGACGGTCCCAAGAAGGCGATCTTCTTCAGCACCGGAGCGGAGGCGGTCGAGAACGCCGTCAAGATCGCCCGCGCCCACACCGGGCGCCCGGCCCTGATCAGCTTCTCCAACTCCTTCCACGGGCGCACGCTGCTCGGCCTCAGCCTGACCGGTACGGCGGCCCCGTACAAGCAGAACTTCGGCCCCTTCGCGCCTGAGATCTACCGGGCTCCCTACCCGTACGAGTACCACGGCTGGACGTCGGAGCTGGCGATCGGAGCCCTGGAGGACCTCTTCGCCTCCGAGGTATCCCCCGACCGCGTGGCGGCCGTGATCATCGAGCCCGTCCTCGGCGAGGGGGGCTTCGTGCCCGCGCCGCGGCCGTTCCTGCGCGAGCTGCGGCGCATCACCGAGGCCCACGGCATCCTCCTCATCGCCGACGAGATCCAGAGCGGCTACGGCCGCACGGGACGGATGTTCGCGATTGAGCACAGCGGCGTCGTGCCCGACCTGATGGCGGTCGCGAAGAGCATCGCGGCCGGGCTCCCGCTGTCGGGCGTGGTGGGGAGGGCGGAGGTGATGGACGCGCCCGACCCGGGCGGTCTCGGAGGAACCTACGGGGGCAACCCGGTCGCCTGCGCGGCCGGGCTGGCGGTGCTCCAGGTAATGGAGGAGGAGGGGCTGGTCGCCCGCGCCGCGACCCTCGGCTCGCTGCTCGAGGAGCGACTGGGGGAGTGGGGCCGGCGCCACCCGATCGTTGGCGACGTCCGCGTGCTCGGCGCGATGGCGGGCATCGAGCTGGTGCGGGACCGTGGCTCTCGCGAGCCCGCGACCGGGGAGGCGGCCCGCGTCATCGACGAGTGCCGCCGGCACGGCCTCCTCGCCCTGCGCGCCGGCCAGGCACACAACGTGATCCGCACTCTGATGCCGCTCAGCATCCCCGACGCGATGCTGGACGAGGGGCTGGAGACGCTGGAGGCGGCCATCGCCGCCGCTTCGCGCACCTTGAACGCGGCTGCCGGGCGCCGTTTGAGCCGGGCGGTTCCGGCCACCGATCGAGGAGGGAGACCGAGCGATGAGTGAGACCGCTCCGCCCCCCGGGGGCGCGACCGACGCCGACGCCGCGCGGCTGGGGCAGTTCGGCTACAAGCAGGAGCTGAGGCGCGCCCTCAACCTGTTCGAGAACTTCGCCGTCGCCTTCTGCTACCTGTCGCCGATGGTCGGCATCTATTCGCTGTTCGTGCTCGGGGTGGGCAGCGGCGGCCCCCGCTACCTGTGGCTGATGCCGATCGTCGTCGCCGGCCAGGCGCTGGTGGCGCTCGTCTTCGCCGAGCTGGGCAGCCATTACCCGGTCGCGGGCGCGCTCTTCCAATGGGGCAAGAACCTGATCGGCCCTGGCTACGGCTGGTGGGTGGGCTGGCTCTACGGCTGGGCGCTGATCATCACCGTCGCCTCGGTGGACACCGGCATCGTCCTCTATGCCACGCCGCTCATCAACCAGTACTTCCACACCCGCATCAACGCGGTCGATCCCAACATGGTCCTGCTCTTCACGCTCGTGCTGATCGCGATCCAGACCTTCTTCAACGTCGTCGGCGTGCGCCTGCTGGGCCTCATCTCGAAGATCGGCGTCTACGTGGAGATACTCGGCACCTTCGGGATCGCCGTCGTGCTGGCCATCGCCGGCTTTCACCACGGGCTCGGCTTTCTGTTCGACACCCACGGCACCGAGTCGGCCGCGACCAATCCGCTGGGGGTCTCCTTCGGTGGCAACTGGTGGCTGGGCGCGGCGCTGGTCGCCATCCTCGCCCACGTCTACATCTTCTACGGCTTCGAATCGGCCGGCGACGTGGCGGAGGAGGTGGTGCAGGCCTCGCGGCGGGTGCCGCGGGCGATCATCAGCTCGCTGCTGGTGGGCGGGCTCGCCAGCTTCGTGCTGGTCGGCGCGCTCATCCTCGCGATTCCAACCGGGTCCAAGGGGTTCACCCAGGCCGCCTCCTTCGCGGGCGGCGTGCCCTACATCATCGGCGCCAACATCTCCAGCCAGGCCATCCAGACCATCATCCTGCTGCTCGTCTGCTTCGCCTTCTTCAGCTGCGGGACCGCGGTCCAGGCGGCCGCCGCCCGGGTCGCCTTCTCCTACTCCCGGGACGCGGCGCTGCCCGGCAGCGCAGCCCTCCGGAAGGTCTCCGGCCGCTTCAAGACCCCCGTCAACGCGCTCCTCCTCGCCGCCGTCATCCCGGCCCTCTTCGCGCTCCTGGCGCATTACACGCCGACCAAGCCGATCCAGATCGCCTTCGTCACCTACCCGGCCAACGTCAACGCGCTGACGCTGCTGGTCTCCTTCGGGGTCTCCGGCATCTACCTCTCCTTCCTGCTCGTGGTGATCGGATCACTGGTCGCGCGCAGTCGCGGATGGCGGGCCGAAGGCGCCTTCCGGCTCGGCCGCTGGGCCTACCCGGTCACCGTCGGCGCCCTCGTCTACGGCTTCCTCATGCTGCTCAACATCGTCGTCCCGACCGGCATCAACAGCCCCAAGGGCGCGCTCTTCAACTACGACTGGATGACCCTCCTGGTGATGGTCGTGATCGTCATCATCGGCGCCATCTACTACCTGGCGGCAAGACCCCAGATCCGGATCGGCAGGGGGCGCCGCCGCGGGCCCGAGGAGGAGCCCGCCGTCAGCTGAGCCGCCCGCGATCGGCGCTCGACACCCGGCCGGGTCGCACTCGAGCGGGGGACAACATCTCCCGGACGGCTGTGCGGTATGGTGATATCGCCCCGCCCGGCGCCGGATCATCCCCGGGCCCGGCATCACATGCTCCTGCAGTTCCTCCTCTTCTTCGCCTTCGCCTCGGCCACCACCACCTTGGCCGTCCTCGTGCCCGGAGCCGTGCGAGCGCGGGTCTGGGTGGGGCTGCCGCTGGGGGTGGCCGCGCTGGCGGTCGCCGGCTGGCTGCTGGCCCTGGTCAGCGGCGGCCAGCCGGCGGGCATCGCCACCGGGCTACTGGGGCTGGCCTCGGCCGTCGTCGCGCGCCTCCTGCTCCGCCGCTTCAGCTGGCTCGCGGCCCAGGTGCTCGCCATGGTCACCCTGGGCGCGGTCGCCTACCTCGTGTACGCGGCCGCCCTCACCTACGCCGAGAACCTCAACCCGGCCGGGGTGGCGGGCTCGACGCTTCTGCTCCTGCTCGAGATCTGCGCCCTTACGCTGAGCCTCAGCTACGCATTCGAGATCCTCGACGTGCTCGGCCGGCGGGATGTGGCGACCCACCGCTTCGATGCCGCCCACCAGCCGCCGATCGCGCTCCAGGTCCCCACCTACAACGAGCCCGTCGAGGTGGTCGGCGAGACGCTGCGAGCGCTCGCCGCCGTCGACTATCCGAGTCTCATCGTGCAGGTCGTCGACAACAACACGACCGACCCCGCCGTCTGGCGTCCGCTGGAGGATCTCTGCGCCCGGCTCGGCCCCCGGTTCCAGTTCATGCATCTCGAGAACTGGCCCGGCTTCAAGGCGGGGGCGCTCAACGAGGCGACCCGGCGGCTGCCGCACGAGGTTCAGGTGGTGGGGATCGTGGACGCCGACTACCTGGTCCGTTCCGACTTCGCGCGGTCGGTCGCCGGCCACTTCGCGGACCCCACGGTGGCGTTCGTGCAGACCCCGCAGGACTACCGAGACTGGCGGGACGACTCCTATCTGCGCGGGCTCTTCTACAGCTACCGGTACTTCTTCGAGATCACCATGCCGGCCCGTGCCCACCGGGACGCGATCATCTTCGCCGGCACCATGGGCCTGATCAGGCGCTCCGTGCTGGAGGAGGTGGGGGGCTGGAACACGGCCTGCATCACGGAGGACGCCGAGGCGAGCTTGCGCATGCTCGGCCACGGCTACCAGGGCGTCTACATCCCGGAGGCCTACGGCGAGGGCCTGATGCCGCTCAGCTTCGACGGGCTCAAGAAGCAGCGCTTCCGGTGGGCGCTGGGCGGCATCCAGATCCTGCGTCAGCACTGGCGCGACCTGCTGCCCTGGGGCGGACACCGGCGGCTTCACCTGACCCGCGCGCAGCGCCTCCACTACCTGCTGGGCAGCGTCCAGTGGTTCGGGGATCTGCTCATGGTGCTGTTCACCGCGCTCCTGGTGCTGACCGCGATCACGACCGCCCTCCATCACCAGCTTCCCTTGAGGCGCCTGACCGGTTCGGTCCTCGTCGTCCCCCTCGTCTTCCTACTGACCGGGCTCGCGCGTGCCGTCTGGGCGATGAGGGCGACCACCGGCTGCACCTGGCGCGACGCCGTCCGCGGGCTACAGGTCTGGTTCGCGCTCAGCTGGGTGGTGAGCCTCGCCTGCATGAAGGGGCTGGTCGGTTCGGAGACGGCGTTCCTGCGAACGCCCAAGCAGAGAGAGGGTGGCCGCAGCTGGCTGCGGGCGATCCGAGCCTGCAAGGCGGAGACCCTCATCTTCGTATGCGGTGGCCTGGCAATGATCGCCATGGTCGCCCGGGCGCCCAGCTTCACCACCGCTGCCCTCGGCGGGCTCCTCTTCTTCCAGTCCCTGGTCTACCTCAACGCGCCCTGGGCGAGCACGGCCGCCGAGGGGGTGCCCCTGACCCCGCTCCGGCGCCTCTACCGCTACTCGGCCCAGACCACCGGCGAGCGCCCGGGCGCCGGGCGCCGCGCGGTGCTGCTGCCCGCGCTCGTCC
>JBOHUX010000124.1:0-7056 GCA_050734915.1 Candidatus Dormibacteraceae bacterium
CGCTCCGGTGCTGGGCGCCGAGCCACCATCTAGGGCACCTGGCCACCGAATCTCTCGCCGCCATTAGGAATCACTCATCTAGCGGCCCGCCGTCAACGGATGAAGCCTCGGTACTGCCGCATGATGAGCTGCGTCTCCAGCTGCTTCATGGTGTCGAGGGCGACGCCGACCACGATCAGGATCGCCGTGCCGCCGAGGTACATCTGCTGCTGGGGGATGTTGGTGACCTTGGACGTCGCCAGGGGCAGCACGACCGTGATCAGGCCCAGGAAGATGCCGCCGGCGAAGGTGATCCGGCCCATGACCGCGCCCAGGTAGTCCGCCGTCGGGCGCCCCGGGCGGATGCCGGGGATGAAGCTCGAATAGCGTTTGAGGTTCTCGGCCACGTCGTTCACGTCGAACTGCACCGCCGTGTAGAAGTATGTGAATCCGAAGACGAAGAGAAAATAGAGCAGGTTGTAGACGATGTCCATGCTGAGGTTGGGCCCGGCGGGTGTGAAGTTGCCCTTCACCCACTGGGCGGCGTGGTAGTACCAGCTCCCCGCCGGCGCGCCGGTCAGGTAGTTGGCGACGATGGTCGGGAAGAACATGATCGAGATCGCGAAGATGATCGGGATCACGCCGGCGGTGTTGACGCGGAGCGGCATGAAGCTGGCCCGCGGCTGCACCGTCCGCGACCCCGAGACCACCCGCTGCGCCGACTGGATGGGGATCTTCCGGATCGCCTGCTGGACCTCGATGATGAAGGCGGTGACGAGCAGGGCGATGCCCGCGAAGAGCACGAAGGGCAGGTAATCGCCGATCCCGTTCCCGCTGCTGTGGCTGCTCAGGGTCGCGAACAGCGTCTGCGGGCCGCGGGCGATGATGCCGGCGAAGATGATCAGCGAGATGCCGTTGCCGATGCCGTGCTCGGTGATCAGCTCGCCGAACCACATCAGCATGATGGTGCCGGCGCAGAGGGTGACGATGATGATCCCCCGCTGCTCCCAGGGCAGGTTGGCGGGCAGGATGGCGGGGTTGCTGTTCTGGAAGAGCACGGTGTAGCCGTAGCCCTGGAGGGCCGCCAGCGCGACGGTCAAGAAGCGGCTCCACCGGGTGATCCGCCGGCGCCCCTGCTCGCCCTCCTTGGAGATTTCCTTGACCCGCTCGGAGATGACGGTCATCAGCTGCATGATGATGGTGGCGTTGATATAGGGATTGAGGCCCATGCCGACGACGCTGAAGTTGGAGAGGCCGCCGCCTGAGAAGAGGTTGATCAGGCCCAGCAGCGCGTTGGAGTTGAAGAGTGCCTTGAGGGCGCTCTGGGTGGGGCCCGGGATCGAGATGTTGGCGAAGAGGCGGAAGATGACGAGCAGGAACCCGGTGAAGAGCAGCTTGTTGCGCAGCTCGGGCAGCCGGACGGCGCTGTAGACGGCCTCCAGAAGGTTCACGGGGCCAAAGACTCCTCGGCGCTGGGCGCCTGCTTCGCCAGCTCTCCGATCTAGCGCTCGCCGGCGGCGGGGGCGGCCGGTGTGACCGCCGGGGTGACCCCGCCACCGACCAGCTCGACGTTACCGCCACGAGCCTCGATCGCGGCCCGGGCACTCTCGCTGACGGCATGGACCGTCAACGTCAGCCTCCGGCGAAGGCGGCCGGCGCCCAGCACCTTGATCTCCTCGCCCTCGGCCGCCAGCCCGGCCGCGATCAGGGCCTCCGGAGAGATGACAGCGCCCTCCTCGAAGCGGTTCAGCTTGCTGAGGTTCACGATGGCGTACCGCTTCTGGAACGGGTTCTTGAAGCCGCCCAGCTTGGGCAGGCGCTGCGCCAGGGGCATCTGGCCGCCCTCGAAGCCGAGCCGGAAACCCTGGCCGCGCGCCAGCTGTCCCTTCTGGCCCCGGCCGGAGGTCTTGCCGTGGCCGGAGCCGGTGCCCCGACCGACCCGCTTGCGCCGTGTGCGCGCGCCCTCGGGCGAGCGCAGATCGTGGAGTCTCAACCCTCTATCCCCGCGTATCCCGCTTGATCGACTTCTTGTGGGCCATCTGGTAGCGGGCGCGCCGAGGCGGCCGCCACGGCTCGCCCTCGACGGCGATCAGGAAGGCGACCCGGCTGAGCATGCCGCGGACGGCGTCATTGTCCGGCAGCTCGCGCGTCTGGTTGAGCTTGCGGAACCCCAGCGAGGACACCGTGGCCTTGATCTCGGGCGAATAGCCGATCGAGCTCTTCCTCCAGGTCGCGCGGATCAACCGGCGGCCCCCCCACCTTCGACGGCGCCCGGGGCCGGAGCCGCGGCGCCGGCCAGGGCCGGCCCCAGCTCTGCCGCGGGCGCCTCGTCGCCGCCGGCCAGGATCCTGGCCATCCGGGGGCCGACCATCTCCTCCACGGTCTTGCCGCGCAGCTCCGCGACCTCGGCCGCGGTCCGCATGCCCTGGAGGGCGAGGATGGTCGCGCGGACGGTGTTGATGGGGTTGTTGGTGCCCAGCGACTTGGTCAGGATGTCCTTGATCCCCGCCAGCTCCATGACAGTTCGCATGGCGCCCCCGGAAATGACCCCGGTTCCCGGCGCGGCCGGCTTGAGCAGGATCCGGGCCGCGCCCCACTTGAAGCGGACCTCGTGGGGGATGGTGGTTCCGACCATGGGCACGGTGACCATGCTCCGCTTGGCGACCTCGACCCCCTTGCGGATCGCCTCCGGGACCTCGCGCGCCTTGCCCAGACCAACGCCGACGCGCCCGTTCATGTCGCCGACCACGATCAGCGCGGCGAACGAGAACTTGCGGCCGCCCTTGACCACCTTGGCGACCCGGTTCAGGCTGACCACGCGCTCGGAAAGATCCCCCCGGTCCTGGCTGTACTGCGGCGAGCTGTATCTCATTTAGCTAGAACTCCAGACCAGCCGTTCGGGCGGCTTCCGCGAGCGCCTTCACGCGGCCGTGATAGCGGTAGCCGCCGCGATCGAAGACGACCCGGCTGATGCCGGCCGCCCGCGCCCGCTCGGCGAGCGCCCTGCCGACGCTCGCGGCCGCCTCGATGTCGTGGCCGGCCAGCTTCAGCTGGAGCGTCGAGGCGGAGGCCAGCGTGCGGGCGGCCCCATCGTCGATCACCTGCGCGTAGACGTGGCGCAGGCTCCGGAAGACCGCCAGCCGGGGGCGGGCGCCGGTGCCCTTGACGTCGAGCCGGACCCGGCGATGCCGTCGCAGCCGTGACTGGCGGCGATCGTTTCGCTTGAGCATCCCTACTTGGCCCCCTTGCCGGCCTTGCCGGCCTTGCGCCGGACCTGCTCGCCGCGGTATCTCATGCCCTTGCCCTTGTAGGGCTCGGGAGGGCGCAGCCGCCGCAGATTCGCGGCCACCTGGCCGACCTGCTCGGCGCTGTTGCCGGTGACCGTGAAGTGGGTCGGATCGTTGACCTCGATGCTGATGCCCTGCGGAGTCGAAAACCTGATCGGATGAGAGTAGCCGAGGTTCAGGACCAGATCCTCGCCCTGCTTCTGGACGCGGTAGCCGACGCCCACCAGCTCCATCTGCTTGGCGAAGCCCCCGCTGACGCCGGTCACCATGTTGGCGACCAGGGTCCGGGTCAGCCCGTGCAGGGAGCGGTGGATGCGGCTGTCGGTGGGGCGTGCGCAGACCACGGTCCCGTCCTTGACCCGGATCTCGATCTGGCCCGGCAGCGCGCGTTCGAGCCGGCCCCGAGGACCCTCGACCGCAACGTGGTTGCCGTGCACCTCGACCCTGACCGAGTCCGGCACCGGGATGGGAAGCTTGCCGATCCTTGACACGCTCTTCTAGGTGACCCCTCTTTGAAAGTCGATCCGCGAACGCTGGTGAACGCTCACCAGATGTAACAGAGAACCTCGCCGCCGACTCCCTCTCGCGTCGCCTGCCGGCCGCTCATCACACCCTGGCTGGTCGAGAGGACGACGACGCCGAGTCCGCCCAAGACCCGTGGGATCTCGGTCTTGCGCGCGTAGACGCGCAATCCCGGCCGGCTGATGCGCTTGAGCCCGCTGATCACCCGGCGCTGGTCGGGCCGGGATTTGAAGACTATACGCAGGCTCTCTCCGGTGCCGCCGGGCGCGGGTTCGACTTCGAAAGAGGTGATGTACCCCTCGTCCTTGAGGACGCGGGCCAGCTCGACCTTGAGCCGCGAGGAGGGCAGCCTCACCTCCGGGTGGCGGGCGCTGTTGGCGTTCCGGATCCGGGTCAGCATATCCGCGATGGGGTCGGTCACGATGCCGATGGTCCTGGTTGCCATCCCGATCACCAACTCGATTTCGTGATGCCGGGGATGCGGCCCTCGGCGGCCAGGGTGCGGAAGCAGATCCGGCACATTCCGAACTTGCGCATGAACCCGCGCGGGCGTCCGCAGACCCGGCAGCGGTTGCGCTGCCTGACCGCGAACTTGGGGGCCCTCTTCCAGCGCTCGATGGATGATTTCTTCGCCAAGTTCTCCTCTTCTCCTATGCGCCGGGCGCGCCCGGGCGGCGGAAGGGCATGCCCAGCTTGGTGAGCAGGCTGCGTGCCTCGGCGTCAGTGCCCGCGGTGGTCACGATCGAGACCTCCAGCCCACGCAGCTTGTCGATCTTGTCGTAGTCGACCTCGGGGAAGATGATCTGCTCGCGCAGGCCGAGCGAGAAGTTGCCGCGGCCGTCGAATCCATCCGGGGAGACGCCCCGGAAGTCGCGGATGCGGGGCAGCGCCACGCCGACCAGCTTCTCCAGGAAGAACCACATCCGGCGCCCGCGAAGCGTGGTCTTGATGCCGACCGGCATTCCCTCGCGAAGCTTGAACGCGGCCACCGACCTCCGGGCCTTGACGATCACAGGTTGCTGCCCGGTGATGGTCCGGACGTCGGCGACCGCGGCCTCCAGCGCCTTGGGGTTGTCCTTGGCCTCGCCGATGCCGACGTTGACCACGATCTTGTCGATCCGAGGCACCTGCATCACGTTGTCGTAGTCGAACTCCTCCATCAGCTCGCCGACGACGCGGTCGCGGTAGGCGCGGTGGATGCCGGGCGCGATCTTCTCCGGCGCTTGGGCGGTGGCCGGGGCGGTCATGCCTGCTCCTGCCTCACGATCCGCTCGTAGGTCTCCCCGCAGCGGGCGCACACGAGCGCCTTCTTCCCGTCGTCGAGGGTGGCGTGCCGGACCCGGGTCGGCCTGCCGCAGGCGGGGCAGACCAGCTGCACATTGGAGTAGGCGAGCGGCGCCTCGAAGTCGACGATGCCGCCCTGGATTGCCCGCGTGCGGCCCTTGGTCTGGCCCGATTTGACGTGCCGCTTCAGGATGTTGGCGCCCTTGACCACGATCTGGCCGCGCTTGGGCAGCGTGCGCAGGACCTCGCCGCGCTTGCCCCTGTCCTTGCCCGCCACGACGACCACGGGGTCACCCGGCGCGAGGTCGAACCGGGGGTTCCGGGAGTCGTTCTTTCCCTTCAGCAAACCTAGAGCACCTCCGGTGCCAGTGACACGATCTTCATGAAGTTGCGCTCGCGCAGCTCGCGGGCGACGGGGCCGAAGATGCGCGTCCCGCGCGGGTTGTTCTGCGGATTGATGAGCACGGCCGCGTTGTCGTCGAAGCGGATGTTGGAGCCGTCCCGCCGGCGGTACTCCTTGGCGACGCGCACGACGACGGCGCGCACGACCTCACCCTTCTTGACCTGGCCCCCGGGCTGGGCGGCCTTGACGGCGGCCGTGATCACATCCCCCACCGAAGCGTACTTGCGGTAGTGCCCGCCGTGCACGCGGATGCAGAGGATCTCTCTCGCGCCGCTGTTGTCAGCCACCTTCAACCGGGTCTCCTGCTGGATCATCCGGCTACTTCGCCTTCTCCAGGATCTCGACCACGCGCCAGCGCTTCTCCTTCGAGATGGGGCGGGTCTCCATGATCCGGACCAGGTCGCCGACCCCGCAGGTGTTCTCCTGGTCGTGGGCCTTGAACTTGACCCGCTGCCGGATCGTCTTCCGGTATAGCGGGTGCTGCTTCAGGTCCGTGATGAGGACCACGACCGTCTTCTCCATCCGGTCCGAAATCACCCGGCCCACCCGGACCTTGCGGCGGCCCCGAGCGGAGGTGGCGGTCGTTGTCGCGACGGTCTCGCTCATGTCTGCTCCCTGGACTCGGGCTCGGCTCCCGGATCTTCTGGCTCCGCCTCGACCGGCTCGACGGCGGCCGCCTTGCCCTTCGTCTTGACCTTCGCCTGGCCAGGCGCCTCGGCGTCGGCGGGCAGCTCGACGGCAGGCTCGACGGGCGCCGCGCCCGCCTCGGCGGCGGCGGTGCCGTTCGCGGCCGGGCCTTCTTCCTCGCCCGCCCACCGGAGACGGTGTATCGCGGTCAGGATGCGCGCGATGTCCTTGCGCACCTTGCGGATCTCCCGGTGGTTCTCCTGCTGGCCCACCGCGAGCTTGAAGCGGAGCTCGTAGAGCTCCCGGCGGGAGGTCTTGAGCCTGCCCGCCAGCTCCTCGGGGTCAAGGTGCTGGAGCTCGCTGAACTTCACGCTCATGCCCCGCCCTCCCCGCCTCCGCCCCCGGGGCCGGTCGGTGCCTCGGCGGCGGGCACCAGCAGGCGGGTCCTGATGGGCAGCTTGGCCGCGGCGAGCCGCATCGCCTCGCGGGCGACGTCGGGCGTGACCCCCGCCATCTCGAAGAGTACGCGACCGGGCTTGATGACCACCACCCAGCCTTCGGGGTTTCCCTTCCCGGACCCCATCCGGGTCTCGGCCGGCTTCTTGGTGACCGGCTTGTCGGGAAATACGCGGATCCAGATCTGGCCGCCGCGCTTCACGTAGCGGGTCATCGCCCGCCGGGCAGCCTCGATCTGCCGGTTCGTCATCCAGCAGTCCTCCATCGCCTGGAGGCCGTACTCGCCGAAGGCGACGGTGGCGCCTCGGCCGGCGATCCCGGTCCGGCGTCCGCGATGCATCTTGCGGTGCTTGGTCCGCTTAGGAAGGAGCATCCGCACCCTCGTGGTCCGGATCGTCCGCCTTCCGAGCGGCCTTGGCGTCCGGCTTGGCGGCGGCCTTGGCGTCCGGCTTGGCGGCGGCCTTGGCGTCCGGCTTGGCGGCGGCCTTGGCGTCCGGC
>JBOHUX010000125.1:0-6977 GCA_050734915.1 Candidatus Dormibacteraceae bacterium
GCCCTGGGCGTCCTCGAGGGTGGCGACGAGGCTGCCGCCGGTCAGGGCCAGCGAGCGGTGGCTGCCGGGGGGGAGGGTCGCGGTGCCGTTCAGCATCAGGAGCGGGAATCGCGTGTAGAGCGCGCCCCGCGGGCTCTCGACGGTGACCAGCGTGCTGAGTGGGTTGGCCTCCAGGCGGTACCCGGCCCTGGCCAGCTGAATGGTGGGACCGTCCGCGGCATAGACCCGGTCCTCAGACTGATCCGCGACCTGGATCCGCCGATCGCCCCCTGCCCGCGCCCGACCGCCACTGGCGGCGGGGCCCAGCAGTGTGCCGGCGATCAGGAGGCTCGCCATCACGCCCAGCGCCGAGCGCCGCCTTCCGGGCAGGGCGCTCATGGGGCGCGCGGCGACCGAGGGGGCGCGGGCGGGGCGGTTGCGGGGATTCTCACGGGTGCCATCTGACCAGCGGTTGATGACCGGAGGCTGAACGTACAACGCGAGATCAGACGGTCAGGTGACGGTCCTCAGATAGACCCGGTCCCGATGGCTCACGAAGGCCAGTCGGTAGCGCCGCGCCAGGAGGGGCTCGATGTCCGGCCAGAGCCTGGTCGCGCCCTCGGTGGTGACGATGACGCGGGGATCGATGGCGGTCACCCGCGCGGCGACCGCCCGCCCGCTGCCGAGGAGGACCACGTCATTGTAGATGGGCGCCGTGGGCAGGGACACGGGCAGGTCCGCCAGCATGTAGAGCCAGGCGTCGGAGGACCACACGACGGCTCGGGAGCCGGCCAGCCCATGTGCGTGGATCCAGTTCGCGATCGCCTCGGCGGAGGGTCCCCGCGAGTCCAGGGTCAAGGACCACTCCGCCTCATGTCCGGTGGCCACCGCGTGCGGCCAGGTGAGGTACGCCTCCAGTGCCTTGCTCTCGATCCAGGCGACGCTGGCGAAGACGCTGGTCATCGCCACCCCGGCCACCAGGGGAACCAGCCGGGGGCGGAATCCGCGGAAGGGGAGGGGGAGGGAGGCGACCGCCAGGATGCCCGGCACGAGGGCGGGAGCCAGGAGGTGGGGATAGTTCCGGTTCGCGATCGCGGGCACCGCCAGGACGGCCGCCGCCCAGAGCCAGAGGGACCAGACCGGGCGCGCGTCGCGGCGGTTGAGGAACGCGCCGATCAGTGCCAGGGCGGGGCCGGTAGCGCGCAGGGCGAGTCCGGTGTGTGATCGCGGGACGCTGAATGACGCGTAGCCCCGATAGAAGCCGACCAGCGCGGAGGCGACGTCGGCCGGGCTCGCGACGGCGATCGACGGACCCAGCCAGGCGGCGGTGACGAGGGCGACCCCGCCGGCATAGAGGAGGATCTCTCGCCGGCGGATCCTCGTGCTGAGGATGATGACGAGCGCGAACGCGCCCGCGTCCGCGAGGCTGGTCTGCTGGATCCCGATCGCGATCCCGGCCAGGGCTCCGGTCGCCACCGCCCAGCCCCATTGCCACCACCAGGAGGTGGGGGGGCCGGCCAGGAGCAGCCGGCCGACCAGGATCGCCGCCGCGCACGTGGCGGGAGCGATCAGGAGGCTCTCCGGCACGATCAGCTCGGTGTTGAACAGGGGGAGCCCGAGAACGATCCCGAGCGCGATCGTGGCGGCCATGGCGCGTCCGCGACCGAGCAGCCGGTGGGCGATGCCGGCCGCCGCCACCAGCGCGATCAGGCCGGCCAGGAAGGTCAGCGCGTGGAGGCCCGCCTCGCTGGGACCGAAGAGCCGGATCGGGATCGCCACCAGCCAGATCTGGATGGGGGGCTTGTTGGTCCAGGCCTGCGAATAGAGCGCCGCGCCCCGCAGGACCGACCGCGCGGTGGTCGAGTAGCCGGCCTCGTCCGTGTACCAGTGGGGTTCGAAGAAGGAGGGGAGCCGGCAGATCGCGAACACGGCCACGGCGGCCAGCAGCAAGGCCCGGCGGCGGCGCACTCGGTCGGTCGGCAGGGGCGGCGCCGTCAGTCCCCGCCCGCCTCGACCGTGTGGGGCTCGATCGAGGGCTTCGGCGCCGGGACGGTCCGGGTGGCCCCCGAGGAGACCCGGGCGAACAGCACCAGGCCGAGCAGGGCGACGGGCAGCGAAACGGCAAGGTCGAGGAGGTGGACCGCGAGGCTCGCGGCCAGCGCGCCGGCGAGGCGCCGGCCGAGCAGGAGCAGGGCGGCCGTCCACCACAGCTGGGTCGTGCCCAGCCCCGCCACGCCCTGGATCGGGAATGCGAGCAGGAGGGTGCGCGTACTGACCGTGAAGGCCGCCTGCCAGAAGGCGAGCGGCATCCCCACCGCCGCGAAGAGCGCCATGTACTCGAGCACCGAGACCAGGCGTGCCGCCAGGGTGGTGGCGACCATCCCGGCCAGCCGACGGCGGCCACTCATGGCGGCCGCGGCCTCCTCGAGGCGGGCCGCGGTGCCCGGCATGCGGGGCAGGCGCGCGAGGCGTGCCAGAACCGCGCGCCGCGGCGTCGCCCACAGCATCGCCAGCATCGCACCGCCGATCGCCAGGCCGGCCGAGAACATCGCGGCCATCACCGGCGCCGGCAGCGCCACCCCCACCGCGGGGGCCACGAGCAGGGCGATCAGGGCCAGGCTTGTGAGGTCGAAGCCCCGGGCGATGACCGCCGCTCCGGCTCCTCGAAGGAGCGGGACCTGGGCCGTCCGGCGCAGCAGCCAGACGAAGAGCGCGTCGCCGAGGATGCCCGGGAGGGCGAGGCTGAGGGCCCAGGCGGTCATGCTCGCTCCGAGGACCGGCGCCATCGCCAGCGGGGGCCGCTGTCCCACGAGCAGGATCCGGTACCGAACCGCCCGCGCGACCTGGAAGGCGAGCGCGGCCGTCGCGGCCGCGAGCAGGAGCCCCGGGGGCGCGTGGACCAGGAGCCCGCCCACCCTGGCCGCCGACGTGTGCCTGAGCACGAACGCCAGCAGAACACCGGCGACCACCACGGCGCCCAGGACCCGGATCGCTCGGGACGGGCTCACTTTCTGTTCAGGTCAGCCGGCCGAATGAGCCGAGATCCCGACCTCCTCGTCCCCGCCTCGCCCCTCCCGGCTCACCAGCACGGGCTTGAACCGCCGGGGCACCGCCCCGCGGCGGCCGAAGCGCCAGTCGACGTCGGGGAGGTCCAGGAGCGCCGGCCGGATGCGCGACCGGTGCTTCTCGACCGTGCCGATCACGGAGTCGATGAGCGTGTCGCCCAGGTGGTGCGGCCGGAGCCCCAGGTCGAGGAGCGACTGGTGCTTCGCCTCGTAGAAGTGCCGTTCGCGTTCCACCCGCGGGTTCGCGAGGTGGCTGATCGCCGTCTCCATCCCCTGCTCGGCGCGGGCGGCGCGCACGCGCTCGGCGAGCTCCAGGACCGTGAACTGCTGCGTGAACTGGTTGAAGACGCGGTACTCGCCCGGGTCGGGAGGGTTGTCAAGCGTGATCCGGATGCACGCGACCGTGTCGCGGATGTCGAGCAGTCCCCGCGTCTGGCCGCCCTCCCCGTACACGGTCATCGGGAGCCCGATCGCGGCCTGCGCGCAGAAGCGGTTGAGGACGGTGCCCCAGATGGCGTCGTAGTCGAACCGCGTCGCCAGCCCCGCGTCCCCGGCCATCTCATCGGTCGAGCAGCCGTACACGATGCCCTGGTTGAGATCGGTCGAGCGCAGACCCCAGGTCCGGCAGGCGAAGTGGATGTTGTGGCTGTCGTGGACCTTGGAGAGGTGGTAGAAGCTGCCGGGCAGCTTGGGAAAGGGGAGCCGGTCGCTGCGGCCCTCGTGCTCGATGGTGATGAAGCCCTCCTCGATGGCGATGTCGGGTGTCCCGTACTCGCCCATGGTGCCGAGCTTGATCAGGTGGCACTCGGGGACGGAATCCCGGATCGCGAAGAGGAGGTTGAGCGTCCCGATCACGTTGTTGTACTGGGTGACGGCCGCGTGATGGCGGTCGATCATGGAGAAGGGGGCGCTTCGCTGTTCCGCGAAGTGCACGATGGCATCGGGACGGATCTCCTCCAGGAAGGCGCTCAGCGCCCCGGCGTCGAGCAGGTCCAGCCGGCGCCATCCGATCGTGCGCCCGCTCACCTCCCGCCACCGAGCGATCCGGCTCGGCATCGCCCGGATCGGGACCAGGCTGGCCGTGCCGCAGTCCCGGTCCCAGCGGCGGCGCACCAGGCTGTCGGCGGCGATCACGTCATGGCCCTCGGCTGACAGGTGAAGGCTCGTCGGCCACCCCAGGTAGCCGTCGGCGCCCAGCACCACCACCCTCTTCCGGCTCATCCTCCACTCCTCCCTTCAGATCGCGGAGCCAGGGCGGCCGCCGGCGGTGGCGCCTCCTGGCGAAAGCTCGCGAGCGTGACCGCGAGGCCCTCGTCGAGTCCCGTGCGAGCGGTCCAGCCGAGCTCGTCCGCGGCTCGCCGGACGTCCAGGCAGGCGTCCCGCACCTCGCCCCCACCCATGGGCACGTGAACCGGCGCGAACGGCTGGCCGGTGAGACGGGAGAGGCGGGCGGCGACGTCGAGGATCGATGTCGCCATCCCGCTGCCGACGTTCACCACCCCGGTGAGGTCCGATTCGAGCGCTCGCAGCACCGCGTCGACGACGTCCTCGACGTAGACGAAGTCCCGTGTCTGGGTGCCGGCGCCGCGGATGCGAGGACGGTCCCCCTCGATCAGCCGGGCGCTGTTGATGGCGATCACCCCCGCCTCCCCGGAGCCGTCCTGGTGGGGCCCGTAGACGTTCCCGAACCGGAGCGCCACCGAGGCCAGCCCAAAGGTCCGCTGGAACATGCCCAGGTACCCTTCACAGGCGAGCTTGGCGGCGCCGTAGGGGCTGAGCGGATTGGCGGCGGCCGACTCCGGCGTGGGCAGGCGCTCGGCCTGCCCGTAGACGGCCCCTCCCGAGGACGCGAAGACGAGCCGTTCCGAGCCCGCGTCCACCGCGGCCTTGAGCAGGGCGACGGTGGCGACCACGTTGGCGAGGGCGTCGCCGGCGGGGTCGCGCAGTGACCGGGAGATGCCGCCCTGGGCCGCCAGGTGGACGATCCGCTGGGGCCTGAAGCGGGCGATGGCGTCGCCGGCGGCCGGGGTCGAGAGATCCTCCGGCACCAGCTCCACCTCCGCCGGCAGCCCCTGGCCGCAGGCGTGCCTGCCGTCGTCGACGACGAGCACCTGGTGCCCGGTTCGGACCAGCGCCCGCACCGCGTGGATGCCGATGAATCCCGCGCCGCCGGTGACGAGGATGCGCGGCGACCGCCGGGTTCGCTCAACCATGCCGGGTCATGGTAGTTCGGGGCCACCTCGCGAAGGGGCCCTCGCGGGCGTGCACGCAAAGACCTAACAATTTCTTGAAGACGTGCTTGCCCCGCCCCCGCGGGGAGGCTTCCAGGTCCGAGCCAGCCGGACCCGGAGCGTGAACAGTTCCCGGACGGCGCGCAGGATGGGCACCAGCCGGCCGCCCGATCTCACCCCGGCCCTACGCGGGTGATGCGGAACCAGCACCTGCTCGACGCGCAGCCCGGAGCGCCCGGCCTTGAAGAAGAGCTCGGTGTTGAGCAGCGCGGAGCGAGCCAGCAGCGGCGCGGCCGCGTCCAGGACCTCCCTCTTCATCAGCTTCAGGCCGCAGTCGATGTCGCGCACGCCGATCCCGTAGAGGAGGCGGACGAGGACGTTGAAGACCCCGCTGATGAGAAGCCGGAACCAGGGGTCGGCGCGGCGCCCGCGAACCCCCGTCACGAGGTCCGCCTCGCCGAGGCGGACGGCGAGGAGCGAGAGGTCGCGGACGTCGAGCTGGCCGTCGCCGTCCACGAAGCCGACCACGGCGCCGGTGGCGGCGTTGAGGCCGTCGGCGACAGACCGTCCGTAACCCGACTTGTGACGGTGGCCGACGATGCGGAGGCGCCCCGCCCATGGGCCCATCGCGGCCCGCGCGACCTCGACGGTTCCATCGCTGCTCCCGTCGTCGACCAGGATGATCTCGAACGTCGGCGCCAGCCGGACGAGCGTGGCGCAGGCGGCGGAAACCACGCCGCCGATGCTCAGCGCCTCGTTGTGGGCCGGGATCACGAGGCTCAGGGGCCCGGTGAGTACCGGGGGCGGGTCCGCCGGGGGGGTGGCAGCCGGGCCGCCGCCGATCGCTCCGATCATCAAGGCAAATCCTCCGCTCGAGTCCGGGGGCTCCGAGCCGAGGTCTTGCCGCAAGCCGGTCCTGCCGCCGTCCCGGGTTACACCCCACGGCGGTCCGCGGGTACCAGTCGAGATCGGCGCGAAGGCTACTCCCCTCGCCTCGGGCAAGGTTAGCAGGCGACGGGCGCTGAATTCGGGGCAACCTCGATTCCCCCCGGCCGCGCGTTTGGGTAGCATTGCCTGCGGGGCGCGGGAGTAGCTCAATTGGTAGAGCGCAACCTTGCCAAGGTTGAGGTAGCGGGTTCGAAGCCCGTCTCCCGCTCCAGTACCAACAGTTGAATGAACCTGCGCCACGCGCCTCGTGGCACGGCGACGAGTCGCAGTCCGCGCTGAGGCAGCGCCTCGGCTTCGATGGACTCGAACAGTGCGCCGAGGAGCTGGGAGCGCTGACCCTCGTCGGCGCTATCCCAGGCAGCGACCAGATCGAGCACTTGTGAACGGCACCATTCCACGTCGCCACCATCGTGGACAGCGGCGACCTCGTCGCGCAGCCGCTGCTGTTCGCTCTGAATCTCGGCGCGCTTGACAAGGAACGCATCCCAGTCGTACTCGCCGTACTCGTACAGCTGGCGAAGGCGTGTGAGCTGTTCGTCGAGTCGGCGGAGGCGGCTTCCCAATACGTCACGCTGATGCGGCACGACGTTCGCACGCCGATGCAGTCTGGCCACGCTTCTGGCTGAAGGCGGCCACGTCCAGTCAAGTGGTGTACGAGGTGACGACCAAGTCATCCACCAACATCAGCTGACCGCCGCCAGCTCGGGCACCTCCTCCTCGAGCTCGGGCAGCTGAGCCAGCTTCAGCGACTCGG
>JBOHUX010000126.1:0-6869 GCA_050734915.1 Candidatus Dormibacteraceae bacterium
GCCGAAGGCGATCGGGTAGCCGGAGGCGAGGCAGGTGAGGAGCGGGCTCAGCACCTGAGCCAGCCGCAGATACTCGGTGACGCGCTCTTTGAGGGCGTCGTGATAGCAGGCGGGGCTGGGCCTGCTCGCGAAGGTGGCGATGTCGTACGGCCACTCCGCCTCGGGGCAGAAGCCCTCCTTGGCCACCGTCTTGATCCCATCCCGGATCTGCGCCCCGGAGTCGGTCGCCACCGTTCCCTCCAGCGCCCGCTCGTTGTAGTAGATGAAGAGGCGGGATGGCATCGCCGGCGGCCGCTCCCCCTCCTTCGCCTCCAGGAACTGGAGCGCCCCCGCGATCGCGTTCGCGGTGCAGGACCCGAGCATGCCCTGGTCGAAGCAGGGCTCGAAGCCGCCGCGGAGGTCGATGGACGAAGGCAGGGCCTGCGAGATCCGCGGCGGCGGGGCGTAGAGAAAGTCGCGATGGTCCGGCAGGTCTCGCACCCAACCGTAGCGTGCGATTTGCATACTCATCTGAGTGTAGATGGCCCCGGGCCGGATTCCCAGGTCACGGGCGTCATCATCCGGCGGTGAGCCGGCGCCCACGGCGCGCGGATCCGCGCCGCGCCCGTCAGTGCGCCAGCTTGGATCCGATGTAGAGGACGGACACCCCGGCCGGCAGCCGGAGGCGGCGGAGGAGTCGCTCCTCGGCCTCGAAGACGCGGGCCAGCAATCCGTTCACCGCGGCGGCCGGCTCCCGGACCTGGTCGGCTCCCGACGGGTTGAAGGCCCGCGCCAGCGCGATCAGAGGCAGCAGCAGGGAGTTGAAGTAGGTGAGTTGGAGTGTGACCAGCCCCGCCTCCGCCATCACCCGCCGGAGGCCGGCCGCCGTGTAGCGCCGGCGGTGGCCGATCTGGTCGTCCATCTCCGTCCAGAGCCACCGGTACGCGGGCACCGCCACCACCACCAGTCCCCCCGGCCGCACCGCGGCGACCAGGCTCCTGGCGAAGCCGACGTCGTCGTCGGTGTGCTCCATGACGTCGAAGGCGCAGGCCGCGTCCACAGGGCCGGGCAAGGGACCGCCCGCCACCAGGAGGGTGGCGTCGATGCCGCGGTCGTGGGCCTTGGCGACCGAGGTCGGATCGAGGTCCACCGCCCGCACGGAGTAGCGCCGCGCCACCACCTCGGTCAGCAGCCCGGCCCCGCAGCCCACGTCGAGCACGGTCGCGCCCGGCTCCAGGTGGCGCGCCATCAGGGCGGGCAGCACCGCCCGCCGGCCGCGGATCCACCAGTGGCTGGGCGAGAGGTCGGCGTGCTCGGCGGGCACGTACGGGTGCTCGGTGACCGCGGGTGCGGGCGCGGGCGCCAGGACCCGCGGATCGCCGGAGGGGGGCATCTGAGGTGCCAGTATACGAATGGGGGTTCGGGGCAGGTTCCCTGAAGAGCCGGGAAGGCGGCCGCCGGCGAATCACTCATCTAGCCGGCGGCGACGCGCTCGCGCTGGCGGACCTGGTCCACGAACTGGGAGGCGGACACGGCGGCCGTCGTCCCGTCGCCGACGGCGGTCGCGATCTGCTTGGTCAGCTGCTGGCGGACGTCGCCGACCGCCCACACCCCCTCCACCGTGGTGCGCATGTCGCGGTCGGTGATCAGGTAGCCGGCCGCGTCGTGCTCGGCGTGCTCCCGGAGCACCTTGGAGTTGGGGTTGAACCCGATGAAGATGAAGGCGCCGCCGACCGGCAGGTCCCGGGCCTCGCCGCCCTGCCGGTAGCGGACGCCGCGCACCTTCTCGTCCCCATAGATCTCCCCCACCTGGGCGTCCAAGATGAAGTCGATCTTCGGGTTCCGGCGGGCCCGGTCCTGGAGGATGGGCTGGGCGCGGAAGTCGCCCCGGCGGTGGATGAGGTGGACCCGGGAGGCGTAGCGGGTCAGGAAGTCGCCCTCCTCGAGGGCGGCGTCGCCGCCGCCGATGACGGCCAGCTCCTCGCCCTTGAAGAAGGCCCCGTCGCAGACCGCGCAGTAGGAGACGCCGCGGCCCGCCAGCTCGGACTCGCCGGGCACGCCCAGCCGCTTGGGCAGCCCGCCCGCGGCCATGATCACCGCCACCGACCGCACCTCGACGCCGCTCTCCAGCCGCACCAGCCGCTCGCCGTCCGCGGTCGAGATCGACCGCACGGGCTCGAACTCCCGGATCTCGAGCCCGAACTTGCGGGCGTGCGCGCCCATCTGCGCCGCCAGCTCGACACCGAGGATGGACTCGAAGCCCGGGTAGTCCTCGATCAGCTCGGTGTTGAGGAGCTGGCCGCCGAGCGCCCCCCCATCCAGGATCACCGCCCGCAGGTTCATGCGCGCGGCGTAGAGCCCGGCGGCCAGGCCGGCGGGGCCGCCGCCCACGATCACGACGTCGTAGCGCTCGCTCACGTCTTTTGGAACGACCCCGGCCGGGCGCGCTATTCCGGCCACGAGCACCGGCGCCGGCCCGCTAGCCGAACTTGAACTGGGCGCCGAACCCGCCCCGGGGCGTCCGGCAGACGATGTTGTCGAAGGGGCAGCCGATCGAGCAGGCGCCGCACTCGAGGCAGTTGCCGAAGCTGACCAGGTTCCTCTTCTGCTCGGCGTCCCACTGGTAGACGCCGGCCGGGCAGAAGTAGTTGCAGTACTTGCCCTCGCACCTCTCCGAGCAGACGGCCTGGTCGGCGATCTCGATGTGGGGATGCCCCTCGTCCTCCTTGTAGCGGACGGTGAAGAGCTTGTCGGTCAGCTTCTCCATCTCGGGGCCAGTCTAATCAGAAGAGGATGCGCCGAAGCGCTCGAACACGCGGCACATCAGCCGCACCGCGTTCAGGTAGTCGTCGATGCGGATGTTCTCGTTGGGTGCGTGCACGCGCGCGTCCTGCCGTCCCGCGCCGGTGGGCATCACCGCCGGAACCCCCAGCCCGTGCACAATCGGGTGCATGGGGCCCGTCGCGGCCATGAATGGCCAGATGACGGGCGGGCCGCCGAACAGCTCGGTCTCGCTCTCGATCACCGCCCGGCCGACGGCCGAGTCGTAGTCCGCGCGGGCCGGCTTCTCGCCATCCCAGGACACGATCTCGACCTCAGGGAAGCCGCTCGAGTCCAGGTGCCGCCGCAGCTTGGCCAGCACGTCCGCCGGGTCCTGGTCGAAGATGAGCCGGAAGTCCAGCTTGGCCGTCGCCTCCGCCGGCAGCACCGTCTTGGAGCCCGGCCCCTGGTACCCGGTGGTGACGCCGGCGATGTTGCAGGTGGGGGTGAACAGCAGTTGCTCGATGGCGCCCTCGTCGGCGACGTCCCGGACCGGTCGCGTGAACCCGGCCACCTCGCGGCGGGCGGCCATCTGAGGATCGATGCCGGCCATCACGCGGCGATCGCGCTCGCCGGGCGGCTTGACGCCATCCGCGAAGCCCTCGATCTTGACGTTCATGTCAAGATCGCGCAGGCTCGCCAGCGCCAGCACCAGGTAGGCCGCCGCCGACGGGTAGAGGGAGGCCAGGGACGAGTGCTGGTCGAAGGCCAGCTGGCGGACCCGGAGCTGGACGTAGAGGAGCCCCCGGACCCCGAAGGTCACCTCCGGCCGGCCGGCGCCGTCGAAGTGGCCCGACTCCCAGAGGCAGCCGTCGGCCCGGAGCCGGTCCCCGTGCTGCTCGCAGATGCGCTCGAACGTCCTCGAGCCGATCTCCTCCTCGCCTTCGACACAGAGGCGGATCGTCACCGGCAGCTCCCCACCGACCGCCTTGAGCGTCTCGATGGCGTGGATCCGCGCCATCACGTCCGCCTTGTCGTCGCACACGCCGCGGGCGTAGAGCCTGCCGCCGCGCTCGGCCGCCTCGAAGGGAGGCGAATCCCAGAGGTCGATCGGGTCGACAGGCTGCACGTCGTAGTGCGTGTAGAGGAGCAGGCTCCGGGCGCCCGCCCCGGGCACCTCGGCGACCAGGGCCGGCAGGCCCCCCGCCGCCAGCGTCTCGACCCGGTCGGTCAGTGTCCCGCAGCGGGCGGCCAGCCAATCCCGGCAGGGCGCGACCGCCTCCGGGCCGTGATTGGAAATGGAATCGAAGGCGCAGAGCCGGCGCAGGTCCTCGACGAAGTCACGGCGGTGGGCGTGGACGTGGGCGTCGATCTCGCTCGCGGAGGCCATTGGGCTGATTGTCACACGCCCGGCCCCGCCCCATCGGTGACCCCAGGGACCTCCTCCCCGGGTAGGCCGCCACGGGCTGCAGGGGCGGGGAGTGGAATCACTCATCTAGACTGGAAATGACGAAGCGGGAGCTCCGCCGGAGCTGAGAGGGCCCCTCGAAGGGCCGACCGCCAGAACCTGAACTGGGTAATGCCAGCGGAGGGAGATCGAGATGCAGCAGGCGACGTCCACCCCGGCGAGCGCATCGGACGAGTTCCTCAAGGTCGAGAGCCACGGCATCGACCGGATCCCCGAGGCTGAGCGCCACGGCCGCGCCCGCGACGTCGGCTTCCTCTGGGCGGGCGCCTTCGTCAACTACGCCAGCCTGCTCACCGCCAGCCTGCTCACCACCTACTACGGGCTGGGCGTCTGGGACGGGTTCGCGGCCATGCTCGGCGGCACCGTCTGTGGGGCGATCCTGCTCGGGCTGCTCAGCAACACGGGCCCCCGGAGCGGGCTCGCCCAGATCATCTTCACGCGCCGGATCTTCGGCCTCCGCGGCTCCTACCTGGGTGCGTTCCTGACGCTCTTCCTCGCCATCGGCTGGTTCGCGGTGGACTGCGTGATCGCGGCCCAGGCTGGCGTCCAGCTCCTCCAGGTGGCCGGCGTCGGCGCCGGGCTCGCCGGCCGGCTCGTCTTCCCCTGGGTGCTCGGCATCGCGGCCGTCAGCGTCGGCGTGGCGGTGCTCGGACACCGCACCATCCAGGTCTTCGAGAAGTACGGCGCGGTCGCCTTCGCCCTCCTCTCGGCGGTGCTCTTCGCGCTCCTGGCGACGCGCATGCACTGGACGGCCGGACCCACCCTCGGCGGCGGCGCCTACCCGGGCGCCTTCGTGCTGGGCTTCATGAGCTGCTTCGCCCTGGTCGCCTCCTGGTTTCCGTTCGCGAGCGACTACTCCCGCTACCTGCCGGCCAACACCGGCACCGGACGCGTCACCTGGTGGGTGGCGCTGGGGGTTACCGCCCCGGTCGCGCTGGTCGGGCTGATGGGGCTTCTCCTGCCCACCATCGACCCCGGGCTGGCGGCCGCCCAGGGGGTCCTGGCCGTGATCACCCGCCACGCCCCCGCCGCCATCGCGGCCCCCTTCTTCGCGTTCGTGGTGCTGGGCGAGATCTGGGCCAACTACCTCGACGTCTACACCGCCGGCCTGGTCAGCCAGACCATGGGCATCCGCCTTCAGCGGTGGCAGACCGCGCTCGCCTGCGGGATCCTGGGCGCCGCCCTCGCCTCCTACGCGGTCGTGGTGCGCGACTTCCACGTCGCCTATGAGCAGTTCCTGATCCTCACCTACCTGTGGGCGCCGGCCTGGGCCGCGGTGGTGCTGCTGGCGTTCTTCTTCCTCGGCTACGGGCGCCGGCTGCCGGCGCTGCTGGCGTGGGGCGCGGGGACCGCCGCCAGCCTGGCCTTCGTCAACTACCCGAACGTCTTCGGCGGCGCCCACTACCTCAACGCCGGCCTCATCGCCGCCCTCCACGGCGCCGACCTCTCGGGGCTGGTCAGCGTGGTCGTGGCCGCGGGCGCCTACCTCGCCCTGCGCCGGGCCATGGCATGAGGCTCCCGGTCGCGCTCACCATCGCCGGATCCGACTCCGGCGGGGGGGCGGGCATCCAGGCCGATCTCAAGACCTTCGCCGCCCTCGGCTGCCATGGCACCAGCGCGATCACCGCCATCACCGCCCAGGACACGCTGGCCGTCAGCGACATCCTGGAGCTGCCGGTGGCGCTGATCCGGGCGCAGATCGACCGTGTCGTCGAGGACCTCCACCCGGGCGCCGCCAAGACCGGCATGCTCGCCAGCCCCGAGATCATCGAGGCGGTCGCGCTGGCGATCGAGGCGCACCGTCTCGGCAACCTCGTGGTGGACCCGGTCATGGTCGCCAAGGGGGGCGCCAAGCTCCTCCGCGACGAATCAGTCGCCGCCCTCCGGGGACGCCTGCTCCCGCTGGCGGACGTCATCACCCCCAACCTGCCGGAGGCGGCGGTCCTGCTGGGCCGGGCGGTCTCGACCCTCCCCGAGCGGCGCGCCGCCGCCCGCGCGCTGATCGACCTCGGCTGCCGCGCGGCGGTTGTCAAGGGCGGCCACGCCGGCGACGCCCTCGACGTCTACTGCGACGGTGATCGCCTCGTCGAGCTGCCCGGAGGCATGATCGCGACCGCCAACACCCACGGCAGCGGCTGCGCCTTCTCGGCGGCGATCGCGGCCGGCCTCGCCCACGGGCGCCCGCCCCTGGAGGCGGTGCGCGCGGCCAAGGACTTCATCCAGTCCGCCATCGAGCACTCCCTCGAGCTGGGGCGCGGCCACGGCCCCGTCAACCCCCTCTTCGCCCTCCGCTGACCGGCCGGCCGCCCCCATCCCCTGCATGGGCCGCCCCCCGTAGAATTGCCCGGAGATGACCGATCCGCCCCGCGCCGACCTGCTCGATCGGATGTTCACCAACGGCATGTACATCTTCTGCGTGCTGGCCGCGCTGGGGCTCGCCATCCTGGGCGCCGTGACCATCATCTGGCAGCACGACGCCGGCCCGGGGTTGATCGCCCTGGCTGGCTCCGTCGCACTGGCGGGGGGCTATCTGCTGGAGCGCACGGGAGAGGGGACCTTCTTCGTCTGAGCCGGGCCGGCCACCCGCTCCGGCACCCCCGACACCAGGCGTAGGCTTTGCCCCGGATGGCCGAGTTCCACTTCTCGCCCCGCCCCAACCGGG